>QCQN01000003.1 GCA_003212175.1 Prochlorococcus sp. AG-449-P16
TAGATATTAGGAGAATTGAAAAAACCTTGGCTGTATAAAAATATAATTATTCCAATAATTGGACCTATCCCAAATATAAATAATATAAATTTAGCCGAATTTTTTGTTTCGCCTAATTTCTTCTCATTCTTCTTGTTTTTGATTTGAATTCTTTTTGATGATTTTTTCTTCATAAGGATAATTTTACAATAAACAGTTAGTCAAACAGATAAAAATTTATTTACCTTAGTTTTTTATATTTGGATAAAAAGTCAATATTGTATAATGTATTATGGTTTTAGGTTTATATGAGTGCAACTAAAAGAGAAGAAGTGAGTTCACATCTTAGATATATAAGATTAGAACTAAGGGAGATGCATCAAATGCTTATTAAAGATGACTTATTGCCGGATTTAAATGATGCCAAAGAAGTACATGCTCAACTTGACGCCCTTCATGAATTACTATCAGATAATAGAAGAAAAAAATTCAAGAGTGATTATGAAAATTTTTAAATAATTTGAAGTTTTCATAAGTAATTAGGTGTTGACTCAATTTTTTTTCGATTGTCATGCATAATTTCTAACTTATTATAAATTTCTTTTATTTGTATTTGTAGGATATCAGTTGAACTGATGTTACTTAAAGAATCCATAGCTGATAAGAGACTTTCTTTAGCCTCTATAAGGTGCCTACATTCTTTACTTCCAGCTTCGTAAGACATTATTTAAATAGCTTATTATTATAAATATAGGGTGAAAACTTCGGTAATGCTTGATACTTTTATCATATATATCTGGTTAATTGTTACTACTAATACAAAAAAATAGTTAGCACTATTTATTATTATTACTAATGTTAAATTTTTAATGAACTCTGATACTAATGATTACAAATATTTTATAAATTTAGCAATCAATAATGCTAAAGCGAGAGTACATTTATTAAAAAAAGAAGATCAAAAATGTATATTAGAAGAATATAAAGAGTGGATAGAAGATGACTTCAGCTACAAGTCGGTTTTATTTCTCAGAGAGGATCCAATTATTTAGTGGTCATGAGATCTAAATTAGCTTTTATCTTTTGAGGTGACTTTAAACAATAAAAAAAGGCTTAGAATAAAAACTAGAATAAGTGCTGTAGTCAAGGAAGAAAAGTTATACATTTATATTTAGTTTTACTTACATCATATATTGATTGATAATATCAAAACCTAATTTGAAACTTAATTTTTATTATTATTAATTAGGAATTTAATAAAATCATTAAATTCCTCTTTATTAAGATTAATTTTCTTAGGTGTATTCTTGTTCAATTGTTCCAATATTGAAGATATTAAAAAAGTCCAACTTTCTTTCATGAGATTTATTTTCTCTCTAAAATGTATGTCTTCTCTTCACCAATTTTATCTGGCTGAGTAATTTTACAGCCTTTGTCTTTATCTATGTCGCAACTATCATTGGCAGGAACTGATTTCCAAGTGCATACTTTTTCTTCTGAATATTCTTCTACAATAATCCATCCATCATTTATAAATTCATTTATTTCACCTTCCCCACAAGAAACTATAATTTCCATTTTCTCTTTTTCATTTTTAATTTGACCACTCTGAATTTTTTCTAATTCTTTTTCTGAGGGTTCATTATTAATAGTTGTTTTACAACTTATTAAAAAAAACATTATTAAAAATAAATATGTAATTTTTTTGAAATTTTTCATTGGATTGAGATGTTTCAATAGAGCTTCTTAAGAAAACTAGTAAATTCTAAGTCATTTTGATTCTATTACTTTTAAAAGTTGGTCCATTTTATACATAAGTGACTTTACCTCATCTGGATTTGGGAGTACTAATTCTTCAGTTACCGCAAGATGCATCTTTTTCAATTCAAGTCTTAGGTCCTTTAGGTGCATCTTAACATTATCCTTTTTTTTTCTAACGTCAGTCATAAAGGAGTTAATAGAATTATGTTTAAACTATAGAATTATAATATTTTAAATGACTTTTATTCAAAATAAATTTGATCAAATTTTTTTATTTTCAATTTCATATATCTCTTCACCACCATTACAAAAATTAGTAGATAACATTCTTAATTCTTTATTATTAATTTTCTTGATGTTTTTATTTTCTTTTATATATTTTTTCGCTGTAGATTCGCAATCTAATTTTTCCCTTGAGTATTTAATAACAGGATTAAAATAAGCCAAAGTACCCAAGAAAATTAATGACATTGATATAATTCTTTTTTCATTTTTAATAAACTCATAACTATTTTTTCTAGTTTTTAATAATTTTATTAACCACTTATCGGGCAATCCTATTTGAACAAATAATAATTCGACCCACCATGGAAGCGATTTTTCTACCTTATTTGGGCTTGAGGTTTTTTTGATTTTCTTATTATCAAAGGTTGGATTTTTTATATCTTGTCCCTTTCTTGATTCTTTTTTCTCCATTTCGTCTAATTACTTATTTGGAATATAGTGGTTTTATTTTGATTTGAAAACTATATTTTTATTTTTTAAGTTTTGATTTAATTTACTCATAAATTTGATTATTGTAAATTTATGTTTTTTATATATATCCCATAATGCCAAAAAAAAGAAGAAAGTTAAATAAAGATTTTGAAAAAAAAATATACTCATCCAAAAAAAATGTGGAGCTAGTCTTAGCTAAAATATATGATATTAATGACGAAGATATACAAAAAGAATATATGAGCGCTTTTACACAGGTTGTCAGTTCTTATGATGAATTGAAGAATGATTATGAGTTGGTTGGTTTTAATGATAATTCTGAAAACTTAATCTCTGCCTATAATAGAGCTTTCTCTACTTTTGAATCAGAATTTGAGATCTAATATTTACTTAATTTTTGAAGGGGATCACAGGGATCTCAATACGATTTCCTTGCATCAATTTATTCTTTTTAGATTTTAAATTTCGGATACAAATTAAACTATTCTTGTTTTTTCGACATCTACTTTTAATTTGGTAGTCAGTTAGTGAATAAGCAGAATTTTGATAAATAATTAAAAAGAATATAATAAAAAATAAATTACTAAGTGATTTCATTCAATTATTATTGTTCAGATAATATGGCTATATTTTTAATCCTAACAACTACTACAAGTATCTAAAAGCTTTTTTAATTCATTTTTACTTAAGTCTGTTGATATAAATACTTCTTGAGCAGTCTTTCCTTTTCTGGCAATAGCTTTATATCCATTTATTGTTTTTACTGAAATTCTTATCACTAAACCAGATGATCTACCCCTAACCCTTGAAATGATAGCAGGTGTAATTGTTTTGATATTTATATTCAAAGCCAGTTTTTGTAGGATTGGAATCAATCCTTCGATGTGTGTACTATGGTTTAGAACTACTCTTCCCAAAATCAACTAATACTAAATTTATATTTTATTAGCTTAAAAAGAGTTTTGAGTGATTAATTTTTATTAGGGAATTAATCAGAAAATAAAAAATAAAAAGAACTTCTGTTATATTTAAATTAATAATGAAATTATGAATGATTTATCAAATAGGTTGGGCTGCCTTAGCTGCCATTTTTACTTTTTCAATTGCTATGGTAGTTTGGGGAAGAAATGGTGACGGATCAATTGACGTATGATTTATCTACTTTAAGTTATGAAGTCTATTTGAATAAATTTCTTATATTTACATCTTTCTTCCTGCTTGTTTTTATAACTTTCGCCGTAATTTATATTTCATATGTCTCTTGGAAGGATAAAAAAAGAATTAAAAAATGAATAAATTTAATTATTTTTAGTTAATTAATTATTCTTCTCCTTAACTCTTGATTCTTCAATAAGTTCTTTAGCTTGTTGTAGTTTAATAACAGTACTTTTGTATATCCCAATATCTTTCTCTGCTTTATTAACAGATAAATTTAAACTTTTTACGGTTTCAGAAATAATTTTATTTTTTGCCGAATCTTTCATATCATCGAAATCTTTAGAACCTGAAATTATTGAATATAATCCTAGATTCAATATCCTTGAAGGGTAGAGCTTAGATTTGCTTTTTTCTATCAACATATTAATAACATCTTTTAAAGACTTATCCTTAAAGATTTTAAGTGTCTTTTCGGAGGTTTCCTTTATGATCTCAGACTCAAAATTTGAAGAATTACATAATGAGTCAAATAGAGGTGATAAATGTTTCTCAGGTTTATAGCCCTTTGTTAATTCTTTGAATGTTTGGGTAAGCCCAACGCAAAACAACTGATCTTGAACAAATTCATTCTGATGATTAAGAAGATTTAGTTCAACAAGCATTTCATCTACTATCCTTTTATATAAACCGGGTATAACGTAAGGGAATTTTTCATGAAATAACTTTTTGCTATCGGAGACAGTCAGTTTTTCTTTCAATTTTTTATATGTAAACCTTAATAACCATAGCGTATGTTGACTCAATATCGTTAATATCTAATAAACAAGTAAATATTATTATGATCCCTTTAGTTCTTGAAGAATCTGGTGGAAGTGAAAGAGTATTTGATATATACTCTCGACTTTTAAGAGAGAGGATTATATTTTTAGGTGAACAAGTTACTAGCGATACTGCAAATAGAATTGTTGCTCAATTACTTTTTCTTGAGGCCGAAGATCCTGAAAAAGATATATTTATGTATATTAATTCTCCAGGAGGATCTGTTTATGATGGTTTAGGTATCTTTGATACTATGCAACATGTTAAGCCTGATATTCACACAGTTTGTGTTGGATTAGCAGCTAGTATGGGAGCCTTTTTATTGGCTGCAGGAACGAAAGGTAAGAGAAGTAGTCTTAAACATTCAAGAATTATGATTCATCAACCACTTGGAGGCGCTCGGGGTCAGGCAAGTGATATTAGAATTCAAGCAGATGAAATTTTATACTTAAAAGACAGATTAAATTCTGAGTTATCTGATAGAACAGGTAAAGACCTTCAAACCATAAAGGAAGATACTGATAGAGATTTTTATATGTCCCCTCAAGAGGCAGTTGATTATGGTTTGATTGATTCAGTTTTAAACAAAAAACCGATTAGAAATACTTGATCAAAGTAGTTGAGGTGTTCTTTCCTTCTCAGGTATCTTTGTAAATTCGGAGAGAATTTTTACAAATTCTTCGCCGTCTAATGTTTCTTTCTCAATCAAAATATCAACTAACTTATCCATGGCTTCCCTGTTTTTACTAACCAAAGAGTATGTTTCTTTGTAGCAATTTTTGACCATAACTCTTACACTTTCATCAATTTGCCTTGAAATAGAGTCGGAAACTTCACTTCTAGTCATTAAATCTCTTCCAATAAATACTTCTTGGTTTCCACCTTCTAAGGCGATAGGACCCAATTCACTCATTCCGAATCTTGTAACCATTTGTCTTGCCATGGATGCAACTTGTTGGAAATCACCTCCAGCTCCTGTTGTTATTTCCCCTTTCCCAAAAACAACATCTTCAGCCGCTCTTCCTCCAAGAGCTCCCATTATTCTTGCTTTGAGTTGGGCTCTACTTACAAGAGTTTGCTCATCATCTGGAGTAAACCAAGTTAAACCTTTTGCTTGACCTCTAGGTATAACTGTAACCTTCTGAACTGGATCGTGAGCCTTTACCAAAGAACCTATAAGTGCATGACCAACTTCGTGATAAGCGATTAATCTTTTACTTCTCCCATCAGTAAGTGGAGAACCTTCCATGCCGGCAACTATCCTATCGACTGAATCATCAATTTCAGAGATACCTATTGAATCTTTTCTTCTTCTTGCTGTTAATATGGCAGCCTCGTTTAGTAAGTTGGCGAGATCTGCTCCTGTAAATCCGGGTGTTCTTCTTGCAATGCTTTCTAAGGTTAGATCTTCCTGAAGTGTTTTGTTTTTTGCGTGAACTTCTAAGATAGATAATCTACCTTTGATATCAGGTGCATCAACTGTAACTTGTCTATCGAATCTTCCTGGTCGCATTAAGGCAGAATCTAGCACATCTGGCCTATTAGTAGCAGCTATTATAATTATCCCACTGTTGCCTTCAAACCCATCCATTTCTGTTAATAATTGGTTGAGCGTCTGTTCTCTTTCATCATTTCCTCCACCAATACCTGCACCTCTTTGTCTACCTACAGCATCAATTTCGTCGATAAAAATAAGACAAGGACTATTCTCTTTTGCTCTTTTAAAAAGATCACGGACTCTACTTGCACCAACACCAACAAACATTTCTACAAATTCTGAACCAGATAATGAAAAGAAAGGAACCCCAGCCTCTCCTGCTATAGCTTTGGCTAAAAGTGTCTTTCCTGTACCTGGTGGCCCAACAAGTAAAACTCCCTTAGGTATTCTAGCTCCGACAGATGTGAATTTTTCAGGTTTTTTTAAGAAAGTGACAACCTCTTCCAAATCTTGTTTTGCTTCATTTACTCCTGCTACGTCATCAAAGACAACACCAGTTTCGGCTTCCATAGCAAACCTTGCCTTTGTTTTTCCAAATTGCATAGCCTGACCTGGTCCTCCAGGCATACCATTAGATCTTCTGGCTAGTAAGATTAATCCTCCAATGAGAATTGCGGGGAAAAGGAGATTACCTAGAACTCCAAGTGCTGGAGGGGCAGTTTTAACTGGATGTATATCAAAACTAATTCCTTCACTTTTTAGATTATTTATTAATTCTGGAGTTAATCCAGGCAAATCAACTCTTAACCTTTGCACTTTGTTATCTAGATCTGAATCTATAGTTTCTATAACAGCATTTCTACCTCCATCGAAAATATCAACTGATGTAACTCTTCCTGATTCAATATAGTCTAAGAATCTTCCATAACTGACTCTGGCAACAGCTGAGTTTTTAGGGGCTATCGTAGTCCCATTCGATTTAAGAGAATCAGTATTGGTTGAAGAAAGGAATTGATATGAAAGAACAATTACTAAAATAATAGGTAGAGCCCATAAAATTATTGTTTTAAATTTTTGATTCATTTTTGGTAAATCTACAACATGTTTTAGATTCTAGAATGAAACAATGCATTTCGTTGATATTTTTTTTCTTTGATTATGTATATATTATGTTTAGTTAAATTAGCTATTTTGGAATGAAATTCAACATTGAAGATAAAGTCAAGTTAATTATGCCTTTGCCTTATTTAAAAACCTCTGAAAACATGCCAATGCTAAGACCTCCTGATTTGGTCGCTATTGATGAAGTTGGAGAGATAAAGGCTATAAAATCCCCTCAGACAGTAGAGATAAAATTTAGGAGAGGTTCTTTTTTGATTGATATTGACAAGATTGAAAAAATTTAATTTAAAAGTTCATATTCCATATATCTTGAATTTTATTACAAACTATTGGATCCCCGTATACACTGATGCAAGGTTTTGTAAAAAATTTATTAGTAGTTTTAAAAATATCTTCGGAATTTACAGTATCAATTTTTGAGAGAAAATTTTCTTCAAAGTTAGGGTCCATATTATAGCCAATTAATTGGCTTCTTCTTTGCAGAATTTCATCTAATGATTGATTATTTATGAGATAAGAACTTCTTAATTTATCTTTAGCTAAATTAATTTCCTTTTCACTTAATTTGGTTTTTAGTAAATTCTTCCATAGTTCTAAAAGTAGTTTGAAAGCAAGTATTGCGTTTTTATTTGAAACAGATAAATAAATTAGATAAGGACTATTTTTTTTTCTTAAAGGATTGTGGACGCCTACTTCATAAGATAAACCATTTTTTTCTCTGAATAATTTAAATAATTTAGAGCTCATGCCATATGAGAGATATGATTCTAATATTTTTAATGGAATATATTCATAACTTTGTTGAGGACATGTTTGATTCCCCATCATCAATATGACTTGATTTGAATTATGGGGTGTACTTACAAATGTATTATTACTCTCAACACTAAATTTTTTGAGATGATTTTTCTTATGATTATCAAAATTTACAAACTTTTCATTACTCCCTTTTATCAATTCATTGTTAGAAACTAAATATTTATCCCTATCTTTAAATTTTTCATACTCATTTAAAATATCATCATGTGTCATGCGTAAAATATCTTCAGCATATCCTATACTATTGAATGCATATGGATGATCCACATAAACAAGTTTTCTCCATTTCTCGTAAGCGATGTTGAAAGGATTTTCTTTAGATTTCTTAATTGCATTCAAGGTTGATTTCTTTACATGTTTAAATTGCTTTAATTCGAGTAATGGTCTGTTAATTATTAAATCAATTAAAGGATAAAGTTTATCAAAATATTCATCTAAAGACTTTAGACTAATCAATATTCCATCCTCCGATATTTCTTGATTTAATTCTGCACCGTAGTAATCTACATACTCGGATAACTCTAAATTATTAAGGCCATCACAACCTCGGCTTAATAAAGAACAAAGTATATGATTTATACCTTTTTTACCTTTTTCATCCATATCACTTCCACCATTTATCCAAACCATGGCAATAGAAAAATTTCTTACAGCATTTAAGTAAAGATATTTTTTAATCATTAATTGGTGATGCAATTAGAGTATATTTATCTTTTGATAAGTAATTCGTTATTTCTTTAAAATTGTCTATATTTTTCCAGTGCGAAAGATGAATATCTAAGTCCTTTATGGAATTTTTTCTTCCCCACAATAGTTCATTACCATAGAATGAGGTTAATTGATTAGAAGTCTCTAAGTTGAAAATATAATTGCTCTTTACAATATTTAGAGCTTTTTCTAACTCCCTTTGAGTAATATTATTTCGATTAGAAATTTGATTAATAATGTTATTTATTTCTGACTCAAGAATGTTTAAGTTTTTTTTATCGCAACAAGCTTCAATAATTAGTAAACTTCCAAGCTCCCCGCCGTTAACATCAACAAAAATAGATTGTGCAAGATTCCTGTCTTCTTTTAAGATTTTTACAAATCTACTATTTCTCCCAAAAGAAAGTATTGAAGATAAAATTTCGAAGCCTATTATAAGCCTTTGATTTTTAAGGCTTGGGATCCTCCAAGCCATAAAGATTCTTGAGAACTCAATATTTTCAAAATCAATTTCCTCTCTTCCAGTTCTTGTTACTTCAGGAAATTTTTTATTAATATTTTTATTTAATTCCGAGTTATTTGTAAAAGGAAATTTAATTTCCTGGAAATCCTCATAAATTTGGCTAGAAAGATTTCCAGCAATTGCGATACAGAGGTTACTATTTTTATAGTGGCTCTTATGAAATTTCTCGAGATCTTCTATATTTAGTGATTGTATATTTTTTTCAGTTCCTAATATCGGTTTACCATAAGTGTTATTTCCCCATACTCTACTCAAAAAATAATTAAAGAGTTTTTCATCAGGCTGATCATTTTGTTGCTTAATTTCATCAATAACTACGCTTTTTTCCTTGTAAAACTCAATTTCTTTGAAGGATGGTGTTAAAACAATGTTTGTCAAAAGAGCTAGTGACTCTTTAAAATTATTTGGGGGAACTTGAACATAGTAGTGTACATCGTCATACCCAGTAGAAGCATTGCTCATTCCACCAAGAGATTCAATTTTATTATCAAATTCTCCTGGTGAAATTTTGTCATTACCCTTGAAAATCATATGTTCCAAAAAATGAGCTGTACCATCTTTACCTGAATTCTCAAATGAAGCGCCTGCTTTGCACCAAATATCTATGCAAACTAATGGTAATTCTTTACTATCCACAAAAACGCACTTAGGTTTGTTTGAATGGTAGACGTATTTAATTTCACCTAGTTTCATTGAAATTCTTTTCTTAAACCTTATTTTGATACTCTTTACTCTTGTTGGCTGAATCTTTAACTAAAATCAAATTAATAGACCCTTTAATTTTGTCATTACTTGAAAATATTAGGGGGTATAGATCTATGCTTAAAGATCTTAATTCCATAAAAGTTGATCCAAAACTCTCACTAATAATATCCAATGAAGAGGGAAAAGAACTATATATAGAAAATGAATTTCACAAAGCTAGAGGGTTTCGGAAGTTACATATTGAATTAGCTGAATTCTCTAAAAATCTAAAGATTTTACATTGTGTATTTTTCCCTGATCCTAAATTTGATATTCCAATTTTTGGGATGGACTTGGTAATGATAAATAAATTAGTATCAGCTGCTATTGTAGATTTATCACCCTCTTCCGATTCTCAAAATTTAGAATATGAAGAGTCTCTATATGATATTGATAGAAGTATTTTTTCAAACATTAGAGAAATTCCAAAATGGGGTGATATTTTTTCCAAAAATGTTTTTTTTGCTTCATTGAAAAATGATCAAGAAAAAGAGGTTTTTTGTAAGATTGTAGATAATTATCTCTCAAATTTAGTTAGTATCAGTCAAAGAACAAACCCTGATAATGACAATTTAATTATCAAAAACAGGATGGATTGTCAAAAATATTATTGTACTCAGCAAATGAAGAATGACAAAACCAGTTTGGTACTATTAAAGTACTTTGATAAGGAATGGGTTGATGATTACATCAAAAAAATATTGTTTGATTTTTAATGTTTAAAAATAAATTTCCGAAATTAATAAATTACTTTTTGTTAATACCTTTTTTATCCATAGGAATTTCTTCCTGTTCCATAAACAGTAAATCTAATAGTAATGATAAAAGCGAAATTTCAACTGATTTTACTCCTCCTGTAAGGGCTGTGGCAGCACTAGGTCAACTTTCTCCTGCGGGGGAGATTAGGGAATTAGCTGCACCAATTAGTCAATTTGGATCATCACCTCGAATATCAAAACTTCTAGTATCAGAGGGAGATTTTGTCAAGAAGGGAACTGTACTGGCAATTTTCGAAAATAGAGAAAAATTAATTGCAGACCTTGAAAAAAAGAATAGTCTTATCGAAACAAATAAACTTGAAATTTCTTTAAAGAAGGATCAAATTGATAGGTACGAATTAGCTGTAGAAAAGGAAGCTTATTCCTTGGTTAAACTATCCCAGAGGAAAGATGAATTATTAAAATTGCAAAAACAGAAAATAATAAATATTGGGGATAAAAAAAATATTGAGATTGATCTTTTTAATTCAAAACTTAGAAGTCCAATTGATGGTTTTATTCTTGCGATCAATACTAGGGTTGGCGAAAGACCAAAAAATAAGGGCATCTTAGAGATTGGATCAAGTCAGAATATGGAGGCACTCATAGAAGTTTACGAGTCTGATATAAATCGAGTTTTTGTCTCTCAAAATGTTCAACTCATAAGTGAAAATGGTGGTTTCAGTGAAATACTTGATGGAAAAGTTTTAAGAATTAGTCCTAAGGTTAAGCAAAGGAAAGTTCTATCAACTGATCCTACTGGTGATGCTGATGCTCGTATTATTGAAGTTCTCGTCGAGTTAAGTGATGAATCAATTAATTTAGTTAAAAATTATGCAGGTATGAAAGTCATCGCAAAGTTTCAACCCAAATGAAATTTTCTTTTTTCAAATTTAGAAAGATACCTTTAGCTTGGTTGTTGCTAACAAGACAGCCTTTAAGATTAATAGTTGCTATTGCGGGAATAAGTTTCGCTGGTATTCTAATGTTCATGCAGTTAGGCTTTCGTGATGGATTGTTCGATACAAGCGTTACTATTCATAAACTACTAGATACCGATCTCGTGTTAATAAGTCCTAGATCAAAAAGTTCAATAAGCATGAGCGGTTTCCCCAGAAGAAGATTAATTCAAACTTTAGCGTTAGATGATGTAGAAAAAACCACTCCTGTTAATTTAAATTACCTTCTTTGGAGAAATCCAGAAACTTTGAAAACAAGATCTATCTTAGCTCTAGGTTTTAATCCTTCTGATTCTCTTTTACTTAATGAAGGTTTTGCTGAAAAAGCAAATAGACTAAAAAACCCTGGGAGGGTTCTTTTTGATAAACTTTCAAGACCAGAATTTGGCCCTATTGAAGATTGGTTTATCTCTGACAAGAAAGTTGAAACTGAAGTGGCTGGTAAGAGGGTAATAGTTGAAGGTCTAGTTGAGTTAGGTCCCTCATTTGGTGCTGATGGAAACTTGATTACAAGCAGAGAAACTTTTTTGAGGCTTTTCCCTGCTAATCCAAAAGGTAGCATTGAAATAGGATTAATAAAACTTAAAGCAAATTCTGATCCAATATATGTTTCCAAAGTATTGAATAAATCTCTTCCAAACGATGTGCGGGTTTTAACAAAAAATCAATTCATAGAGTTTGAGAAAAATTACTGGAGAAATAGTACTGCAATTGGATTCATTTTCAGTCTCGGCGCTTTGATGGGATTTGTTGTTGGTTGTGTTGTAGTTTATCAAATTCTCTATAGTGATGTTAATGACCATCTCCCAGAGTATGCAACTCTTTTGGCTATGGGTTATAGATTAAAGTCTTTGTTATTTGTTGTTGCAAGAGAGGGTTTCTTATTGGCACTATTTGGATATCTACCTGCTTATTTCTCAGGGCAATTACTCTATTCAGTCGTAAGAAATTCTACTAAACTTCCGATTGTTATGGATGCAAATAAAACAATCTTGATTTTTGCATTGATCCTTATTATGTGCATGGGTTCCGCAGGAATTGCAATGCGCAAATTAGTGGATGCTGATCCGGCTGAGATTTTTTAGATCACAATTTCTCTTTATGTCTAGTGTTAATTTTAGAGAAAAAAAGCAATCAAAAGCTGTTTCTATAAATAATTTGAGTCACTTCTATGGAAATGGCGAAAACAAGAAAAAAGTTCTGAATGAGGTATGTTTTTCTATAGAAAAAGGAGAATTAGTTCTTTTAAAAGGACCATCAGGATGCGGTAAAACAACTCTTTTGACTTTAATTGGAGCCTTGAGAACATGCCAAAGTGGAGATCTAACTGTTCTTAATAATCAATTAAATGGAGCCTCAAGAAAAACGAGACAATTACTTCGAAGAAATATTGGTATGATTTTTCAAGGTCATAATTTGCTGAGGTGTTTAACAGCTGAACAAAATGTTCAAATGGGTGCTGATTTGCTAAAAGGGTATAGTTATTTGCAAAGAAGAGAAATTGCAAGGAAATGGTTATGCGCAGTTGGATTGGAGGATCAATCAAGAAAATTACCTAGTGATTTATCTGGCGGTCAGAAACAAAGGGTCGCTATTGCAAGAGCATTATCTGCGAAACCAAAACTTTTACTTGCGGATGAACCTACTTCCGCTCTTGATAGCTTTACGGGAAGAGAAATAGTTTCACTGTTAAGGAAATTAGCTAAAGAACAAAAATGTTCAGTACTAATGGTTACTCATGACCCAAGAATTTCAGATATGGCTGATAGGATATTAAATATGGAAGATGGAAGAGTATTTGATGCACTTGGTGAGCTAAGATAATATAAATAAAAAAAGTTATGTCAAAGAGAAGGAATTTAAAAAAAGAAAAACAAGAACGTAATCGTGCATATGCAAGAAAGTTCAAAAAAAGAAAGCTTAGAACTGACGGAAGACCAGAAGGAATTGGCAATGTAACGGGCACTGCAAATAATGGTGGTGCTGCCGACTAAGATGTCCCTTTAAAATCTTTGTTAAACCAGTCTGTAAATTGTTCTATTAAATATAAATGGTTATGAATATTAGTGTTGTCATACCAACTTTTAATAGATTACCAATATTGCAGCAATGCTTAATAGCATTAGAAAACCAAACCCTAGAAGAGAAAGTACTAGATTACGAAATAATCGTTGTAGATGACGGCTCAACAGATGAAACAACATCTTGGGTAAAAAATAATGCAAAGCTTCTACCTCATGTTGTTTTATATGAACAAGAACATGGAGGAGCTGCCCGAGGAAGAAATTTAGGAGTAATGAAATCTAAATACGAGGTTATTATATTTATTGACAGTGATCTTGTTGTATTGAATGATTTTATATTATCTCACGCTAAAAAATTACAAATTTATTGGCAAAAGCATAATAAAAAATGCTTTACTTACGGTTCAGTTATTAATACTTCTAACTTTAAAAATCCAGAAAGTGAATCTTTTAAACTAACTGATTTTTCATTTGCATATTTTGCAACTGGAAATGTTGCCATATCTAAAGAATTACTAATAAATATTGGTTTATTTGATTCTTCTTTTGGTCTTTATGGATGGGAAGATTTAGAGTTGGGCGAAAGATTAAAAAAAATTGGTACAAAGTTGATTAAATGTCCTGAAGCAGTTGGTTTTCATTGGCATCCCCCTTTTATCTGTCAACAGATTGATTCATTAGTAACTCAGGAAATAGAAAGAGCGAAGATGGCATTGGTTTTTTATAAAAAACATTCTAATTTCAGAGTAAGATGTATGATTCAATTTACACCGATCCATAGCTTATTTTGGGAGGTTATTTGTTTTGGTGGATTGTTAAGTATTAAAAGATTAATCCCATTATTGGAGTTTCTAATAAAAAATGGGAGGAACAGACTTGCTTTAGAGATAATTAGAATTCCATTGAATTATATTTATATAAAAGAGCTGAAAAAACTAACAAAAAAATAATTCTTTAAGAAATGACCATCTTTTGATATGATTTTAAAAACTATAAACCACACATCTGACAGTTTCGGGTGATTTATTCTAAATTTCCCGTCAGATGGAGGCAAACCCGAAACCTTAAAAAAAATGGCTGTTGTATCGCTATCTGAAATGATGGAAGCAGGTGCTCACTTTGGGCACCAAACTAGACGTTGGAATCCCAAAATGTCTAAATATATTTACTGCGCGCGAAATGGAGTGCACATAATTGACCTTGTTAAGACTGCATTATGCATGAACAATGCTTATAAATGGACTAGAAATGCCGCTAAAAGTGGTAAAAGATTTCTTTTTGTTGGGACAAAAAAACAAGCATCTGATGTTGTCGCTCAAGAGGCCTCAAGATGTGGAGCAGCCTATGTGAATCAAAGGTGGTTAGGAGGCATGCTTACTAACTGGACGACAATGAAGGCGCGAATAGAAAGGTTAAAGGATCTTGAGAGAATGGAAAGTAGTGGAGCTATTGCAATGAGACCAAAGAAGGAAGCAGCCGTTTTAAGGAGAGAATTAGAACGTTTACAAAAGTATTTGGGAGGTCTTAAAGGAATGAGAAGATTACCCGATGTGGTTGTTCTTGTCGATCAAAGAAGAGAATCTAATGCTGTTCTTGAAGCGAGGAAATTAGATATTTCATTGGTATCAATGTTAGATACTAACTGTGATCCCGATTTATGTGAAGTTCCAATTCCATGTAATGATGATGCAGTTAGATCTGTCCAACTTATATTAGGAAGACTTGCAGATGCTATAAATGAAGGCAGGAAGGGTTCTAATTCTGAAAGAAAAAACTAAATTTTATTTAAAACTTACCAATTACTTTTTATTACTTCAATGGGAAACATTACAGCAAAACTTGTAAAAGATCTTAGAGACAAGACTGGAGCAGGAATGATGGATTGCAAAAAAGCACTTAACGAAACTGAAGGAGATATCGAAAAAGCTTTGGAATGGTTAAGGAAGAAAGGTATAGCAAGTGCTGAAAAGAAATCAGGAAGAGTTGCTGCTGAAGGTTCTATTGGTAGTTATATACACACAGGTTCAAGAGTCGGAGTCCTTTTAGAGTTGAATTGTGAAACTGATTTTGTGGCCAGAGGTGATATATTTCAATCTCTCTTGAAGGATGTTTCAATGCAGGTCGCAGCTTGCCCAAATGTAGAGTATGTCTCAATTGATGAAATACCAAAAGAGGTTGTGGAAAAAGAAAAGCAGATTGAAATGGGCAGAGATGATTTATCAGGAAAACCAGAACAAATTAAAGAAAAAATAGTTGAGGGTAGAATAGCGAAAAGACTTAATGAGCTTGTTTTGCTTTCACAACCTTATATAAAAGATAGTTCTCTTACTGTTGAAGATCTTGTTAAGCAAGCAGCCGCAAAAATTGGAGAAAATATTAAAGTAAGACGCTTCACAAGATATACGTTGGGTGAAGGTATTGAAAAAAATCAGATGGACTTTGCAGAAGAAGTAGCATCAATGAAATCAATCTAGTAAATTGAATAATTTCAATTATTCCTTAGAAATTGATAAGATTAACTCTCAAATGGGGAGAGCAGAGATACAAAAAAAAAGACTAATTCGTAATATCAACAGGGAATACGAACTTTATTTAAAACTTGTAAGAGATCTTTTATACATTTCTGTAGAGAAAGGAGTTAATGAATTATGCAGCGATCCATCAATTAAAGATGTTTTCTTAAGTGCGGACGAATTTTTTAGTTTCTTTGACAAAAAAATAGGTAAACTCATTAATTCGAAATTACCTTTTTTAACATTAGAACAATTAAAAATAGATAAACTCGAAAAAAATATAAACAATAAATTAAATTTTAATAGTTTAGGCAGATCTCTAAAAATAAAGGATGAACTAAAAGATGAATTTCAATACAAAAATGGGTTTCCATTTGAAGAACCTTTTGAGTTTCAGATTAGTGAAGATATTTCTAATACTTCGGAATATTATCAAGTTGAAAATTATGAGAAAATCGTATCTTTTGATTTAGATAAGAATGAACATATTAATTATTCACCAAATAATAATTCTATTGAAAGTATAGGTTTAGAAAAACAATTTATTTCCTCTCTACTCGAATTGATAGAAGGAGTTAAGTTTGAGAAAACTTCATATCTTGAAAACCCAAATATTAAAAAAGTGGATATTTCTTCCAATCAGCATAGTCTCGAAAACTTCGATTTAATTGATATTTCATTGGAAAATTTACTTTTGAATCTATCATACAAAATTAACCAAGAATTATTTAAGGCTAATATAATCAAAAAGATGATATCTAAAAATTCTTTTGAGTACTTGGTAGGTAAAAGATTGATGATAAAACATCCACATCCTTTTATTATAAATTTCGAACTCAATTTGAATAATTCATCATCAAATGTTCATAATTTTCCGAGTATTATGTTTTTAAATATATCTATTGTTGAATTAGAGTTTAAAAATTTAAATCTTTCTATCCAGAGGAATAAAATTAACGATCTAAAAAATCAATTTCAGCGTTTGATTAAAAAAGAGACATATTGGAGGCAAAAAGAAATAACTTTGAATAAGATACGTTGAAAAAATAACTCTTTTTTCAAATGTGACTATTAGCCGGAATAATAATAAATTAATTAAAGATTGGATTAGACCTCTTCAAAAGTCTCTTACTATTGAAACTGAAAACAAATTTATTAATACTTTAGGAAGAGAAAAATATTTTAATGATTATTTGCATGAATCATTGAAAAAACTAGATAATCTAAATCTCTCAGACGAATATTTAAGAATATTTTGTGAATTTTCAAAAAAATATAATGAATATAATAATTTAGATGAAAATCAAAGAAAAAGGTTAATTATAGATACAAGAAAAAATCTTTATAAACTAGGTAAAACTCTAGAAGTAGAAAGTTCTAATAATTTTTCTAATCATGTTTTTCTGAATAAAGCTGATTCAAATTTGTCTTTTGATTCAGATATTTCATTAATAAAAAATGTAGGAAAAGTTTATAAAAATAAGCTTAATGAATTAGGGATATTTCATATAAAAGATCTAATTAATTATTTCCCACGAACATATCTAGACTATACGAATAGAGTCAAGATAATAAATTTAAAACCGGATAATTTATACACGTGCATAGCAAACGTTAAAAGATTTTATATTCATAAGAGTAAAAAAAATAGTAATTTATCAATAATGAATATTATAGTTTCTGATGAAACGTCTTCAATAAAGGTTACAAAATTTTTTTTAGGAAGAAGATTTAGATCTTACTCCTTCTTCACATCTCAAAAATCTTTGTATACTCCTGGAACCAAATTAGCAATTTCCGGTAAGGTTAAATTGACAGAGTATGGCAAAACTTTTGTAGATCCGCAGATTGAAATTCTTAAGGATAACAATGATAATTTTAATTTCTCAGGCAAAATATTACCCTTGTATTCATTAGGTGAAGCATTATCAAATATGAGTTTTATAAAACTTATGAAAAAGGTACTAATTTATGCAAAGCAATACCCAGAAATCTTAAATAAAAAACAACTTAATTCATTATCTTTATTATCAAAAGGAGAGTCTTTGATTAATATTCATTTTCCACCAAGTCAACAGGCACTTATTGAGTCAAAAAAACGTTTGGTTTTTGATGAGTTGTTCCTACTTCAAATAAAGTTCCTACTTAGAAAAAGAAAGACGAATAAAAATGTAACTTCCCCAAAATTACCTCAAAAGAAATCTTTATTAAAAGAATTTTTAAATACTTTTCCTTTTGAATTAACAAAGTCTCAGGTCAAAGTTTTAGATGAAATTAGGACAGATTTAGCTAATCCGGAACCTATGTCGCGACTTCTTCAAGGAGATGTAGGAAGCGGTAAAACCATAATTGCAATAGCGTCTCTTTTACTTGTCATTGAAAAAAACCTGCAAGGTGCATTTATGGTCCCAACTGAGGTATTGGCAGAACAGCATTATAAAAATTTATTAAAATATTTGAACCCACTTTTAGTATCTGTTGAACTACTAACTGGGAATACCCCTCAAAAAAAAAGAAAAGAAATTTTCTCTAATTTGAATAATGGATTAGTTGATATCCTCGTAGGTACACATGC
Organism: Prochlorococcus sp. AG-449-P16; assembly: GCA_003212175.1. Classification (GTDB taxonomy): domain Bacteria; phylum Cyanobacteriota; class Cyanobacteriia; order PCC-6307; family Cyanobiaceae; genus Prochlorococcus_A. Next base: position 18,618 of record QCQN01000003.1, read on the forward strand.
ATTATTTGAGGATAAAGTCAGCTTTAATGCATTAGGTATGGTCGTAATTGATGAACAACATAGATTTGGAGTTTCTCAAAGAAATAGATTATTAAATAAAGGAGAAAATACTAACTTGTTATCAATGACAGCAACGCCAATTCCAAGAACTCTTGCGCTTTCTATTTATGGTGATTTAGAGGTGAGTCAAATTACAGAACTCCCTCCAGGGAGAGTTCCCATAACTACAAAAATAATTTCAGAAGATGATTTAACTAACTTGTTCAAGATTGTTGAAGATGAGATAAATAAGGGAAAGCAAGCTTATGTGATTTTGCCACTTATAGAAGATTCAGAAAAAATGAATTTAAGCTCCGCAAAGAAAATATTTAAACATTTATCAGAAGAGGTCTTTTTTAACAAAAAAGTTGGATTATTACATGGCAAATTAAGTTCACAAGAAAAGAATGAAGTGATTAATTCTTTTTTAAATAATGAAATTAATATATTGGTTTCAACCACAGTAATTGAGGTTGGAATTGATGTGCCAAACGCCACAATTATGATTATTTATAATTCGGATAGATTTGGATTGTCCCAACTACATCAATTAAGGGGGAGAGTTGGTAGAGGATCAACAAAATCTTTTTGTTATCTGGTAACCCCCGATAAAAATGGATTAGAAAATAAAAGACTTTGTGTTTTGCAAAAATCTAATGATGGCTTTTATATTGCTGAAAAAGACTTGGAGCTTAGAGGACCAGGCCAGATTTTAGGATATAGACAATCCGGATTGCCTGATTTTGTACTGGACAATTTACCTAATAATAAATTTCTTATTGATAAGGCTCGTGAAGAGGCCATGAAGATTGTTAGTGATGATCCTGATTTAAAAGAAAATATTGTTTTAAGGAATATACTTATTGATAATTCTGATAATAAATTCATTCATGATTTCTTAAATTGAAAACTAACATTGTAATTTTTGATATATATGCCACTATAAAGCAATTGTAAATTTCAATTGAAAATTTGGAATAAAATACCAATTAAAGATAATGGAGATAAATTAATAGCTATACCTAGCTGCTTAAATTTTTTAGATCCCCACCCTTATTATCATTTAGGAGCACCTTACAAAGATAAAAATTCTATTTGGAAATTAAGAGAGGAGGTCGTAAATAGATTATTAAAAGTAAATGATTATTTGATATCAAAGAGTAGTTTTAACCTTTTAATGTATGACAGTTGGCGACCTTTAGAAGTCCAGGAATTTATGTTTAAAAGAGCATTTTTATTAGAGTGTGAAAAATCCGATATTGATATTTCTTTTGAAAATATAAAATCTTATCCATCCATTTTAAAAAAAATTGAAAAATTTTGGGCATATCCTTCTTATGACACAAGGTGTCCTCCCCCTCATTCAACTGGGGGTGCATTGGATGTTTGTTTATCAGATGAAGACGGAAATCTTGTTGAAATGGGGAGCATGGTTGATCAAATGGATGAGACCTCAAATCCTTATTTTTATGAAAACGTAAAGAATGAAAAAGCAATTATTTGGAATAGTAGAAGAAATTTACTAAGGGAAATTATGACTAAATTCGGATTTGCACAACATCCTAATGAATGGTGGCATTTTAGTTATGGTGATCAATTATGGGCTTGGAAAAATAAAAAAGACAATGCCCTTTATGGAAAAATTTAAATTTTATTGATTTTTATTTAGTAAATTCAATATATAATTTTCATCTTTAGTATTTATAAAATCTCCGAAATCCAAATCTAAATTACTCTTCCAATTATCAAATAATGGCTGAAGAGTTTTTTCTAAATCGTTTAGTTCCATTCTTTGTAAGAATGGTTTAGCCAACCTTTGTAGATTTTTACTTCCCCCCAACCATAATTGGTACTTGTTTTGGCCACTTCCAACAAGGGCTAATTCGGCCATATAAGGTCTGGTACATCCATTCGGACATCCTGTCATTCTGAATAATATTGTCTTTTGTATTTTTAGATCTAATAGTAAATTTTCAATCCTTTTTAATACATCAGGTAATATTCTTTCAGCTTCAGTCATTGCAAGACCACAAAGTGGTAAAGCAGGACAAGCTAAAGCGTGTCTTTGTATTTCATTAATATTCTCTAAATTTTCATATCCAATTTTTGATAGAGATTTTTGAATTTCACCTTTGTTTTTATTGGCGATATTACAAAGTAAAATATCTTGATTAGGAGTGAGTCTTAAATCTAAATTATATTTTTTAACAATACTTGTGATGGTATTCTTCTTTGCTCCAGATAATCTCCCTGATAATAATGGTAAACCTACGAAATAGGAAGATTTATTTTGTTTATGCCAACCTAGGTAATCAATAAGAACCTTATCAGGTTCTTTTCTGATTTTTTGAATTTCTTTTTTGAAATACTTATCAGAAAGTATCTTTTTGAACCATTTAATACCTTTTCTATGAAGAAGATATTTCATTCTCGAATTTTTTCTTGATTTTCTATCACCATAATCTCTTTGAATAGCAACAATGCTTTGTATTAATTCATAAACATCAGGTTCTTCAACATATCCAAGTGGATCTGCAATTCTGGCAAAGGTCTCTTCATTATTATGTGTGCGACCCATACCACCTCCAACATAGAAGTTACACCCTTCTAAGTTTCCATCTTTAGAGGTAAAGGCAACTATTCCTATGTCATTGGTAAGAAGATCAACAGAATTGTCCCCAGGAACTGTAACAGCACATTTGAATTTTCTCGGCAAATAAGTTGAACCATAGAGAGGCTCATCTTTTATCCCACTAAAAACATTATCTTTGAATTGCAGCTTCCTAATTGCTTCAATATCTTTGTCAGGCTTTATGGTGTACTCTAAATCTCCATCAGCCCAAAGCTCTAAAAAAGTGCCTTGGCCAGCCATTGGAGTGAGAAGATCTGCAACTTTTTTTGCTAATTCTCTTGCAATATTATAGTCTGGGGAATCAAATGGAGCCGCAGGGGCCATAACGTTTCTATTAATGTCTCCACATGCAGCTAATGTGGAGCCCATTGAATTTACTATTGTTTGGATTACTTCTTTTAGATTCTCCTTTCTAATTCCATGCATTTGAAAGGCTTGTCTGGTAGTGGCCCTAAGTGTTCCATTACCTAGTTTGTCAGATAATTCATCTAATGCTAAAAATAATTTCCCAGGAACTTCACCTCCAGGATTTCTTAACCTCAGCATCATTTGCCAATCTTTACTTTTGCCCGGCCTTCTATTTTCCCTGTTATCTTGTTGATAACTACCATGGAATTTTAATAACTGAACTGCATCATTGGTAAAATGATCGCTTTCATTAACTAATTCCGTAGCAAGTGGTTCTTTAAGAAATTGGCTACTTTTTTTAAAATTTTCAAATTTAGAAACTTCTAGCCCATTTGCCAAACAAACAGTTTCTTCCTTGGTAGGATCTTTTTTCTTTTTTACTTTCTCAACCTTGATCAAAGGACCAAAAAATATCTCTTTTTATACATTAGCGAAAAGCTTATTTAACTGGTAGTAAATTATAGTAAGTGAAGTTATATTTTTTTCTTGTCTAATTATTTACTTGAGATAGGAACAGAAGAGTTGCCCGCAAAATTTTCTCATACTGTTCTTGAGCAATTTAAAACTTTAATAGAATTTGAATTGGATAAAAAGTTAATCAAATTCGAACATATAGTAGTTACCTCAACACCAAGGAGGATAGTTCTACTTCTCAAAGGTTTAGTTGATTATGCAGAAGATAAGGTAATAGAAAGAAAAGGGCCTAAAGCTAATTCAGCTTATTTAAATGGATGTCCAACTAATGCTGCTTTAGGATTTGCTAATAGCTTAGATATAGATGTAGGTGAGCTAGAAATAAAAACTACAGAAAAGGGTGATTTTGTATTTGGAAAGAAAATTGAGAAAGGACTATCAACAAGAATTTCTTTGTCTTCGATTATCCCAAAATTAGTAAAGAGTCTTCAAGGCCCCCGATTTATGAAATGGGGAGCTGGGAACATAAAATTTTCAAGACCTATTAGGTGGATTACTTCCATTTACAATGATGAAATTCTTCATTTTGAATTTAATGAATGTGATCCTAAGATCAAAATAAGTAATAAAACAAGAAGTCATAGGCTAATCAATGAAGTTTTAGAAGTTCAGAATCCTGATGTTTTTTTTGAATTATTGAAACGAAATAGAGTAATAGCTATTCGAAAAGAAAGAAAAGAAAAAATTGAAAGTTTAATAAATCAGGCATCTAAAACCTTAAATCTGAAACCTGACCTTTCAGAAGGATTACTAAATGAACTAACTGATTTAGTTGAATGGCCAGACTTAATTATTGGCAAATTTAATGATGAATTTCTTGATCTTCCGGTTGAAGTTCTCTCAACAGTCATGAAAAGTCATCAGAGATACGTTCCTCTATTATTGAAAAACAAAAGTTTTTCTAAACTAGATTTAAGCTCTGAAAAAAATATTAGTACAACTTTCTGCGTTATTTCAAATGGTCTTGAAGAATCAAATAAAAATATTGCCAAAGGTAATGAGAAAGTATTGAGGGCAAGGTTTTCAGATGCAAAGTTTTTCGTAGAAAGTGACAAAAAAGTTGCTTCAATCAAAAGAAATGAAAAGCTAAAATCTGTTTCTTACTTGAAAGGACTTGGAAATATATTTCAGAGGGTAGAAAGGATAGAGGAAGTTACTAAAAAAATTCTTAAATTTTTAAATGATAAGTCTTTAGAAGAAAAAAAAATAATAGAAGCTGCCAAATACTGTAAAAACGACTTATGTAGCGAAATTGTTTTTGAATTCCCTGAGCTTCAAGGAATAATGGGTGGTAAGTATCTTAAATTTGAGGGATTTAGCGGAGATGTTTGCTTGGCTGTCGCTGAACATTATTTACCTTCTTTTTATAAAGATGCTTTGCCCTCCACAAAATATGGTGCAATAGTTTCTATAGCAGATAAGGTCGAAACTTTAATAAGTATATTTATTTCTGGTAAACGTCCAAGTGGATCATCTGATCCTTATGCTTTAAGAAGAAATTTGAATGGAGTGATTAGAATAATTTGGGATTATGAATTTGATTTACCTTTAGATAAATTATTTAACGAACTTATTGATTTTTGGAAAATCGTATTTCCGAATTTAAACTTCTCAAGAGAAACAGTATTTAATGATTTAAATGAATTTTTAGTTCAAAGAATTGTTAGTCATCTAGAAGAAATATCACTAAGTAAAGAATTAATAAAGGCGGTTTGCTCTTCGGATGAGTTATCTCAAAAAAGAGTATTGAATATTGTTGATCTTAAAAATAGGATCAAATCAATTGTTGATTTCGAAGAAAAGGATACTTTTGTTGAAATTCAGAAGGTAATTACTAGGGTTAGTAAATTAGCTAATAGCGGCAATCTTTCAACAGACGTCCTCACAATCGGAGATTATGTAAATACAAAACTTTTTGAAAAAGATTGTGAATTGAAAGTGTATGAATTTATTAGAGAATTAGAAAGCCTTTTATTACCAGGATATTGCAATTATTCGAAACTTCTTAATTTGTTCCAGAATAATATAAATACTATTGAAGATTTATTTGATAATGATAAGGGAGTCTTAGTAATGACAGAAGATATAACAATAAGAAATAACAGGCTCAATTTATTGAGCTTAATTAGAAATTATTCTCTAAAAATAGCTGACTTTACAGTTTTGAACTCTTAACCTTAATTCCTCCCTTTATTGAATAATTTGCCAGCATTTTTTCAACTTCTTTGTTCTCTCTAACAGCACTATCAACGGGTTTATATTTTAAAGGTGCTAGTGCTTTTCCTCTTAAAATGGAGCCCAACGTAAGCATTGTAATTTTAAGCTGTTGTAATGGTTTCATTGAGACAACTTTTTTATATAAATAACTGTCAAAAGTTAGCCTTTGAACGTCCATATCATCGCACATCTCAACAAAGGCTTCTCTAGCTGAATCATTTCTATAAAAAATGTTCTGAAGAATTTCTAAAACTTTATAAGTAGTGCCGTATTTCTTATCCCATTTTTTAAGGTAATTTTTTAAGTCCTTTTCTGTTGGCACTATTTGACCATTTTTTGATGCTTCAACAATTTCTTCGGCGCACATTCTTCCGCTTTTGGCAGCAAAATAAATACCTTCACCTGAACTTTTTGTAACATATCCTGCAGCATCTCCTACTAAAGCCATTCTTCCGACAACTCTTCTAGGCCTGGGATGTTCAGGAATTGGGTGAGCCTCAACTTTAATAACCTCACCATTTACTAGCCTTTTTTGTGCTCTGTTTCTTACTCCTTCTTGCAGACCCTTTATAAGTGATTGATTCTTTTGCATTGTGCCTGTTCCCACAGCAACATGATCATATTTGGGAAATACCCAACCATAAAAGTCAGGGGAAACGTCAGTTCCAACATACATTTCTGCGAGATCCTCGTAGTAACTCATCTCCTCTTTTGGTAATTTTATTCTTTCTTGGAAGGCAATAGCTACTTTATAATCGCCAGCATCCATAGCTTTTGCGACTCTACTATTGGCTCCATCAGCACCAATTAGAATATCAACAGTCAATTCTTTAAGTTCTCCTTTCTTCTCTCCGCTCGAGAAATCAGAATATGAAATTTTGTATGGTCCTTGATTTTTATTACCTGTATCTATTGCAGTAACCAATCCATTAATTAATGTTGCTCCAAGATCGGCAGCTCTATTTCTCATAAAAGAATCCATTACTTCTCTTCTACACATCCCTATAAATTCATTATCACTTTTCCCATAAACTCTGTCTAAGCTAATGTCAACTTCTCTATTTGATGGAGATATCATTCTCATATGTCTTACTTTTCTATCTATTATAGATTCGGGCAAATCGAATTCTTCGACCATGCATAGAGGTATTGCTCCTCCACATGGTTTCGCGTTGTCTAACTTTCTCTCAAAGAGCCATGTTTGTATACCAGATTTGGCAAGTATTTCAGCAGCACATGAACCACTCGGTCCTCCCCCGATAACAGCAACTCTCAACATTTAAAAAAAAATACCTAATAAAAAATCTACATCCATTTTGCATATAAAAGTGCATTTCTTAAAATAATAGTTAATATCGAAATATCTTTTTAATTAAGACGTTCAAATTAGAAGAAATGGATGAGATAAATGAAGTAGTTGAAATACCATTTGCTGAAAGAAAGTATTTAAAAGAAAATAACTTTAAAACAATGAAATTTTTTGTTTACTTTTTACCCTTTCTAATAATATTTACTTATTTATGTGCAATAACATTCAATACTCATTTGAAAAAAAAATCCTCAAACATTAGTAATATTGAAAATATTAAGAATATTGATTCAAGTATTTTAGGGCATTTACCCTATGAAGAGATTAATAATGAGGACTTAGTCTTTATTGAACCGCATATTTGGGTTCACAAGGATATGAGTGATGCTCTTTTAAAAATGCGAAAAGAAGCAAAAAAAGATGGAGTAAATTTAATCTTTTTGAGTGGATATAGATCTATAAAATTGCAAGAGGAGATATTTTACTCTTTAAAGTCTTTAAGAAATCAAAATGCATCTGAAAGAGCAAGAGTTTCAGCACCTCCTGGATATTCAGAACATAGTACTGGATTTGCAATTGACATTGGTGATGGCAGTGACAGGGCGACAGATTTTGAAGTTAATTTTGAGAATACTAGTGCTTTTAAATGGCTTAATGATAATGCTGCCAGATTTCACTTTAGGTTGTCTTTCAATAGAGATCATAAAAATGTTGATTATGAACCCTGGCACTGGAGGTATGAGGGATCAATTGAAGCACTAAAAATTTTTGAAGCATCAAATCGAGAATTAAAAAATGCAACTAATTTGATAAATTGAAAAGGACTTTTATATTTTTTCTGTCTTCATAAGGATTATTTCTTTAGAAAAAGCATTCTTTGAGTTAGCCTTAGTAATATTATCTATGGGATTTTAAATTTTTAAATGTCATCTTCAATTAAAGAAATAAGAAATGTAGCAATAATAGCTCATGTAGATCATGGCAAAACAACTCTTGTTGATGCATTGCTATCTCAATCAGGGATATTTAGAGATAACGAAGTAGTTCCAACCTGTGTAATGGACTCGAATGATCTTGAGAGAGAAAGAGGTATAACAATTCTTTCAAAAAATACAGCTGTTAATTATAAAAATACAAGAATTAATATTATTGACACTCCTGGACACGCAGATTTTGGAGGTGAAGTTGAGAGGGTTCTGGGAATGGTTGATGGTTGCTTATTAATTGTTGATGCAAACGAAGGGCCAATGCCTCAGACAAGATTTGTTTTAAAAAAAGCTCTAGAGAAAGGTCTTAGGCCTATAGTCTTTGTTAATAAAATTGACAGACCTAGGGTTGTACCTGAACTTGCTGTTGATAAAGTTCTGGACTTGTTCCTTGAGCTAGGCGCAGATGATGATCAATGCGATTTTCCATATTTATTTGGTAGTGGATTATCAGGATTCGCAAAAGATGAAATGGAATCTAAAAGTGATAATATGATGCCACTTTTCGAATCAATCCTTAGACATGTTCCTCCACCTGTAGGGGACATGAATAAGCCATTACAGCTTCAAATTACAACTTTGGATTATTCAGATTTCTTAGGACGAATTGTGATAGGGAAAATTCATAATGGAACTATTAAAAATGGGCAATCAGCTAGTTTAATAAAAGAAAGTGGAAAAACTATCAAGGGCAAGGTAAGCAAACTTCTTGGATTTCAGGGACTACAAAGAATTGATATAGATGAAGCTTTTGCAGGAGATATCGTTGCTGTATCTGGCTTTGATGATGTGAATATTGGGGAGACAATTGCATGTCCTGATTCTCCTCAACCGCTCCCCTTAATTAAAGTTGATGAACCTACTTTAAATATGACTTTTGTCGTTAATGATTCTCCATTCGCAGGTAAAGAAGGGAAATTTGTTACCAGTAGACAATTAAAAAATAGATTAGAAAGGGAGCTTCTTACAAATGTTGCTTTAAGAGTTGAGGAGACGGATTCGCCGGATAGATTTTCAGTTTCTGGGAGAGGTGAACTTCATTTGGGGATTTTGATTGAAACCATGAGAAGAGAAGGTTTCGAATTTCAAATTTCTCAACCACAAGTAATTTTTAGAGAAATTGATAATGTTCAATGCGAACCAATAGAGACATTAGTTTTAGACGTTCCTGAAGCATCAGTTGGATCTTGTATAGAAAAACTTGGTTCAAGAAAAGCTGAAATGAAAAATATGCAAACAAGTACCGACGGTAGAACTCAGTTAGAATTTCTTGTTCCATCAAGAGGTTTGATAGGGTTTCGCGGTGAATTTGTGAGAATAACAAGAGGAGAAGGAATTATGAGTCACTCTTTTTATGAATACAAACCTAAGTCGGGTGATTTTGAGACAAGGAGAAATGGTGTTCTTATAGCTTTTGAAGAGGGGGTTGCTACATTTTATGCTTTAAAAAATGCAGAAGACAGAGGTGTTTATTTCATTAAACCTGGTGTTAAAGTTTATAAAGGTATGATAATTGGTGAAAATAATAGACCACAAGATCTTGAGTTAAATATTTGTAAAACTAAGCAACTTACCAATATGAGATCTGCGGGAGCGGAAGAATTGGATACTTTACAATCGCCAGTGGAGATAACACTTGAGAGAGCACTTGAATATATTGGTCCTGACGAAATGTTAGAAGTTACACCTGACTCTATTAGAATGAGAAAGATAAATAAAAAGAAAAACCTGAAAAATTAGTATTCATGCCAGAACTAAATATAAAAAGTTTTGATAATAATTTTCGTGATGCTTTAGATTTATTCAATAATCAAAAATGGTACGAGGCTCATGATGCTTTTGAAGATATATGGAATACATTAAATGGCGATAAAAGACAGATTATTCAAGGATTACTTCAAGTTTCCGTTTCCCAATTTCATTTACAAAGAGGTAATTTAAATGGCGCCACAATTTTATTAGGTGAAGGATTGGGCAGGCTTAAAGGAAGAACTCATATTGATTTAGGAATAGACCTTGATTCTTTTTGTAGATGCCTTGAAGAGCTGTTAATTAAATTACAAACTAAACAAAATCTTGATGAGATAGATAAACCTCTCATAAAATTAAAAGACACAAAATGAAGTTTCTATTTTCCAATTCTAAATATTTATTATTTATTTTTTTTCTATTTTTAGATTCAGAATTAAAAGCTGATAACTACTATTTAGAAAATAAATCAGAACAACATAGTGAACTGCTTATTGAGTCGAATAAACAAAAATCAGATTTGAAAAACTCTATTTTTTATGCCGAAGGGGAAGTGATAATTACTAATACTGAAAAAGAATTTATAGCAAGATCTCAAAAAGCAATATTTTATAAATTAATTGGAAAAATTAAACTTATTGGAAATGCAGAAGTAACTACAAGTGATTCCAATAAAATCCAAGCAGGAGAAATACTTTATTATTTAAAAGAAAATAGGTTTGAGGCTATTTCTGATCAAAGCCAAAGAGTTAATACAAAATTTGTTATTGATGAAAGTAAGATATTTAATCAATCTTCAAATTAATGGACTTTAAAATTAACAATGTTTCTTTGACGATAGATGGGAAATTAATAGTAAATAATGTATCAATTATTGTTGCTCCAGGAGAGGTGGTTGGATTAATGGGCCCAAATGGTGCCGGCAAGACTTCCACTTTTAATATTGCAGTGGGTAATTTAAAGCCTGACAAGGGTGATATCTTAATAGATAATAAATCTATCATAAATTTACCATTATCAACTAGAGCAAAGCTAGGACTGGGGTATCTAACCCAAGAAGCAAGCATTTTCAGAAATCTTACCGTAAAGGAAAATATTGATTTAGCTTTGCAAAATTCATTTAAGAGCAGAGCAATAATAAGAAATAAGAGAGAGCAGATAATTAATGAATTTAATCTTAATAAGTTTGTTGATAATTATGGATATCAATTATCTGGAGGGGAGAGAAGGAGGTGTGAAATAGCCAGGGCACTATCTGTTGGAAAAAAAGGGCCTAAATATTTGCTACTGGATGAGCCTTTTGCAGGGATTGATCCACTAGCAGTTAACGATTTGAAGAAATTAATTCTTAAGCTTAGTAAAAAAGGAATGGGCATTCTTATTACTGACCACAACGTAAGAGAGACTTTACTAATAACTAACAGATCATATGTATTAAGCGAAGGCAAAACTTTAGCTTATGGATCATCAATTGAATTAGCCAAAGATCCCATAGTGAAAAGATTTTATTTAGGGGAGGATTTTCAACTTTGAATTATAAAGCTTGGAAAAAATGTAAATTAAAACAATAAAATCGTAAATACTTTTTTAGTTTATTTTAATCTTTTTATAATTAAATATATTTTTCTTTGCTTTAAAATTTGATAATGATATTCGACAAAATTATTAATAAATTTATTTATGATCCTGTTTCAAGTATTGGAATTTTAGTTTTTTATTTTTTATTAATTAACTTACCTATTTCTTTAATTGCGGTTTTCAGTAAGAAACCTTCCTCTTATGTGAAGTTAATAACAATAATAGTTAATCTATCTATCTCACTACAACTTGTTTTTAGATGGTATTTATCAGGTCATTTCCCCATAAGTAATTTATATGAATCACTTTTTTTCCTTGTTTGGGGAATTACTTTAGGCCAATTACTACTTGAGAGTGAATATCCTACTCCAATAATTCCCGCAATTACAATACCTTTTGAACTCTTATCTGTTGGATTCGCTTCATTTGTCTTACCTGAAGATCTGAAGTCTTCATCTAGTTTGGTTCCAGCATTAAGATCAAGTTGGTTGGTTATGCATGTAAGTGTGGTAATGCTTAGTTATGCTGCACTTATAGTGGGTTCTTTGCTCTCTACTTCTGTATTGCTTATAAATAAAAGTCAACCTCTTCAAATTCGAAGCAGTTCTACAGGCATAGGTGGTTTTAAGACCTCTGGTGGTTTATCTATTAAAACTTTTTTGCAGCCAATAAATTTTTCTCACTCTGAGGAATTAGATACTCTAAGTTACCGTTCTATACTAGTGGGTTTTGTCCTGCTAACACTAGGATTAATTACTGGTGCCATTTGGGCTAATGAAGCATGGGGTACTTGGTGGAGTTGGGATCCTAAAGAAACTTGGGCATTTATTTCCTGGTTGTTTTATGCTGCATATTTGCATATGAGAATTAGCAAGGGTTGGCAAGGTAGAAAGCCAGCAATAATGGCCTCCACTGGTTTCTTTGTAGTACTTATTTGTTACATAGGAGTGAATTTCTTGGGAGTAGGTCTACATAGTTATGGGTGGATTTTTGGGATTTTTAATTTAACCTAAAATAAAAATTTTCTAAGGTTCAGAAATTACATTCCCTTTCTGAGCCTCAACAGCAACTGACCTGAGTTCATCACATCCCTCTTTTAATGTTGGATAGGCAAACATTCCACTTCCCGCAATAAAACAATTAGCACCGGCTGCTGCACATTGTGAAATTGTCCAATTTGCCTTTATTCCTCCATCAACCTCGATATCTACATTCAAGTTCTTTTCAAGAATAAATTGTCTGATTTTTCTAATTTTATTTAACATTGTTGGTATATAAGCTTGGCCACCAAATCCTGGATTAACTGTCATAACTAAAACATGATCAACCATATCCATTATATTTTCAATCATTTCAAAAGGGGTATGTGGATTTAGTGCAACAGAAGGTGATCCACCAAGATCTCTTATCCTCCCAAGAACTCGATGAAGATGAATATTAGCTTCAGCATGGGCAATTACAACTCCTGGTTCTCCATTAGCTCCTTTTGTAGCTTTAACATAGTCATCAAGCATTGTTTCGCAATTGTATTGACTCACCATTAACTGCGTTTCAAAGGGAACACTACAGTACTTTCTACATGCTTTAATCATTTCTGGGCCAAATGTAAGATTTGGTACAAAATTCCCATCCATTACATCAAATTGAATACGATCAACCCCAGCGTCTTCAAGATCTTTAACACATGCTCCCATATTTGCCCAATCTGCAGGAAGAACAGAAGGTATAATTTGAATTGGTCGATTAACACTTATTGAATTTGAGTAATTAGATTCGGTCATTAAATTTTTAAAATATTTAATAAAGATACTATATTTGGTACCTTATTCCTAATTTCTAGTCTCGGCCTGATAAAGTAACAGCTGCAAGGAGTTAAAAAAAGCTTATTAGCAAAATAATTCTCATAAAAGTTATTTTTTATGAGAACATATTTTAAAACTCTTAGAAAACTCTCAAAAATTTAATTGTGAATCAAACTTTAATTCAGGAAATTCTCGAAGTAGTCGAGCAAGCCGCTATCGCATCAGCAAAACTTACTGGTCTTGGAAAGAAAGATGAGGCTGACGCTGCAGCTGTTGAAGCAATGAGATTGCGAATGGGTAAAATTGAAATGAAAGGAAGAATTGTTATTGGTGAGGGTGAGCGGGATGAGGCACCAATGCTTTATATTGGTGAAGAAGTAGGCAGTGGTAGTGGACCAGGAGTAGACTTCGCTGTAGATCCATGCGAAGGTACTAATCTCTGCGCAAACAATCAGAGGGGATCAATGGCGGTTTTGGCTGCTTCAGACACGGGAGGTCTTTTCAATGCTCCTGATTTTTACATGAATAAATTAGCTGCACCTCCAGCGGCAAAAGGTAAAGTTGATATTAGAAATACTGCTACTGAGAATTTAAAAATTCTAAGTAATTGTCTAGATTTATCAATTAGTGAACTAACTGTAGTAGTTATGGATAGAACAAGACACAAGGATTTAATTAAAGAAATTAGAGAATGTGGTGCGAAAGTTCAACCAATATCTGATGGAGATGTACAAGCAGCAATCGCATGTGGATTTGCAGGCACTGGTACTCATTGTCTAATGGGCATTGGAGCAGCACCTGAAGGGGTTATTTCTGCTGCTGCGATGAGAGCTCTTGGAGGACATTTTCAAGGTCAATTAGTTTATGATCCTGCGATTGCGCAAACTTCTGAGTGGGCTGATTACACGAAGGAAGGAAATATTAAGCGTTTAAATGAAATGGGAATTACTGATATTGATAAAATTTATGAGGCAAATGAACTTGCATCAGGTGAAAATGTTGTTTTTGCTGGAAGTGGAATAACTGATGGGTTACTATTCAATGGAGTAGAATTTGAAAAAGATTGTGTTAGAACAAGCAGTCTTGTAATTAGCACACTTGATAGTACAGCCCGTTTCACGAATACAATACATATAAAAGATGGTGCTCAAAGTATCAGCCTTTAATTTTTCTAATTTGATTTTATGCATATTGTTGTCGTCGGACTAAGTCATCGCACGGCACCTGTTGAAGTGCGTGAGAAGTTAAGTATTCCGGATCATTCTATTTCAGAATCACTCAAATCTTTAAAGTCTTTTGCTGATATCCTTGAGGTTTCAATATTAAGTACTTGTAATAGATTGGAGATTTATTCTCTTGTAAAAGATAAAAATATTGGTATTTCTTCTGTAAAGGAGTTTATCTCCGAATTTTCCAAAATAAATATTGAAGAACTTGATCCACATCTTTTTGATTTGAGACAAGAAGAAGCTGTTTTACATTTAATGAAGGTCTCAGCAGGATTAGACAGTCTTGTTTTAGGTGAAGGACAAATACTCTCTCAAGTAAAAAAAATGATGAGATTAGGACAAGAGAATCAATCTACAGGTCCAATACTCAATAGATTACTAAGTCAATCAATTAGTGTAGGCAAAAAAGTGAGATCTGAGACTAATCTTGGAACAGGAGCAGTCTCAATAAGTTCTGCTGCAGTAGAACTTGCTCAGTTAAAAATCGGACAAGACATTGGTTTAAATAGTCTTGTAACTTTGGAATCAGAGAGGGTACTTATCGTTGGTGCTGGTAGAATGAGTAGACTTTTGATTACTCATTTAAAATCTAAAGGTTGCCATAAGCTTCTTCTTATTAATAGAAACATTGAGAGAGCTAAAAATCTTGCGGCAGATTTCACCGATATTGAAATAGAATGCAAACAATTTAGCGATTTATATGAAAACATAAATAAATTTTCTCTCGTTTTCACTAGTACTGCTTCAGAAAAACCTTTCATTGATTTAGAAAGAGTAAAAAAAATTAATTTAAAAAATAATATAAAATTTTTTGATATTGGGGTACCAAGAAACGTTACTAGTGATGTTAGTCAACATGAGCTTGTTGATTCTTTTGATGTAGATGATTTGCAAGAAGTAGTTTCAAGGAATCAAGAATTTAGAGAAAAAATAGCAAAAGAGGCTGAATCTCTAGTAAAAGAAGAGAGAATTATTTTTTTGGAGTGGTGGGCAAGTTTGGAAGCAGTTCCTGTTATAAATAAATTAAGGTCAGACTTAGAAATTATTAGAAAAGAAGAATTACAAAAAGCTCTTAGTCGTATGGGTCCCGATTTTTCTGCTAGAGAAAGGAAAGTTGTTGATGCTCTAACTAAAGGGATTATTAATAAAATTTTACATACACCCGTGACTAAATTAAGAAGCCCCCAATCAAGGGATGAGAGAAGAGCATCATTAAAAATTGTAGAAAAGTTGTTTTCGCTAGCTGATGATGAAGATATTTAGTAAGAATTTCTTCTTTTATATTAAGTTTTTCAATAGATTTTTCGGAATACCTTCAAAAAGTGGCCATTAGGGTTTTTATATTTGCACATAATCAGTTAATTTTAATAGTTGTAGATAACTACATTTTTGAATGAAGCGTGTGTTGGCAATTATCCTCGGAGGAGGAAAAGGATCTAGATTATACCCCTTAACAAAAATGAGGGCAAAACCTGCCGTCCCTTTGGCAGGCAAATATAGGTTGATAGATATCCCAATTAGTAATTGTATAAACTCAGGTATTGAGAAAATGTATGTATTGACTCAGTTCAATAGTGCATCACTTAATAGACATATAGGAAGAACTTACAATCTGAATGGACCTTTTGGTCAAGGCTTTGTTGAGGTTCTAGCTGCCCAACAGACTCCCGATAGTCCTAAATGGTTTGAGGGGACTGCTGACGCAGTAAGAAAATACCAATGGTTATTTCAAGAATGGGATGTTGATGAGTATTTAATATTGTCAGGTGATCAACTGTACAGAATGGACTACAGTTTATTTGTTCAACACCATAGAGATAATGGTGCGGACTTAACTGTTGCAGCTTTACCTGTTGATGAAGTTCAAGCAGAAGGATTTGGCCTGATGAGAACAGATGATTTAGGGAATATAAAAGAATTCTGTGAGAAGCCTTCTGGAGAGAAGTTGAAGGCAATGGCAGTAGATACTTCTAAATTTGGATTAACAAAGGAATCTGCTTCAGAAAAACCTTATCTCGCCTCAATGGGGATTTATGTTTTTAGTAGGAATACTCTTTTTGATCTTCTAAATAAATTTCCTAATTATACAGACTTTGGTAAGGACATAATTCCTGAAGCTCTAAAAAGAGGAGATACTCTTAAGAGTTATGTTTTTGATGATTATTGGGAAGATATCGGAACCATTGGAGCATTCTTTGAGTCGAATTTGGCATTAACAGAGCAACCAAAACCTCCATTTAGTTTTTATGATGAAAAATTTCCAATTTATACAAGACCAAGGTTTCTCCCCCCTTCTAAACTTGTAGATGCCCAAATTACGGATTCAATAGTTTGCGAAGGAACAATTCTAAAGTCATGCAGTATTTTGCATTGTGTTTTAGGTGTAAGGAGCAGGATTGAAAGTGATTCTGTTCTTGAGGACACTTTAGTAATGGGTGCTGATTTCTTTGAATCCCCTGAAGAAAGAATTGAATTAAGAAAAGGCGGTGGGACACCACTTGGAGTAGGTGAAGGTACTACTGTTAAAAGAGCAATTCTCGATAAGAATACTAGGATAGGTGATAATGTAGTCATTATTAATAAAGATCGAGTAGAAGAAGCTGATAAGCCTGAGTTAGGCTTCTATATAAGAAACGGAATAGTTGTCGTGGTTAAAAATGCCACTATTGCAAATGGGACAGTAATTTAATTCTTTTCGATCATTTTTCGCTGACATAAGTATATTTTTTGAGCAATTTTGTTGAGTTGCAGGCAAACTAGATTTATTGAGTTTATTAATTTTTTATGTCCAAGGCACATTTTGGTTTAATAGGTCTTGGTGTTATGGGCGAAAATTTAGTTCTTAACGCAGAGAGGAATGGATTTTCTAGTGTAGTTTTTAATAGAACTTACTCAAAAACTGAAGAATTTTTACAAGGTCGGGGCCTTGGGAAGAATATAGAGGGAGCTGAAACTCTACAAGAATTTGTTAATAAGCTAGAAAGACCTAGAAGAATTCTTATGATGGTAAAAGCTGGACCCGCAACAGATGCTGTTATAGACAATATTTCTGGATACCTCGAGGAAGGAGATCTATTAATAGATGGCGGTAATTCTCAATTTAAAGATACAGAAAGAAGGGTAAATACTCTTGAAAGTAAAAGTTTTGGATACATTGGAATGGGGGTCTCAGGTGGTGCTAAAGGAGCTCTGGAAGGGCCAAGTATGATGCCAGGCGGTACTAAGACTTCATATGATGCAATAGAAAGTTTATTAACTAAGATGGCTGCCAAGGTTGAAGACGGACCTTGTGTTGCGTATGTCGGACCAGGAGGCTCAGGTCATTTTGTAAAAACTGTTCATAACGGAATTGAATATGGAATTGAACAAATACTAGCTGAAGCTTATGACCTTATGAAGAGAGTCAAAGGTATGAATGGTCAGCAGATGTCAGAGGTATTTGGTATTTGGAATAATACTGATCAATTAGCTTCTTATCTTGTTGAAATCACGGAGATTTGTCTAAATACAAAAGATGATATGACTGGAGAAGATATTGTTGAGAAAATATTAGATAAGGCTGGCCAAAAAGGTACTGGGTTATGGACTGTTGTGAGTGCTTTAGAACTTGGAGTATCAGTCCCAACTATTTATGCATCTTTAAATGCAAGAGTTATGAGTTCTTTAAAAGATCAACGCAGTGAGATTGAAAAAACTATTCCATTTAAAGAGATAGAGGATTTTGACTTAGGAAATATATCAGATGGAATGAAACCTTTATTTGATGCTGTAGTCCTTGCCACAATAGCTAGCTATGCCCAAGGTATGGATATTTTAAGAGAAGCATCCTCAGTATATAATTATGATTTGAATATGCCGTCAATTGCTCAAATATGGAAAGGGGGTTGCATAATTAGATCAAAATTATTAAGTAAAATTCAAGACGCTTATAACAAAGACCCTAATCTAAAAAATTTAATCTTTGATGATTGGTTCAATAATGAAATTGCAACAAGGTTAGATAACTTGGCAAATGTAGTTTCTCTATCTACAAAATCTGGGATACCAGTTCCTTGTTTATCTAGTACTTTGGATTATCTGAATAGTTACAGAACAAATAGACTCCCTCAGAACCTAGTTCAGGCTATGAGAGATTGTTTTGGTTCTCATACTTATGAAAGAATTGATAAGAAAGGTAGTTTTCATACTGAATGGATGAAATGATTGAAAAGGTTAAAAATGGATATAATCTTAAAATTTATAAAGACAAGTTAGAACTTTCATCAGCAGTTTTTAAGTTTATAGAAAGTCAAATTATTCATACATTAAAAAACAAAAATAGATTCAAATTTTGTGTAAGTGGAGGTTCAACCCCTAAATCTGTTTATCAGCTTTTATCTAAAAGTGATCTTCCATGGGATATGGTGGATGTCTTTTTAGGAGATGAAAGATGTGTTGATCCAAATTCAGAATTAAGTAACTCTTTAATGTTGAAAAATTCTTTGTTAACTAATTTTGGATCTAAAGCTTATTTTTATGAAATTTTCAATGATTTAAACGCTGATGAAGAAGCTATAAAAAAACAATTTATTTCTAAATTATTTGAAAAATGCGGATCAAACCCTCCCTCCTTTGATTTAACTTTATTAGGTCTTGGAGACGACGGCCATACAGCTTCACTATTTCCTTATCAAAAAAACAATAATGTAGATGATTTTGTGATTTTTAATGAAGGCAAAGGTTTAAAAAGAATTTCATTAACGCCAAAGGTCCTTTCAGCGTCATCAAAGATAGTATTTTTGGTTAGTGGAGCCAATAAAAGAATTGCCCTTGAAAGGTTATTAGATGAAAAAGAGCCACCAGATAGAACACCATCAAAATTAATAAAATCTATTAATCAAATTTCAATATTTTGTGATCATGATTCAGCAAAAGATTTAGAAATTTAGTTAAAGTCTATTAATAATTCAAATTATTTAATGAGCAAGAAAAAATTTTTATTCCAGAAAAAGGAGTTCGATGGTTGGAAAACATTAAATGATACTGTTATGGGCGGATCAAGTTCTGCTTTTTGTGAAATTTCAAATTCTGGTTTGATATTAAAGGGTAATATTGTGGAGAAAGCAGGAGGATTTGTTAGTTGTAGATCATCTATATATAAACCTTCTTTAAATGTATCTGATTATTCATCCTTTGAATTAAATATTGATGGACAAGGAAGAACTTTTAAATTTGCTGTCGCTTGTGAAGATGATCTATTAGGACTAACCGAATTTATTCCGGGTGGACTTAGATGGATTAAATCATTTCCAACAAAAAAATTCGGGACAACAAATGTTCAAATTCCTTTTAGTGAGCTAAAACCTTCAGTAAGAGCTAATAAAGTACGTTTTCCATTTAAATTCAAGCCATCTAAAATTAAAAGATTGCAACTACTACACTCTAAGTTTGGTGATGATGGATTACTTAATAATGAGTTTAAACAGGGTTCAATCAAAGTTTTAATTAAATCAATAAGTGTTATTTGAAAATCCACCTAAAAATATAGAGAGCTTAATCGCTAAGTCGGCAGATTTAACAAATAAACCTTTTGTTCATTCTGTCGTAAAAATAAATGGTGAATACGAATTCGAAGAAGAAGATATTGATTTAACAGTTAATATCTTATGTCGAGATAAAGAAGGTAAAAGAATAGAAATTTATGATCTTGAATTAGAACTTTTTAAATCAAATAAAGAATTGGTTTTAGTAATCTCTAAGCTTAATTTTCCTGATGAACCAATATTATGGTGTGGAGTTAAAACATTATGGATGGATAGCAATAATGGGAAAAAATGTAACTCACCGAAATACAGCGCTAGATTAGAAAATTTAGCAAATAGGATAAAAAGTTTTATTGATTAAGAAAATAAACCTTGAGTTGATTTATAAATCAGTAACAGCCCCTAAACTTGATGTGCTTACGATTCTGGAATATTTTGAAAGAATTCCTCTTTTGTATTTTTGTGTGGGTTTCACCCAATCTTTTTTTCTTTTTTCTAATTCTTCGTCAGATAAATCAACTTCAATTAGTTGTTTTACAGCATCTACTGTAATTAAATCACCTTGTTTTATTAGAGCAATATTACCACCAACAGCAGCCTCTGGAGCTATGTGACCCACAACAAGACCATAGGTACCACCACTAAATCTGCCATCGGTAATTAAAGCTACCTTCTCTCCAAGGCCTTGACCAACAATCGCAGATGTTGGAGCTAACATCTCTCTCATGCCAGGACCTCCTACAGGCCCTTCGTTTCTAATAACAACAACATCACCAGCTTTGATATCGTTATTTAATATCGATCTTAAACAATCCTCTTCACTTTCAAAAATCTTTGCTGGGCCTGTTAATACAGGATTTTTTACTCCGCTAATTTTGGCTACAGAACCTTCGCTCGCTAAGTTACCTTTTAATATCGCAAGATGTCCTTTTTTATATAGAGGGTCATCTATGTCTCTTATGACATTTTGATTTGTTGGAGGCTTATCCGGAATATTCTGTAAGTATTCTGAGATGGTTTTGCCTTCAATGTTTTTGCAATCGCCATGAATTAATCCTGCATTCAAAAGTATTTTCATTACTTGTGGAATACCACCTGCCTTATGAAGATCCACTGTCACATATTTACCACTCGGTTTAAGGTCACAAATAACGGGTACTTTTTGCCTGATTCTCTCAAAATCATTAATGTTGATATCTATTCCTGCAGTATTTGCAATGGCTAAGATGTGCAATACCGCATTTGTTGATCCGCCGATTGCCATAATTACTGATATTGCATTTTCAAATGCTTTCTTAGTCATTAGGTCTAGAGGTCTTATGTCTTTTTCTATTGCAGAAACTAATATCTCAGCACTTTTATCTGCACTTAATTCTTTTTCAAGATCTTCAGCAGCCATAGTGGAACTGTGAGGAAGACTTAACCCTAATACTTCAATAACCGCAGACATTGTATTAGCTGTAAACATTCCTCCGCAGCTACCAGCACCAGGAATACAATTTTTCTCAACTTGGATTAGCCTTTCTTCATTAATTTTGCCTGATGTTAATTGCCCAACAGCTTCAAATGCACTAACAACAGTAAGATCTTCTCCATGCAATTTCCCAGGCTTTATTGTCCCTCCATAAATAAAAATTGAGGGAATATTCATTCTTGCAATAGCAATCATGGCACCGGGCATATTTTTATCACATCCACCTATGGCAAGTACTCCATCCATACTTTGAGCATTGCATGCTGTTTCAATTGAATCAGCAATAACTTCTCTTGAAACTAGGGAATATTTCATGCCCTCTGTTCCCATAGAAATACCATCACTCACTGTGATCGTTCCGAACATCTGAGGCATACCACCGGATCTTTTTATTGATTCTTCAGCTTTTAGAGCTAACTTATTTAAACCCATATTGCATGGTGTTATGGTGCTGTATCCATTTGCAACTCCAATAATAGGTTTATTAAAATCTTCATCATTAAATCCAACAGCTCTTAACATCGATCTGTTAGGGGATCTTTGCACACCTTGGGTTATTGCAGATGATCTGAGTTTATTCATATTATTTGAGAACCTTTTTTATTTTATTGCCCCAACTCTTCAAGTTGCTTCCTTACATCAGCAATTGCAGAATTAAGTTGCTCAACTTTTTTCTCCAGATTCTCTCCTTCAACTTCATTTATATTTCCATTTGAATCAATCGCTTCAGAGCCGTCTTGTATTCTGGAGGAATACATCATTGCTTTTTGTTTTTTTTCCTCCTTTCTTTTGTCTGCTTCTGATATTAACCACCAGGCTAGACCTGCTGCTCCAATAAAAGCACCGCTTATTAATGATAAAAGATTATTTGAAGACGAATCTCTGTATTCAGACATTGGTAAAATATTTACTCCTATATTATATATTAGTTCTTATCTTGAAATATAGTACTTAAACGCAATAATGGATTCCCAATACCGGGTACTAATAATGGTGTTTTTTCGTCTTCCTCATCTATGCAAGAGGTGTAAATTACCTGATTAGGGAATAATTTTGCAATTTCATTTAACCCTTTATTTGAGCAAATTGCAGTTATTAAAAGAATCCTATTTGAATCAACACCTAATTCCTTTAATTTAATTAAAGTTTCTAATGTTGCTGATTTTGTTGTTATTTGTTCTGAATAAAATATAACTCCTTCATTTGATTCAATAGTTTTAGGAAGTTGTCCCAATGAAAGGGTTGAATTAGGAATTACTTCTTTAGATCCAAACCAAAGAGATAACCCTTCGGGCAACATTGCGAGAACTTTTATAGGATAATCATTATTAATAAAGAATCCATCTGCGTCCCCATTATCAGTATTTACTATTTCTTTTTTATATGGAAGCCAATTACGTAATGCTTCATATGTAAGCCATTTCCCTAATTGCTCATATCCTGTTGAGTACAAAATATTTGGAGTATTTTTTTCTCGCAATATTGAAAGCCAATGTTTTATTAATGGATGAGGAGGAACAATAACCTTTAGTGACATTGCCATATATTTTCCTTTAAGATACTCTTAGATATTTTAAATACTTAAGTTCTAAAATACAGTCTTATTATGATTAAATCAATTGTTCCCCCCTCGCTAATGAATGCATTAATTACTTTGTTGTTCGTTGGGATTTTATTTTTTAATTCTGTAAATTCTGCATGGGCTAAAAGACCTCCTGAGATTAGAAACCAGCAAGACCTTAATTTAGAGCCAGATATGCATGGTCAAGATTTAAGCGGTAACGAATATGTTAAGTTTGATTTGAATGGGTTTAATTTCAGTGAAAGTAATTTAGAAGGCGCGGTGTTCAATAATAGTAAATTGCAAAATTCAAAGTTTAATGGAGCCAATTTAAGAGATGCACTAGCTTATGCAACAGATTTTACAGATGCAGATCTTTCGGATGTTAATTTTACAAATGCTTTATTAATGGAGAGTAATTTTGAAGGAGCAAAAATAGATGGTGCAGATTTTACTGATGCTGTTCTTAGTCGCACACAACAAAAACAATTATGTGCGATTGCTAATGGCACAAATAGTTCTACAGGAGAGAGTACTGAATATAGCTTAGGTTGTTAATTATCAAAGATGAAAAAAAAAATACCAGTCATAGTTGTTTCGGGATTTCTTGGTTCAGGTAAAACAACTTTTATAAGATATCTATTAAAAGAGAGTAATAAAAAATTTGGTTTAATAATTAATGAATTTGGTGATGTTGGAATTGACGGTGATTTGATTAAAAGTTGCGATAAATGCGATGAATCTGAAGACGACTGCGTAATCGAATTAAACAATGGATGTTTATGTTGTACTGTTCAAGATGATTTTGTTCCATCAATAAAAGCTCTTCTAGAATTTAATCCTCCTTTAGAATCAATAATTATCGAAACGAGTGGCTTGGCACTACCAATTCCCTTAATTCAGGCACTTAACTGGCCTGAGATTAGATCTTCCATTTACCTTGATGTTGTTGTTGGTATTGTTAATGGAGAATCAATGCTTAATGGTTCACCAATTAATGATTTAAATAAAATAACAAAACAATATAATGAAACAGATAAAATTGATCACAACGCTACTATAGATGAACTTTTTGAGGAGCAACTAGAAGTTTCTGATATCGTTTTAGTCTCTAGGTCGGATATCTTAAATGATGATCAGTTTGACGTTGTAAAAAATAATATTCAAGGAAGTTTAAACTCATCTGTGCCAGTCCTCAAATCCAAGAATGGCAAAATTGATTTGAAATATCTATTTGATTTTAATTTTAAAAAAGAGACTTATAAAGAATTTTTAACTGAAAAACATGACCATAATCATGTTGAACTTGTATCAGATTCAATTAAATTAAATTATTTCCTTGAAAAAAATGACTTTGAAAAGGAGATGTCAAAAATCTTGGATGAATTAAACATTCTTCGAATAAAAGGACGTATTTGGATACCAAACAAATCATTGCCTTTACAAATACAAATTGTTGGAAAGAAAATTAATACTTGGTTTGAAGAAGCTCCAGACAATTGTTGGCGACCAAATGATAATGCTGGGCTTGAATTAGTTATAATTTCCTTTGATGAAAAAACTATAAAAACTTTCAATAGAAAAATTAAAGAGAAATTTAAGATTTTAAGTGAACCAAAAATAGCAATTTGACATTATAGTTATCTGTCTGGATACTTATTAGTAGTAGAGAGCACTAAATGGAAAATCCAAAAATTGCTTTAAAACAAATAATCTCTGACGAAGTTACATCAATTGATAAAATAAAATGTTCAAAATGTGGAGGGGCAGGAAATTTTAAAACACATGAAAATTCAAGAAGAACTTGCTTAGTATGTTTTGGTAGAGGCTACATAAACATCTAGCAACTCAGAAAGCCTTAAGGTAAAAATATTTGTTTATTAATCAATAGTACTTTTTATTGAAATTTAAACTAATCTTCTAGTAGAAATTAATATTTAATTGGACCAATTTGCTGTAAAAGTTTTTGTAAGACTAAGACCCTCAGTTTTAGATCCGGCAGGGGAAGCTACCAAATCTGCCTCTATAAAACTTGGAGCCGAGGGAATAAAATCATTACGTATAGGAAAAATGATTGAGGTAAAAATAGAAGGTAATGGTGAAAACGAAGTAAGAGAAAAAATTGATTTATTGTGTGATAGGTTATTCGCAAATACTGTTATTGAAGATTATGAGTATTCACTAGAAAAATTATAAGATGGATAATTTTACTGTAGGAGTTGTTGTCTTCCCTGGTTCTAATTGTGATCGTGATGTTTCATGGGCATTGGAAGGTTGTTTAGATATAAGAACAAAATACTTGTGGCATGAGTCTTCAGATTTAAGTGATGTAGATGCAATAGTTTTACCTGGAGGATTTAGCTATGGTGATTATTTAAGATGCGGAGCAATTGCGAGATTCTCTCCATTAATAAATGCCTTGGATGAGTTTGTTAAAAGCGGGAAAAGAGTTTTAGGAATTTGTAATGGGTTTCAAATTTTGACAGAATCAGGATTTTTGCCTGGTGCTCTTGTTGCAAATAAAAATCTTAATTTTATCTGTGATGACGTTGAACTTGATATCGTTTCTTCAAAAGGAGGTTGGTTTAATAATGCAGATGAAAAACAAACTATTAAGTTGCCAATAGCGCATGGGGAAGGAAGATATCATTGTGATTCTGATACTTTAAAAAAACTTGTAGATAATGAATTGATCGCTTTAAGATATAAAAATAATCCCAATGGATCCTCATTCGATATCGCAGGTATAACTAATGAAAAGGGAAATGTTCTAGGTTTAATGCCTCATCCAGAGCGAGCATGTGACAAGATAATTGGTGGGACTGATGGTCTCTTTACATTGAAATCATTAATATTGAAATAAAAAAAGACCCCCAATTGTGGAGGTCGTTTTTTTAATTAAGAAAGAAATTAAATAGTAGCTTTTACTTTTGGATCTAAATTGCCTTTTGCGTAAAGATCAGCAAAATAATTAGTGCTATTTTGTTTGATCTTACTTGCTTGACCTTCGCACCAGAACTGCTTGTATCTATCAAGACAAACTTGCTTCATATATTTTCTAGCAGGCTTATTGAAATGTCTTGGGTCAAAGTTTGCTTTATCAGCAAATGCTGCCTCTCTAACCGCGGCAGTGAAAGCAAGTCTGTTATCGGTATCGATGTTGACTTTCCTAACTCCATTTCTTATTCCCTCTTGAATCTCTTCAACAGGAACGCCATATGTTTGAGGAATTTCACCACCATATTTATTAATGATATCCAACCATTCTTGAGGAACTGAACTAGATCCATGCATTACAAGATGGGTATTTGGAAGCGCTTTATGAATTTCAGCAATTCTGCTTATTGCAAGAACTTCTCCTGTAGGTTTCCTTGTGAATTTATAAGCACCATGACTTGTACCTATAGCAATAGCTAATGCATCAACTTTTGTTTTAGCAACAAAATCTGCAGCTTCTTCTGGATCAGTCAAAAGCATGTCAGTAGAAAGTTCACCTTCAAATCCATGACCATCTTCTGCTTCACCTTTTCCTGTTTCTAATGAACCTAAGCAACCTAATTCACCTTCAACACTAACTCCAACTGAATGAGCAAAATCTACAACTTTTTTAGTAACTGCAACATTATATTCGTAACTAGCGGGTGTTTTTGCATCTGCCTCTAGAGAACCATCCATCATTACTGATGTGAAACCATTTATTGCTGCTGAATAGCATGTTGATGGTTCATTACCATGGTCTTGGTGCATTACCACTGGAATATTAGGATATGTTTCTGTAGCGGCAAGGATTAGATGACGTAAGAAAATTTCTCCTGCATAATTTCTTGCCCCTCTTGAAGCTTGGAGGATAACTGGACTATCAGTTTCATATGCTGCTTCCATGATTGCTTGAACTTGCTCAAGATTATTAACATTGAAAGCTGGAATACCGTAACCATTCTCAGCAGCGTGATCTAAAAGTAGTCTTAGTGGAACGAGGGCCATAATTAAAATAAGTTAGATGCTATACAAAGCACTTGTTTCCGCGAGTTTAGTACAAAGAGGTATCAAATGTCACGTCATTAGATATACAAAATACTAAATTTGAGAAACTAATTTTATGACCCAGAGTATATTTTTAAGGGTTTTTTAGTTAATAAGTGTAGCCTGCTACAAACAATTGCTCATCAGATGAAGGTTGAGATCCCGCTACATAGGAACCTTTTGAAGCTTCAGAGTTTGCTTGAGCTCGTGCTATTAATGCTTTTTGACCTCCTTCAACGTCACTTCCTTTCCAGGCCTTTAAGCATGAGTGCTGTAATGCTCTTCCATAGGAGAATGAGACATTCCATAAGGCTTTCCTGTAAAGAGTGTTCATATTATTTAAATAAACAGAAGCAGCTTCTTCGCTTAACCCTCCTGATAAGAAAACTATTCCAGGAACAGATGCAGGAACGCATCTTTCCATAGTTCTGATTGTCATTTCAGCAACTTTCATAGGATCAGCTTTTGTTGGACAATCTGCTCCATTGACAGTCATAGAGGGTTTTAATAGGGTTCCTTCTAGAAAAACTCCATTTGCTTGACAGGCAATATAGACCTGTTTTATTACTTCTTCTTGGACTTCGGCAGTCTTTTCAATAGTATGATCGCCGTCCATTAAAATTTCAGGTTCAATAATTGGTACTAAACCAGATTCTTGAACTGATCTTGCATACCTTGCTAATCCCCAAGCATTCTCTTGAATTGATAGTTTTGAAGGACAACCATCATTGGTAATTTGCAGAACTGCTCTCCATTTTGCAAATCTTGCACCTTGTTCATAATATTTTGCTGCTCTTTCAACTAAACCATCTAGGCCAGTGCAAAAAGTTTCTACATCTCCTCCCCCAGGAAGTGGATTTAGACCTTTGTCGACCTTTATACCTGGAATAATACCTAGATCATTAAGTTTCTTAACCATTGACTCACCATCTTGGTGGTTCTGATAAAGAGTTTCTTCGAAGAGGATAGCGCCACTTATATATTTCCCAAGGCCTTCTGTAGTAAAAAGCATTCCTCTATATGCCTTCCTATTCTCTTCAGTATTTTCAACACCAATTCCAGCGAGTCTTTTCCCCACTGTTTTAGTGGATTCATCTACCGCTAATATTCCTTTTCCTTTAGAAGCTAGTAATTGAGCATTTTCTTTAAGCTCATTTTTGTAATAATTTAAAGCCATTCTTTAATAATTCAGTTCAATTGATTTTTCCAGAATATGAATAAAAAATAAAATCAATCTAATACTTTATCGGGTGATAATTGCTACTTAAAAATGTACAGCTTTAAATTTTGATTCTTAATCCACTTTTCGATGATTCTCTTATTGCTTCGCAAACTTTATGACTAGCAAGTCCCTCGCATAAACCTGGAATGATTGGTGTTTTATTAAAAATACTCTCAGCCCATAAATTTTGAATTCTCAAAACTGGGGCTATCCTTCCATCAGTCCATGTTTTTTCAAAATTAAAACTCGAATCTGTAGTAATATTTTGTATCTTATTTTCTTTGTTTGAATATTTCAAATTAAAACCATGTACATAATCGTTTTGGTTCTCGCTTTTAAGAATAAGTGAACCTTCGCTTCCATATATTTCTAAACTAAATCCTCTACCGTTTTTGGAAATCGATGATAAAGATACCTGACATGGAATAAGATTTGAGCTGTAGTTTGCTATTTCAATATTGGCTAAACAAACATCCTCGCTAGTAACATCATTTAAATGAGATGATTGTGGTAAAGGTCTTTTCTTTATTGATGTCGCTAACTTGCCAGATACATTTATTGATTCTCCAAAAAACCAATTCAACATATCGAATGCGTGGGTACCTAAGGCGCCAATAACTCCTCCACCTTTTTCTTCCAAAGAATACCAATTCCAAGTTCTTTTAGGGTCGGATCTGCTTCCCATTAACCAATCTAATTTAACTAGATATATATCTCCTAAGATATTTTCATCTATAAGTTTTTTTGTCTGAAGAAAAAAGGGAACTGCTCTGTATTCGAAATCAACACATACACTTAAGTTATTAATCAAAGATATTCTCTGGAGCTCTTCAATTTCAGAGGAAGATATTGCAACGGGTTTTTCTAATAGTAAATTTTTATTATTCTCGAGAGCTTGTTTTGCTAATTTAAATCTCGATTCGGGAGGGGTAGCAATAATAATTCCATCAATTTCTTGAGATTTAACTAAGTCTTCCCAATTATGAAAAAACTCTAATCCAGTTTCTTTTTCTAGAATCGATTTCTGTTTTTTCTCATAATGATAAATAGCTGTAGGTGTTAAATAATTCGACTCTTTTAATGCTTCTAAATGAACTTTTTTCCCAAACCCTAGTCCAGCAATGGCTATTTTTAATTTATTTTTGGTATTCATTCTTTATCCATTTTTAAACTCTGAACAACTATTTTCAATAACTACATCTATTAGTTCATCATTATTAGAAGTTTGCCATTTTGAATTAAATTGAGGAATTCCATTTATGGAAGTATCTTTAAACTTTTTTTCATCGCAATTAATTCTCATTACATAAAGTGATAACTCTCCATCATCATCAGAATTAGTTGGATTTTTAAAGAACTTTGTTAGGATACTTATTTCACCATTTGGAAGCGACTTAATACTCCCTTTATCAAGCCATTCTTTCCCGTAATCATTTTCTTTAAGGAGAACCCAATCAACATTTCCTATTGCATATGAATAGGAAGCAAAATTTAAAATAAAAAATAAAAGGCTTAAAGAAAAATAAAAGAAATTGGTAATAATTCTCATTTTATATATTTGTTTGTGCAAGTTCTTTTACACCATGAATTTTTAAAATTTTAGTCAGAGTATCCTTGAGATCATTTCTTTTTACGATTACATCGACAAAACCATGTTCTAATAGATATTCAGCAGTTTGAAAATTTTCCGGCAATTTTTCTCTTAATGTTTGCTCAATTACTCTTCTCCCCGCAAATCCAATGAGAGCTTTTGGCTCTGCCAAAATTAAATCGCCTAACATAGCAAAGCTTGCTGTTACACCTCCAGTCGTGGGATGAGTCAATAGGGGCATATAAAGAAGATCATTTTCTTTATGTTTTTTAAGCGCACCTGATATTTTTGCCATCTGCATGAGACTCAACATGCCTTCTTGCATTCTTGCTCCTCCTGATGCACAAACAATAAGTAATGGATATTTTTCAACAGTTGCTTTCTCAATTATCCGAGTAATTTTTTCACCAACTACTGAACCCATAGATCCACCCATAAATCTAAAATCCATTACGGCTAAAGCCAGTGGCATTGAATTTATAGAACAAAAACCTGTTATGACTCCATCTCTTAAACCTGTGCCTGATTGACTCTCTTTAATTCGGTCGGCATAAGATCTTCTATCTTTGAACCCTAAAGGATCTGTAGGACTTAATAAATTATCAAATTCTTTAAATGAATTTTTATCCGCAATAATGTTTATCCTTTCATCACTGTTAACTCTATTGTGGTGTCCGCAGTTACTACATACATTAAAATTTGAAATTAGGTCTTTTCTATAAGCTACTTGCGAACATTCTGAACATTTAACCCACAAGCCATCACCTTCATCATTGTCTTGAGAGATCTTCCCAACAAATTGATCTTTACGCCTCGCGGCAAACCAGTCGATTAATGACATATTATTATTTATATTTTTCTATTTAAATCCAAGTATGGTACTTTAATCAAGAAAGATGTATAAAAATTTTTAAAAATAAGCGTATTTTTCGAATAAAAATATTTTTTCAAAAAGATATTTATTAAATATATAAATTAAGCCTGATTTTTTTCCTCAATCATTTTGTGAATTATCGGAGTAAGAATTAATTCCATCGCAAAGCCCATTTTCCCTCCATTTACAACGATACTAGTTGGACTTGACATAAAGGAATCGTGAATCATTCCTAGCAAATATTGAAAGTCAATTCCCCATTTTTCTCTTGCCCCTTTTCTGAAGTGTATAATTACAAAACTTTCATCTGGAGTTGGAATATTTCTACATATGAAAGGATTGGATGTATCAATAGTTGGAATTCTTTGGAAATTAATATCTGTTTTACTAAATTGTGGACATATATGATTTATGTAGTCAGGCATCCTTCTTAAAATAGTATCAACAATAGTTTCAGCTGAATAACCTCTTTCTGCATTATCTCTATGTATTTTTTGAATCCATTCTAAGTTTGTTATTGGCACAACACCAACAAGCAAATCCGCATAGGATGCAACATTATATCCTTCACCTTCTACACCACCATGTAAACCTTCATAAAAAAGAACATCAGTTCCGTTTGGAATATCTTCCCATGGCGTAAATTGCCCTGGTTCTAGTGATGTTCCTAATCTTGTATTATGCTCATCTGCCTCTTCAGGACTATGTAAATAATATCTTTTCTTCCCTCCTCCTGTTTCTCCATAGACTTTGAAAAGTTCTTCTAATTTGTCAAAAAGGTTAGCTTCAGGACCAAAGTGAGAGAAGTTTTCACCTTTTGACAAAGCCTCTGCCATGGCTTTCTTCATGGGCATTCTCTCAAATCTGTGGTAACTATCACCTTCTACAACTGCAGGAACAATATCTTCTCTAGCAAAAATGTGCTCAAATGCTCTTTTTACAGTACTTGTTCCTGCTCCTGAAGATCCTGTTACTGCGACTACTGGATGATGTTTGGACATTTTAAAAAATCATTATCTGTAGATTCTGACAGGTCATATGCCATCTTTTTGATATAGGTGAAAATATTTTTTTATTTATTAATTTTTTTTTAAATTTCGTCAATAATTTTACATCCAATTTCACTACAAGATAAGACTTTTGAATGGCCATCATCTAAATCTGCAGTTCTAAATCCTTTTGATAAAACTTTATCAACTGCATTTTCTAGACTTTCTGCCGCATTATGTTCACTTAATCCAATTTTTAACATCATTGAAGCTGATAAAAGCATGGCGATCGGATTTGCTATGTTTTTGCCAGCAATATCGGGAGCAGAACCATGAACTGGTTCAAAAACTCCTGGACCATTATTATTTAAAGATGCAGAAGGCAGCATTCCAATAGAACCTGTTAACATTGCTGCTAAATCACTTAAAATATCACCAAATAAATTACTAGTTAAAATTACATCAAATTGTGCAGGATCTCTAACTAACTGCATTGCTGCATTATCAACGTACATATTACTTAGAGATATCCTTTTTTCTTTTGACATTACATTTGAAACAGTATCTCGCCATAATTGGCTTACTTCCAAAACATTTGATTTATCAACTGAACATATTTTTTGCCGTCTTTGGTTAGCAATTTTTATTGCAATTTCAGTAATTCTCTCTATTTCAGATGAATCATAAACCATTGTATTAAAAGCCTTTGGAGTTTTAATGTTATAAATTTGTCCTCTGGGGTTCCCAAAATAAATACCACCTATCAATTCTCTGACAACTATAAGATCTACATTCTCAATGATATTTTTTTTTAGTGTACTTGAATCTATAAGAGATTTTCTTATTTTAACAGGCCTAATATTTGCGAAAAGGTTTAGGGCAGATCTTAATTTAAGTAATCCACTTTCTGGTCTTAATTCTCTTGCAAGAGAGTCATATTTAACATCTCCAACACATGCTAAAAGAACTGCATCACTATTCTTGCATTGAATTAGTGTCTCATCTGGAGCGGGATTCCCATATTTTTCATAAGCTACCCCTCCAAATAATTTTTCAATAATCTCAATATCAAAATTATGTGCTTTTGAAAGCTTTTTTAAAACTTTTTTTGAAACTTCTGAAATCTCTGGTCCAATTCCGTCACCTGACAACAAAACAATTTTATATTTCTTCATTTAATTTTTTGTTTTATAGAACAATAAATTATTTCTTGTCTAATTGTCTAAGTTTTTTTGCTAATTCTGGTAATTTTTTAAAAATACTTGAACTCCTTAGCCAAGATTTATTATTCATTGCAGGGAACCCACTTATTACTCTGCCTTCCTCAATATCAGTATGAATACCACATTTTGAACTCGCCACGACATTATTACCAACCTTAACTCTATTATTAACACCTACTTGACCTGCCAAAATAACGCCATCTCCAATTTTTGCTCCTCCAGCAATACCAACTTGAGCTGCAAATGCGCAATTTTTACCAATTCTGACTCCATGACCGATTTGTACTAAATTATCCAATTTTGTTCCCTCATCAATAAAAGTTAATCCTACGGCAGGTCTGTCAACACAGCAATTGGTACCAATCTCAACAAAACTCATTATTTTTACACCACCTTTTTGAGGCATTTTTACCCATTTGCCATCTTTAGGAATAAACCCAAACCCCTCTGATCCAATAACAGTATTTGAGTTGATGACACAAAAGTTTTTTAGGATTGTGTTTTCATAAATTACACAATTTGGATGAATTATATTATTGTCTCCTATCTGAACATTTCCTAAGATTGATGAACCCTGAAGAATATAATTATTTGAACCAATTAAAGTATTCTCTCCTATATAAACGTTTGGTCCAACATAGCAATCTGATCCTATTATGGCTGTTTTATCTATAACAGCTGAGGGGTGAATACCTGGTTTAAAGTTGATTTTTTTATATAAACAATTCAATACTTCTGCGAATGCAATTCTTGGATTTTTAACGATTATGTTTGAAATCATAAGTTTCTCAAGAGTATTTATAATTTCATTGTTATCAGAAGTTATTATTGCTGATGCTTTTGTTTGATTTAATTTTTCTTTGAGGATATTGTTTTCTTCTAAGAAGGATATTTGATTATTATCTGCTTCATCAAGTGAGGCAGCATCCTCAATATTTAAGTCTTCAAATATATTGGAATTAATAAAATTTGAATTTCCTTTTTTAATTAGATCAACTAATTCACTTAAAAGCATTTTCCCATTTTAATTTTTTCTAAGAGAGAGCTAGAACATCTCTATGAACGACAATTATTGAGGAGTTTATTTTTTCATTATTATTTAAGATACTTCTTAATTTGTCGCTACTTATAGATACTAAACCTTTTGCAACCTCTTTATCAGCAGTATTTACGATTTTTACAGCTTGATTCACTGTAAAGTTACCTTCTACATTTTTAATACCAACTGATAAAAGTGAGGCACCTTTTTTTTTAATTGCAAAATAAGCACCATCGTCTAACGTAATTTTTCCTACTGTGTGAATAGCATGAGAAAGCCAACTCTTTTTGTTTCCTATTGGCTTTTCTACTGGATAAAATAAAGTTCCAATTTTTTTATCATTAAAAATTTCAATCAAATTTTTTTCATTCCTTCCATCAACAAGTTGTACTTCAACACCTCCTTTTGTGGCTATTTCTGCAGAAATTAATTTTGTAGAAATTCCGCCTGTTCCCCATTGATTTTTTGTGTTTTGAGTGTTTTTATCTTTAATTTCTTTTAGTTCACTATTACGAACCTCTTTTATAGGATGGGCATCTTTATTTTTTCGTGGATCTTTTGAATATAGATTTTCAATATCGGTTAATAAAATAAGCTTATTTGCATTTATAGCTAAGGCTACTAAGGCCGAAAGAGTATCATTATCCCCATATTTTAGCTCTTCATTTGCAACGGTATCATTTTCATTAACTATTGGGATAACATTTAAATCGATTAATTTTCTAAAAGTTTTAGAAGCGTTATTAAATGCTTCTCTCGAATTAAAGTCAGCTTTAGTTATTAATATTTGAGCAATATTGTGACCTAATTTATTAAAAATTTTATCGTATAAAGACATTAAATTTACCTGACCAACTGCGGCAGTTGCTTGAAGGGTACTTAAATCATTGGGCCTTGTTTTAATATTTAATTTTTGGCAACCTAATCCAACAGCTCCGCTAGTTACTAGAATCAATTTGTTACCTTTTATGAGAAAACTATTAAATGATTTGCATAGGGTTTCTATAACTTCTTCGGTAGACTTTTCCTCAGTTCCTCTTAAAATACTGGTACCTATTTTTATAACCCAAGTTTTCATTTTATTAAAAAAGAAATAAGTTTTTCTATTATTAAAGTTAAGTTAAATTTCATAGGCAAGCCGTCTCTGTTTAATCGCTTAACTAATATTGTTTTTATATTACATCTATTTCCTACAATAATATCTGTAAATATTCTGTCGCCAATTATGGCTGTATTTTTTGATTCATAACTTATCTCTTCAATAACATTCATCATTATTTTTTTTCTTGGTTTGAAAGCTTTATGTTTATATCTTAATTTTAATTCTTTAGCAATTTTTGCTATTCGCTCTTTTGATGGATTATTACTTATTAGGTATAAAGTAAAAAGTTTTTTAGATTCAAATATCCATGTTTTTACTGCTATTGGTATATTAGTTGACTTTCTATTTAATAAGGTTCCATCAACATCTAGTAATAAACAATTAATTCCTTCTTTTTTTAGTTCAGATTGAGAAATTTCATATATTGGTAAATTTGAATCCCAATGAACTTTTAGGATAGATCTCATTAATTTTATGAACTACTTTTTTCTAGCTCTGATTCAATTAAGGGTTGAATTTTGTCAAACTCATCATCTTCAATTAATAAGGCACCTTTTTCTTTTAATTTGCCCACAATAAAAAAAGGATCTAATGGAATGTATAAACCATATTCTTGATCCATAAGATTGAAGTTAACGAGCAATTCGTAACTTTCACTATCATCGTCTATGTCTTCTTCCTCTAATTCATCATAAATTGGTTCTTCAAGTTCACCAGATACTGTCAATGTAACTGCTGATCTTATAAGATTTAAATCATGCTCCTGAAGAACAGCTTCTGCATTTTTTAAGATTTGTTCATTTTTGTCTATTTTGTCAATTAGTTCAGGTTCATCTTTCTCATTTATTTTGAAGAGACATACTGGAGTATCAACAGGCGTTAGTAATGCATATTCTTCTCCCTCAACTTTTACTAATTGTTCAAGATAACAAAATAGTTCATTACCATTAGAGTCATTTAATATAAGTGTCTGGGCCTCATAATTATCTTTAGAGTTAGGTTCTTGCATTTAAAATTTTATATTTCCTATTCATAGTAATATTTTATAAGACCTTTACCAGCTTATTCTTCTAATTCAGGACCTTCTTTGATCCATTGTTCAAGAATTACTTTTGCTGAGAGACTATCTATTAATCCAGATTTATCCTTTTTAATTCCAAATCTATCTGTTGATTCCCATGTAGAACTATGCTCATTTACAAAAGAAAATGGTAGTTTTAATTCATAAGAAAGAAATATCCCATAACTTTTACAATCAATTGCTTGAGAAGTCATTTGACCTTTTTCGTCAAGAGGAAGCCCAACTATAAAGCCAGTAAGATTAAATTTATTTATATAATCTCTGATAATTTTTAGTTCATTATGATTTTCTAATCTTTTTATTGCAGGAAGTATATTTGATGTTATGCAAAGGGGATCACAATAAGCTAAGCCTATTCTTTTGATACCTACATCTAAACTTAAAATTGACCTAGGTTTAGGTTTACAATATTTCACTTTGATTTTAGTGGATAAGGAGATGGATATGGATTACCTTGTGGATTTAATTTTTTAAAGATTGATTCTAAAGATTGATTTATTTTATTTACTTGTTTGGCTTCATTTCTAACTATCGTGTTCCTAATAAGGATAATTTCTTGATTTTTTTCTTTTAAGTCACATTCTTCAAGAAAGGTGTTTAAATGTAAATTTTCTTTATAGGTTTTTAGATTAGAGAGTGGATTTTTTAAGAAGAATCTTTTTATGAATTCTTTTAAAATTGGATTGTACCTATCATCCCAAAATCTACTGATTGTTAATGTATAAATTTCCTCTTCATGATAATTTATATCTTTTAAAATTGTACATAAAATGGATTCATCATAAATTAAGGCTTTACTATTGGAATCATTTCTTTTAAGAATATCGTCTTGATCAAAATCTAAAATATTTCTTATTAGGGGCGATTGATTTGATCTTATAAAATTTAATATCTTTAACAGATTTTCTTTATTAATATTTTGGAACTCCTTAATTAATTTATAATCTTGGCTATTCTCTTGTTTTAAATTCTTATTTATAAGAAAATCATTCCAGAGTATTATTTCTCCTAATGGTTGAAACCCTAATTCCCTTGAGGTAGAAATAAGATCAATATTATTTATTTCAGCATTAATTATCCAACTTGAATTCTTGATATTTGTTATAGAAATTGATTTTTTTATTAACCCTAGAGTTAATTCTTTATCAGTTAAAGAACAGTTGCTATTAATTAATTTGGGCTTAGATATTTTTAAGCAAGTCTCTTTTTTGTTTAAAGGATAAATATTCAAATAACCAATAATTTCGTTTCCAGATATAGCAATTATGCATTTATTTTTATTTTTCTTTAGATTATTCAAAAAAATTTTTAAGTCATCAAAGGTATTTATAATTGCCATCTTTAAGAACCATTTATTTAATTCTTTATTTTTGAGGTCTATTAAAAGGTTAATGTGCCTTATATGAAGTTCTTCAAAAGTTACTTCCATTCCTTTTTTAGATTGAAAAGAATAAGAGGTATCATTTTTCATTTACTTTTTTTCTCTTATTAACACTATAGGGGTTTTTTCATCGGCATTGCCAGCCGGATTCGACTTTAGAGTTCTTTTGAGTATTTTCTTTACTGTTTTATTTGAACTAGCTAAGACTTTTACATCTCCAAGATCGTTAACATCGAC
The DNA here is from genome assembly GCA_003212175.1 of Prochlorococcus sp. AG-449-P16. Lineage (GTDB taxonomy): Bacteria > Cyanobacteriota > Cyanobacteriia > PCC-6307 > Cyanobiaceae > Prochlorococcus_A. Next base: position 56,360 of record QCQN01000003.1, read on the forward strand.
TACTGCAACATCTATGTTTAGATATTTAGAGACCTCCTTACAAAATAAATCAGCATTAAGAGGACCCATAACTATACTTTTGTCGTAAGGTATGACTGTGCCGCTTATATCATCAATGAGAGATGATTCTGAACCAGTCAATCTATAAAACATCCCTTTAATACCAACTAATTTAAAGAGGAATCCAACAATTAATGCAAAGGTTATTCTTGTTACTCCAATACTATTTATTAATATTTGCATGCCACAAGCTGTTGCGAGACTGCTTGTGGGGTGAAAAAAATAACATAAAGCTTTCGAAAATATACTATATTCTAAATTTTGAGGGGAAATATATCTATTTTGCATAATCGCAAGTGGACTCTCACCGATTGTTAGAATATCATTTTTTTCTACAATTCCCTTACTGTATTCAATCACAGTCTTAACTGGGTCATCAAAGCAACCAAGCAAATCAGTTTTAATAGCGAAAGCGTTATATTTATTATTTATTGGAATTTCAAAAACTTCTTTTGATTTTTGTTTTTGACTATCTAAATTAATTAACAAGCAATCCTTCTTTTTTGAAATACCGAAATGTCCATAATTCTCCCAAAATACTTTTAACCATAAATATTTTAATTTTTTTCTAAAGTTGTTATTGTTAAATCTATATATGATTCTTACAAATAAATCTGATTTTGACTTGATTATTGTTGTCGGCCAATAATTATTTAAATTCTTTTCTTTATTTTTATCATATATATAAACTTCTTCTTGATAATTAACATTTTGGCAATATTCATTTGCTTTACTTTTAAAAAAATCTAATTCAAAATTTATATTAGATATCATTGTCTCTTTAGTTTTACTTTTATTAGTTATTTTTAAATCAATTATTAATTCGTTCAAACCATCTTTTTTTTTGATTTTGTAATTTATAGGTATCAGAACTAATTTTGATTTGGGCGAGTTTTTTATATATAAATCTGAAATAATTAAAAAAATTAAAAGAACTAAGAGGATATTTATTAATATCATTTTATTTAATAGTTAGTTTTTGTTTTTATCTTTTCTTTCAGAAATTATACTGTTGTATTCATTAAAACTCTCGACAGAAAATTGTGTATCTTTTATGTCAATGCCTTTTAGTTCTCCTATAACTTTGTTTAATTCATCGATATTAATCATCCCATTTTGATCATATTTAACTTCTCCATCACTGTTAATAACAATGGTTTGTGGAATTAATCCATTCCAATAATAATTAGGTTCACTTGGTCGATCAGACTTTTCTTTATCCTGTAATTCATCTGTAGTTAGAGCGATAATATCTATATTATTTCTCCATATCAAATCTAATCCAGATATTATCGGAGCCATAGCTTTACTATCAGAACTGTCATCAAGATAAAAAAATAAAACAGCGACTCTTTTATTTTTTAATGATTCTTGAAGAGTTGTCTGAGGTGGAACTATTGCACCATTCCCTGCATATATAGGAAAGATGTTGCCATCGTAACTATTAGTATCTCTAGAGGCATTCGCTTTATATGGACTTAAGAAAATTAATGCTATAAGGATCCATTGAATTATTTTCATTAAAGTCTAAAAACTTACTTGGAACTTGATCTTCCTAATCCTTGTAGGATTCCTTTTCCCACTAAACCGATAGCTTTACCAACGACTTTTGTAAGGAAAGTGACGAAAAGATTACCGATATATTTTACCGCAAATTCTAACTGTGGTGCTAGGGCATCTCTTATCTCAACTAACAATGTAACTTGCTTTTGTAGCCATTCTAGATTCTCTAATTCATTCTCCCTGTTTTCATTTTTAAAGTAACGAGTAAATTTTTTATCGATAATATCAATATATTCTCTTTTACTCTCATATAAGTAGATAGGCATATAAATATTGTCATGCCAACGATTGTAGTTATTAATATTATTTCTAAACCTTTCAAAATTTCTTGTTGATTGTAATTCGGGATTTATAAGTATAGTTCTTAATTCAGGCCAAGAAGAACAAATATTAAAGATTTCAGAAGCTAATAAATTACAGTTCCTTATTGTCCAATTAGAAATAATATTTTCAAGAATTAAAAAAGATTCTGTTTCATATAGAGGTAGTAATTTCCCATCATAGTCAAGAGCTTCATTTTTAATAATTGGGTCGATAAACATTATTGATTCATGAGATTCTTTATCTATTTCTTCACAACTCACTTCGCTATAAATAAAATCATTTATTGAAACAGATTCGCTTCCTTTTTTTAATCTAAAATAGCTGTCTGTAATATTTGAGATTGTATTAACTTTAAGTTCTTTTATAAGAGAATTTAAATCATCTTTAAAATCTTTTTCTTTATAGTTTTCCTTAATATTTTTTACTAAATTATCTAACTCATCTAACATTTTGCATATGAGGCGTGAGATGAATTCTTTCTTTATCCCAGAGAGAATTATAGATGAATTATTAAACTCAACATCTAATTGTATTGAGCTATATCTTTTTTTTAGTCTATCTAAAATTAAGTTCCATATTTCTATTGAATCTTTATTATTTATAAAAATTGTATTATTTTCTTCAAGATTAAATTTATTTTCGGTATAAACGGCTTCCGTATAAAGTTCTAGTGAATTACCCCATAAGAAAATAAGAAAGGATTTAGCAGTAATAAGTTCTCTTAATCTTCCTTTTAAAATAAATTTATAAAACTCTGGAGTCGAATCAGAGTTGACATATTTGAATATGTAATTAATCTCAGTGTCTATTTGTTTTAGACCTGAAGTTAGTATTTTTTGACTAAAAGAAAGAGGTTTATCTTTGTTAAATTGAACCTTAGCAGTATTTTCAATATCAAATACCCTCCCTCCATTTAAAATGGTATCAATAGATTCAAGAACTTTTTCCGCACTAGGATTTAAAAGAAAACCTTCAGAATTTAAAGATGGAGTATTTTTCCTTTCATAAGCAATTTCACCAGAGAGTATTAATAAAAACTTTGACTCATCCCATCTTTCTCTTAACTTTAGTAATTCTAACCTTATAAGATCTTCTGATTTAAAATTAAGAACATTCCATATAACTAAATCAGGAATTATATCACCTATTCCATTATTAAAATAAATTTCTAAATTTTTGTCTAGCGATGTTAACTTAAGTGATAAAGATTCTGCAATTAAGCTTGGAGCAATAATTAATATTGATTTTTTTGAAATTAATTCCAAGACTAAATTTCTTATCTCTTTTACAAAATTAACTAACAATCACTGCAAATACCAGCCTTAAATTGATTTCTATTCTCTTTTAAGCGTAGTAATCGTTTTTAAAGTCAAAGTCAGTTAGTCTTTCTGATGACAATATATTATTAGCTTCGCTTATTTTAAATTTATTTTCGTATAACGCCTTACCTACAATTACACCAAAGAGTCCAGAATCCTCGAATTTTACTAAAGATAATAAATCAGAAATGGAACCAACACCTCCTGAGGCTATCACTGGAATATCTGTAATATCAAGAATACTTTTTATGAATTCTTCATTAGTTCCTTCTAATGTCCCATCTGTATTTATATCTGTAACAATAAAATTTGCGATTTTATATGAAGAGAACTCCTTTACTAAATCTGTTGCTAAAATATTAGAATGCTCTAACCACCCCCTTGTACTAACTTTTCCGTTTTTTGCATCTATACCAACAATTATCTTTCCTGGAAATTTATTTGATATATCTTTAACTAATTCTTTATTTTCTATCGCAGAGGTTCCCATGATAACCTTCTCGATACCATAAGAAAATAATTGTTCTATCCTTTCTTGAGATCTTATCCCACCTCCTATTTGAATAGGGATGTTAACTGTTTTTGCAATCTCTTTTATTGTTATATCGTTCGTGGGATATCCAGTTTTTGCAGCGTCCAAATCAACAATATGAATATATTTTGCTCCTTCGCTTTCCCAAAATTTAGCCTGCTCATGAGGTTTTTTTGTGAAGTCTTTTCTTTTATTAAAGTCGCCCTTAAAAAGCCTTACACACTTACCATTCATTAAATCAATAGCTGGTATTAGTTCCATAGAATCATCCTTTTCATAAATTACTTCTTAGTAGTACTATTCAGTATGTAATTCTATTTAAGATTACTACTTAAGTTAAGTCTTTTTTGAATATGAAAATTCTTGTAATGGGTGGCACTAGATTTGTTGGCAAATCTTTGGTTGGCAAGTTATTAAGCCAAAATCATGATATTGATATTTTTACGAGAGGTAATAAGAATAATCCTGAAAAAACAAATTTAATTAAGGGTGATAGAAATAGTGCAGAAGATATCATCAAACTAAGAAATAAAAAGTATGATGTTGTTTATGATATTTCTGGACGAGAGTTAGAACAAACTAAACTTCTTCTAGGAAATTTAGACAATTCTTTCCTGAGATATATATATGTTAGCTCTGCAGGTGTTTATAAAGATAATTTCGAAATACCCTTATCCGAAATTGATCCAATTGATCCAAATAGTCGGCACAAAGGAAAGTTTGAGACAGAAAATTGGTTGATAAACCAAAAAATTCCCTTTACAAGTTTTAGACCTACTTATATTTATGGACCAGGAAATTATAATAAAATTGAAAATTGGTTTTTTGAAAGGTTATTTACTAAAAAATCTATACCAATCCCTGGCGACGGGGCTTTAATTACTCAGCTAGGTCATGTTTCGGATCTAACTGATGTGATGATAAGGTGCATGAATTTTGAAAATTCTAAAAATAATATTTACAACTGTTCAGGTGAAAAAGGAGTTACAATTAAAGGATTAATCTATTTATGTGCAAAAGTTCTTGGATTAGACAAAAATGAGATTTCTCTAAGAACATTTGATTATCAAAAATTAGATCCTAAATCTCGAAAGGGATTTCCAATTAGATTAAATCATTATCAGACTGATATCTCTAAGATTAAAAGTGACTTAGAGTGGGCGCCAACTTTTGATTTACTTAATGGTTTAAAAGACAGCTATTTGAAAGATTTTAATAATAAAAAGAGTGACGGTTTTGATGAAAATTCAGATCAGATTCTTTTTAATTCTTAAATAGCCTAATAAAGTTAAAAAAGTCATGATGAATCCTATCCAATAGAATATTAAACCTAAATTCTTAAATAAATTTATTTTGAATGGTGAAAAGAAGGTAACTAATGAAATAAAAAAGAAAAATGTTTTAAATTTGCCTAATTGAGATGCAGGTAAACCGTCTTTTGTAACGTTCCTCAGGCTAGATATTATTAATTCTCTAAACAAAATTAATGTCAAAGACCAGAAAGGTATTAGATTATTTTTACAAAGGAAAACTAATGGAATTAAATAGAATACTTTATCGCTTAAGGGATCAAGGATGGCTCCTAATCTGGTTTTAAGATTAAATTTCCTTGCAATTAATCCGTCAAAATAATCTGTTAAGCCACCAATAATAATCAAAATAAAAACATAAAAAGGTCTATTTATTTCTAAAAAAAAGATTAGAGGAAATACAAGGAAAATTCGAGATATCGATAATAAGTTAGGAATATTTAATGCCAAATTTTGAAGGTTTTTTCTAATTAACAAATTAATTACTCTATAACCAAAAATATATTACACTCTCAACTAGCTTAAATTTTCAGTAAATATATCTTAATTGCTTTATATGATGGATTTTTAAATTGAAATTAAAAAAGAATCCTTAAAGATTATAAACCCAACTTCTCTTTATGATTGATGATGTTTTATATTACAAAATTATTACTTATTATCTAATGCAGCCTCATAGCATAAAGCTATCTCCAGAATCTGATTTGATAAATTCAATTAAAGAATATTCTTTATCGAATAATTTATATGGCTATGTTTCTGGAGTGGTTGGTAATCTTAGAACAGTTTGTATTCAATGCCCAGGGAAGCAAGAGATAAATAAATTCGAAGGAAACCTAGAGATAGTATCTCTTAATGGTCATTTTAATAAAGGGGATGTACATCTTCATTTGAGTTTTGCGGATGAGGGATGTAATGTCTTTGGGGGGCATCTTGAGGAGGGATGTATTGTAAAAAAAGGTACTGACATATTATTAATTTCTTTTGAACAAAAAATTATCAATATCTCAAATAATGATTTAATTACAAATGAATCACGTGTGAAAGTTTATATTCTAAGAGATTGCCCTTGGTCGAAAAGAGCAATTAGGTTGCTTAATTCTTTATCTATCCCTATTGAAGTTACTTTAATAGAAAATGATGAGAGCTTTCACAAAATAATGTCTAAAAGTAGGCATAATACTTTCCCTCAAATATTTTTGGATAATAAATTTTTTGGAGGATTTGATGAACTCTCAGAACAAGCAAAATTTGATGAATTAAGGTCATTTAAGTAATCCTGATTATTAACTAACACGATTAGTCAGCTTTTCGGACATTAATTCCTCCTCTAACTGCTTTATTAATCTTGAGACAAGATTTTGAAATTCTGGTTGACAACCTTTAAATGCAGCTTTATGCCTTATTGGTTCATTTCTTGTTCTTAAGTCTGTAAGCATAAGTTGTAAAGCGTCAATTTTTGGGTTTATTTTCATAGTTTTATTTTTATATTTACATCTTTTAAATCATTTGCATAGCTTTTTTAAAAGAAATTTTTTTATTATCCTTTGAACTTGTAACTTCTATAATTTTATTTATTGATTCTTTGTTTTTTAAAGAGTCAATACAACATCTCGCAACTAATCTTCTTGGTATTGATCCATTAATCTGAGTATCTTCTTTTGAATAATTTATATTTTCTAATTTGATATCTTCAACTTCCTTTAATCCTCCGGGTCTAATGATAGTCCATTCGAAATTTGATTTTCGTAATAAATTTTCGCCTATTTTTTTCCAAATTAAAATTAAACCAAAAAAATTTAAAGGGTGAAATAATCTACCAGTGCAGAGAGAACTAACTAAAATAACTCTCTTGATACCAACTCTTTTGCAACTCTCTAGTTGCTTTTGTACCCCTAATGCATCAACTTTTGCTGGACCAGTTAAATCCAAAGATGCTCTCGCACCAGTAGCAATTACCAAAGCATCAATGTCATTCAAAGCTTTATCTAGTTCCTTTTTTTTGTACAATGAAACTCTAAATGTTTCCAAATTCTTTAACTCATCTGAAACTTTTGAGTTGTTTCTAATAATTTGCCTCACTTTAAATCCTTTTTTAACTGCCTCCTCAGCAATTCTGTAACCTGTTTTCCCTGATGCACCAGTAATTGCTATCTTCATGATTAAAAAAGCTAATTTTATTATTATATTAATTTCTTAGGGTTTTTTACATATAATTTTATTTTTTCTTTTGGGATAAAGAGTACGACATAAATAGCATTTGGTTCCATCACAGCCTCTTGCTGTGCAATATTCTCTGCCATAAAAAATTATTTGTAAATGTAAGGTATTCCATTCATTTATAGGAAATATTTTTTTTAGGTCTTTTTCTGTTTGAATAACACTATCTCCATTTGATAAGCCCCATCTTTGTGAGAGCCTGTGTATATGAGTATCAACCGGGAATGAGGGGATTTTAAAAACTTGCGACATTACAACAGATGCAGTTTTATGGCCTACACCAGGGAGAGATTCAAGGTCCTCAAAAGTACAAGGTACTTCATTATCAAATTTTTGAATAATTAATTTTGATAGTTGATATATATTTTTGGATTTCTGATTAGACAAGCCCAATTGTTTTATGAATTTATAAATGCCATCAATACCAAGATTCACCATTTTTTTAGGGGTATCCGCAGCTTTAAATAAGTCTTTTGTTAATTCATTGACCTTTTTATCAGTAGATTGAGCACTTAAAACAACTGCTACTAATAATGTAAAAGAATTCGAGTGATCAAGTGGTATTGGGGGTGATGGGTAAAGTTTCTTGAGTTCTTTAATTATGATTTTCGCTCTTTCAGTCTTTCTCATATGTTAAGGCCCTTGTTTGATGTATAAAATTATACAAAGATAATTGAGGATTAGGATTTTCTGCTAATTTAATAGCTTTAGAGAAGTCGTTTTTTGTGAATAATGAGGCGTTAGTAATTGATGATCTCCATCATAAATATAATAAACAAAAATTATCTAGCTGGATTTTAAATGCAATTAATTTAAAAATTGAAAAGGGTAAATTATTAGGTTTACTCGGCCCTTCAGGGTGTGGTAAAACTACACTTCTGAGATTAATTGCAGGTTTTGAATATCCATCTAAAGGTAGAATCATATTAAATGATATAGAAATTTCTAATACTAAAAGAATACTGACTCCTGAAAAAAGGAACATTGGTATGGTTTTTCAAGATTATGCACTTTTCCCTCATTTAACAGTTTTAGAAAATATACTTTTCGGTTTAAAAAATAAAAATGACAGAAGTAGAGTTGATTACTTAACAAAAATTGTAGGGTTAAATCCCTTATTAAATAGATATCCACATGAATTATCCGGTGGCCAAAAACAAAGATTAGCCATTGCACGTGCTTTAGCTCCCGGCACTAATTTTTTATTGTTAGATGAACCTTTTTGTAGTCTCGACATGCACGTTAAACTTAAATTGAGGAGTGAACTTCCAAATATTTTGAGGAGTGTTAATGCAAGCGGATTAATGGTTACTCATGACCCTGAAGAGGCCATGTCTATCTGCGATAAGGTTGCTGTGATGAATGAAGGGAAAATACATCAAATTGACTCACCTATTAATCTTCTAGAAAGACCTAAGACACTATTTGTAAGTAGTTTTATTTTAGGCAATAATATTCTTAATCTCAACAAAAAAGGAGATTACTATTTGTCATGCTTGGGTGAAATAAATACTAGTAAAGTAGTAGTTGATGGAAATGTAAAATTTCTATCAATATCTCCAAAGTTTATCTCCATAAAAAAATCTAATAATGGTAATGCAACAGTTGTTGCTAAAGAATTTCTTGGTGAATTTTTTATATACAAATTATCAATTAATAGTGAAACTATTAGAGTAAGATCTAATATTAATAATATATTGAAAATAGGTGATAAATGTATATTAAGTATTAATCAGGGAAGTTACTTTTTTATTTTTCCAGGAGGACAAAAGATATTTATTTAGGAGTTAATTATAGGCAATTACACTTACCCCCCTTCCAATTAGAACATTTTTTCTTTTTACATTTCTTTTTTTTGTTTACATAAAGTTTGTTAACTAATAGCAATATTGAACTATCCTTCTCAAAATCCATTTTATGTATTGCTATTGATATTCATTATCATATTCATTAACATATTTCAAATGAATGTTTATCTACTTATTTATACAAAATGTTGTATTATTTAGTTAAATGCTTTTAAAAAATGACTGAGAATAATTTGAAAACAAAAAATTTAATAAATTTTGGACCTTCTGGAAGAGCTGTGGCTCAACCATTAGATACTCAGTTATTGGAAAATTTCTTTGAACATTTAACGATGGAAAGATACGCAAATGTTCAATATTTTGCAATTTACTTATGGTTTCAAGAACGTGACTTGAACGGATTCGCTTCTTACTTTTTAAATGAATCTATGGGAGAAATGGACCATGCTCGTAGGTTTGCAGACTATCTAATAGCTCGTGGTCAAAAAGTACAACTAAAAGAATTAGATGCTCCCATTCAAGAGTGGGAATCTATTGAAGATTTAATATCATTTTCTTTTAATATGGAAGCAGATTTAACGTCATCATTGCAGCAACTTTATTCTATTTCTGAAAGGCTATCAGATACCAGATCAAATGTTTTTTTAGATCCTATAGTTGAAGCTCAGACTAAATCAGAAGATGAATTTGCCAACATATTAGGTAAAGTTAAATTTGCAGCAAACCAACCATCTGCAATATTGTTAATAGATAGTGATTTAAATAAAAAATAGTTTTTTAAGATTAATTTCATCAATTGTCCTTTGACATTTCTCAAATAATAAATCACTTAAACTTATCTGATCAATAGATCTTTTCTTCAACAGTTTAGCTATTGATGATATTTCATTAACTCTTTCATAAATTAATTTGTTTTCAATAATTAATCTTTCTTTCAAACAACTGTTAGTTGTCCTCGAATATGTTGATTGAATGATATTTAACCTAGAAGACAATGTTTCTATTTCAAGGAACATATTATTTATAAGGCATTCTGAGCTTTTCATTTCTTTTTTTACAAAGGTGATGACTCTATAAATGTGGGATCGACGCTGACTGTTTGAGTTCCTACAGGAGCAATTAATAACTCTGAAGATCTAAGCTTAGATATTAATCTTGTTGATGTAACTCTTGTAGAACCTATCAACTCGCCAATTCTTTCATGGGTGAGCCTAAAGGGGAGTTCACACCATTTGCCACACCTCTTCCCAAGACGGTTAACTAATATTGATAATAAAGCTTGAAGTCTTTGTTCAGCATTGCCTAAATGTCTAATTCTAAGCAACTGAAGAGTCCACTCATTTACAGCGTCAAAACCAGTATTCTCATCAATACTTACATTGCTATGAAAAGAGAGATCTGTTAAAGCCTCTACACAAACACCTTCACTGCATAATAAATCTGTTCGCAATTGATCACCTGATTGTAAAAAAGCAAGAGTCATGCCTTCAGTTTCTTCACATGGACAATATACTCTTGCAATTCCACTTTCAACTTCTAGACAAGTACCTTTAGGTCTTGAGGATGGATCTATTAAGACTGACTGTCCAGTAATTATCCTTACTGATTTTGATGTGGATTCTCCATAATTATGGAAATTCATTTACTTTGATAATGAGAATTATTATCAATTATGTATCATTTAATTATTTATTGCAATAGATTCTCATTATCATATATTGATTTGATGTTTTTCTTTACAATATAAAATTGAATACAATTAAAAGATACAAATAACTAATTTTTCAATAAAATAAGTTCAATGAAAAAATGAGTTCAATGAAAATATGCATTAATTGTGGCTGTTCAGATATTGTTTCAGATAGATCATTAGGAGGCAAGCTTGTTTGTGTAAGATGCGGATCTTCGATTTTCAGAAATAAATCTTTAACTCTTAAAAAAGTCAAAAATCTAATTTATTTAATTATTGGCTTATTTATTTTATTTATAATCATTATTTAGTTTTCTTTGTATATTCCAATTTCCTTTGTGACCAGTAATTTTTATATTTATATCAAACAATTTATTAATATTTTTAGTTGTCATTACTTCTTTTTGCGTTCCATCGTAAATTATTGTCCTGTCTTTCATCATAATTATTCTACTATAAATTTCTGTAATTGAAGTTATATCATGGGTAGTACATAAGATAGTAGTGTTTATCTTTGATAACTCATTAACTTTATCAATAACATAAAATTTTGATTTCAAATCTAGATTAGCTATCGGTTCATCAAGGATTAAAATCTCTGGATTTGCTATCAATGCTCTTGAAATAAGAATAATTTGTTTCTCTCCTTCAGATAAATGACCAAAATATTTTTGTGATAGGTGGCTTAGCTTCATATTCTGCATGTGATTTTTAGCTAATAAAATATCTAATTTTGATAAATATTCAATTTTGCAATACTTTCCATATAAACCGCCGATAATTAAATCTAATACTTTTAAATCTGGTTTTATTCTTTTTCTTATATCAGTGTTAACTGTACTAATTTTTTTTCTAAGTTCCCATATATTAATAAGCTCCTTATTAAGGATTTTAAAAATAGTACTTTCTTTTAAAATCGGATAAATATTTCTATTAATAAGTTCAATTAAAGATGATTTTCCAGATCCATTAGGTCCGATTAATATGACATTTTCTTTAAATTTAAGATTTAGCGATAAATTCTTAACAACCTCATAATCATTTTTAATTGAGCTTACATTTCGAATCTCTAGCCAATAATTTTCTTTCATTAATTGTCAAAATTTACTACTCCAAAATATAAATAGTTGAATTGAACTAAGTATAAATATTATTAAATAAAACCAATTTAACCATGTAGGTCTGCTAACTTTTTTCAAAATAAATTATATTATGATCAGTAGAAAAATTAGCGGTGCAGCATATCTTATGAATGTTTTTCTAATAATGTTTATATTATTGATTATTTCTAATTTTTTAATTTCTGGTGGATATTTAAAAATAATTTCATCATATACATCAAGCTCTTTATTATTATTTAAGAATTTCCAGGGGTTATCTTTCTCTTCTGATTTTTTATACCAACTCCAGAAATAATTTATTATTCTGTCTTCTCCTAATAATTTTATTTCATCTTTCTTTATTAATCCTAATTTATGATTGTATGTTTGAGTTTTTAAAATCATATAATCTTCATCAAATATTTTATAGAAGATCTTTTTTTGAATTTCTTTGAACAAAATTAAATTATTTAACAATTTGTTTTTCAAGAATTTCCTGTAATGCCTAACTATAACTCTTGCCTTATTTTCTCCTAATGGTATGTGATCAAGAACTTGAACATATCGAGAAAGTTCTGGATCACCCTTATATATCAAAATTCTTCCAGGAGGAATATATTTAATTCTTATAAATTCTTTACTTGGATTATTTTTGTAATAATAAATACTCTCTATATATTTTGTTGTGATGTTTATTTTTTGGTTAAAACTCACTAAGACATTTTTATTTACATCCTTATCAGGAATTGTATCCCCATGAACCCAAAATATATGAAGAATATCTAAGTGATTTTCTATAATTCTGGACCAGTCACACTTAAAATCGACCAAAACCTCCTCAGATGCACTCTCCTCAACTGAAAAACCATTATTTATCAATTCATAATTAGAAATAGAAGAACTCTCAATAAGATCATTTAGATTTGCTTCAGACTTGTCGGAAAAGTAAATAAAAATATATTCATCTATTTCTATGGCCTTATATTGAGATAAATGAATCCTTTTAGCGTAGTTATCATAATTATTATCAATAATATGGCTACAGGTAATTCTATCTAAGTTTTGACAAGAACCTTCAGATGAAAATCTAGCACCATGATATGGACAAATTAATTCACCATTTTTAATAGATCCACCATAGAAAGATGCTCCTCTGTGAGGGCAAATATTTTTGATACACCTTATATTGTTGTTATTGTCTCTATAAATTAGTAGTGGTTCATTAAATAATGAAAAATAATGTATTTGGTTATTTTTAAGTTCTTTTGAAGGACATATTGCATACCATCCATATAGACCGACATTTAATTCTTCTTTTCTCTGTCTTACCTCTAAATTTTCTATATTAACAACTGTTCCTTTTTTAAAAGGCTTTAAAACGTTATTAAAGTCCTTTGATTTAAAAAAATTAATTTGCTTATTTTCCATAAACTAATATCTTTTTTTAATTGACCAGTTATCTTTGGGAACTATAACTCAACTAAATAATCAATTACTGATAAATGGAAAATTCTCTATCATTTGTAGCAATCTTTAAATTAATAAATCCTCAATAACAAAAAAAATTTTAATTGAAGTTACTTTCCTTATTTCGAATTGTATATTTTGTTTCAATTTTTTGTATTTGGAATTAAAAAACTCAAACCAAATATAAGATAATTAAGTTTATTTAATTCTTAATTAAGTTTTAAGCCAATTATTATTTCGCAATATATTAATATTTTTAATCAATACTAAAAGCAAATTAACCTCGAATAGGTGGGAGGAGCTAAAAGAAATTTTTTAGTTTTATGAAACATGCTAATGTAAATTATTTAGGTAATTAATTTTTATAAAATATCCTAGAAACTATTTACTATAGTCATAAATCAGCATAAATTGGATGTTAGTTATTGGCCCTTACATGATGAGGTATATATTAGTTGTCTTATTACTATTATTAGTTATTAATAACAAACCTGTTTACTCTTCTGATTTTTCACTAAAAAATATTGAAAACTATACCTTGAAAATTTCAAAGAAGTTTTCAAGGACCTATTGTAATACTTTTAATTTCGGTATTTCAGAAAATGGCGCGTTGAGTTTTGCTACAAATGAAACAATAAAAGAATTTTTGGATAATGATTTAAATAAATTTATTGATTATAAGTTACTCAAAAAAGATATAATTTTGAGCTTAGAAAAATATTGCAATGTTAGTAATTTTGATGAAGATAAATTAGCTAACTTAGCCATTAATTAGCAAATTATCTGTAAAATCTAAATTTATTTTCTTCCAATCCAGTCGTTTGGCTTTTCCATCATCCATGCAAATACCCCCTTCGAATCAAGGTTTCTTGATGCAATTATGAATAATATAGGGAAAATGAATGAAACAATTCCTATTACTATTATTTCTAATTTATTAATTCCAATTTCACTTAAGGTTAAAGCAAGAATATTATTTATGTTCGTAATTTTCATTTTAAACCGGTTTAGAAAGAAATTATTTGTATAGTATATATACATTTTTAACAGTTAAAGTATCTATAATTGAAATACTTTATATACCTTTGTATAAAGTACTTATTTTAAAAATTAGAATATCTAATTATTTTGAATATTGAAGATTATATTCAGATGAACTTTAACTTCTTAATTTTGACTATTGTTACTTCAATTATTTCTTTAATATGGATTTTTATTTTTATAAAATTAAATAAAAATAAAAAAAGTAGTCCCGAAAAGATTTATAAATTAATTGATGAATTAGAGAAAAAATTTATCTCATAGGAGTTAAACTATGCTAATAAAATCATCTCAAAATTTAGCCATACATAATTAAAAGATTAATTATTCAAACTCAATCCCAACTTCCTCTTTGAAGTCTCTATCTAAGTCTGGAAGATTACTTTCTACCCAATGATCAGTATTATCAATACCAAATTCCTTAACGTAATTCATAATATGTTGATCCACTTGCTTGTATAAGTCATGTAGATTTAAATCTTTTTTAATAGCATGAGCAATTTCTGAGACTTGTTTTTCTGTTAAACAATGTTTGGGATGTAAAAGATCACAACAAGGTATCCTTTTTTCAATTAACTCATTAATGTTGAGATTTAATTCGTAGTTTTGATGAACTGTCATTGCAAGATATTGTCTTAGTCTAAATTCTAGGGAAAGTAATTAATTTGTAATTCATAGGTTATGAAACGAAATTTTTAATGCTAAATAATAAAAAAATTTATTAAATCATAAAAATAAGAACAATTTCATTAATCATTAATTTTATTTAGATCTCAAATTCTTTTAATCATTATTTAAGATTCCTATTGTAGATGTTTTTTGATAATCTTTTTTTTCGCTTCATATGAATAAATCTTCTAAATCTTTATATAATTCTTCATCTGTTTGTTCTTCTCCATAATCTTTTTCTAATAAATCGACTTCATCTTTTGAGTTGTAGAAAAAATATGTAAGTGTTCCTAATAAAATACTAAAGATAACAATCATAAATAAAAATTGACTTATTTTGAATATAGTGCAACACTTATTATAGTCAAGTGCTGAACTAATATATGCCTACAAAGAAAAGGAGAGTGGGTTTTATCCCACGAGAAAATGTTTTTGATATTATTGATAAACTAAGTTTGCAAAGTAATTTGAGTATTTCGAAAATCATAAATATTTTAGTTGAGGAGGCACTTATAAATAGGGGAATTTATGACATTCATGAACAAGATATAAGTAAAGACATAACCAATAGATACAGTGAAAACGACAAAAATTTTATAATTCGAGATATAAAAAAAGATTACGAAAACAATACTAAAAAAAAATATGAAAAATCAAATACATTCAACAAAAAAGAGATAAGTAGTTATTATTTAGATATCGAGATTTATGAAAAATTCTTATTATTTTTAGAATTTCAAGAAAAAATAAAAAAGAATAAATAATTATAAGTATTGCACAGTTCATCAAAGTGTTTTACTATTACTTTGTATCACTTAACCTAGTCAAGGGTTTTGCTATTTTATCGTCAAATTTTTCCTCCTCTGAAGGAAATTTCTAAAGTGATCGCTAAAATTTTATTAATGTAGTTGTTTAAATGTCTTCCTCAACATTTGTTACTTTTAACCTTTTGCCTCCCAAAAAATTATTTTGTGATTTCAATTATTGGAGTTCTTTATTCTCGCATGATATGAAAGTCCTTTGGAACAAAGGGCATGGGATACCTTTGAGTAAACTTCCTCCAAAGGTTTCAGATATGATTTTCCCATATTTATTATTAGCTTTAGCAGATTACAAAACTTTAAATAAAAAAAATCTTTCTGGAGTTGGAATTGATAACTTAATTAATTTATGGTTTGATAAATATTCTTTGAATAAGAATGGATACTTTGAACTTTTTTAGTTTGTATTTTCAAAAATTAATAGTTCAATAAATTATATTTTGTGGATTAGTCCTTTTATTTAAAACAATTTCCCTAATTAAAAATTAATTATTTCTTTAGTGTAAATAATATAAATTTTTAAGAAAAATGTATTATTGAGCGGACTAATTCCTCGTGGAGTATTGGACTTTAGCCCGCTTATCATTATTAGCAAAAGTTTTTTTTAGTGGCAACATAAGCCTAATATAAAAAATTTTGAATATTACATTATCTTTTATATAAGTAATTACTTAGTTCAGTTTTGTTAACTGTAATGATTTTAATTCCTAAATTTTTAATATTGATTTGGGTAAATTAACTAGCTTCAGAGAAATAAATAAAAAAAGTTTGCCATAGACAAACTTATAAATTATGGCGGGGGGGAGATTTGAACTTCCGACCTTCGGGTTATGAGCCCGACGAGCTACCAGACTGCTCTACCCCGCGTCATTTAACTAGCATACATCCAAAGTGTTCTTTTTTTTTATTTCTTTATGATTCTTGGAATTTAACTTGACCATTTACCTCTATATGCACTCCTTCAGATAATTTAAAAACTTTGTCATTTATATCTTGCAATCTCAAATCAGATATCCATTCAAGTTGTTTCAATAAATGAATGCCTATGGCATGTTTTGCTCTTCTAGACCCATCTTCAACTTTTAATGCAATTCCAATTCCTTCATTTACCTTGCATAGACATTGTATTCCTTCTGCTCCACCTTTACTAATTACTTGCCCATGAGATGCTTGCATGATTTCCGTGTCAAATTTATTATTGTCGCTTATGAAAATCGGGTTAGTGGTCATTGCTCTACTAATTTGTTCAAGTTCTGCGTTATCTGAGCTACTAAGAAGAGAATATAGTTTTGCCATTTCCGATAATTTCATATAAAAAGTTGGAGCTCCGCAGTCATCTCTTTCAGCAATAATATTTGCGTCAGGTATTGCAAGCAATTCTGATACTATTCTGAATATCTCAAGCTGAAGAGGATGATCTCCTTTTAAATAACTCTCGGTTGGCCAATTTAATTTCTTACAAGTTGCGAGAAAAGCGGCATGCTTTCCAGAGCAATTATGCTTTAAAGGGCTATTTTCTATTACTGGACATTTCAAATTATCAACATCTAAATCATATTCCCATAAAATTTTAAATGCTTCTCTCGTATGCAATATTGAACCACTGTGTGATCCACATGCAATTGCTATTGATTTAGATGATCCATTTATTTTTGAGGCAGCTCCGCTGCTTACGAATGGAATTGCTTGAAATGGTTTTAATGCTGATCTTATAAAGCTTTTATATTCTGGATTTCCTGCACACATTAGAACTCTACCCTTCTTATCGCTTATTACGGCATGAACCTTGTGAATAGATTCGAGTTTTGAACCTCTCCTTAGAATTACTTCTAGTGGAGGATTATTGGATGTGTATAGATTTTTGAAATTTGAATTCATACTAGATTTTAATGTTTTGGAATATCAAAACTCCAGATAAGGCAAAAATTAAAATGATTGATAAAAATTGAATAATAGTTTTTAGAATAGGTTTAACTTCCAATTGAGCTATTAAAGATTCTTTTTCTTTAAGCTTCACTGGTTTTATCCAAGTTTGGCCGTCATACCATCCAGATTCTTCATATTCAACTTTTTCGGATCTTAACCTTTTGAAAATATGATTCCAACCAAGATATAATCTTATGGAAAAAAGAAATGGCAGAGACAAACTACTAAAAAAGCTTAATAAAACATATTTCAAAATTGAAGTTTTAAAATATGTGCTTCCAGATGAAATTACAAGAAATATACTAAAAGTTGCAAACCATATTTTGAGTAATATAAATAGGAATGATTTTTTTGATTTTGGCCATGAAAAAATTTTAGATCTTGATAGTTCAATAAATTCATTCGTTGGCTGTTGTTCTTTTGGAACCGGGCAAGTAGATTCGTTCATAGATTAATTATTTATGGGAATTTCAAATTATCTCCATTACTCCAAAATGATTCAAGATCATAAAACTTTCTTATTTCTGGTTGAAAAATATTAACAATTAAATCGCCATAATCAAGTAAAGCCCACTTCGCTTCATTAACTCCTTCTTTTCTAATAGGCTCAATATTTGCTTTTTGTCTCAACTCACCTTCTACTGAATTTGTAATTGACCGAACCTGAAGATCTGACAACCCTTCTGCAATTAGAATCCATTCACTTATGAATGAAACTTTATGAATATTAATTAATTTTATATCTTTAGCCTTTTTTTCATCACAAGCTTTTGCCGCCATTAAAACTATTGATTTATTGTCCATAAACGTTTTCACTTGAAACCGATTTCTCTGATCCTTCTTGTTGAGATAATTCTGATCTTGCTTTTTCTGCACTTTTTCTTAAGGCGTCTAATCGATCTTCAAAAAAACTTCTTTTTTTCTTTTTTCTGGTATTTTCTATCAATTCTTTTAATGCGCCTCCAAGACTTTTGTAGGCATTTGGAACGCTATATCCAAATCTGCAAGCTAGATCAATGGCTCTTTCATCTGCATAAATAGCATCTTGTAATTTTTTTTCTGAATTATTTTTTATGTAAAGTCTGTAACCAGCAAAACTAGATAATCCAAGTGCGAGTAATAATAGTAACCCATCTTGTACCCATAATTCACCAATTGCTCCGCCAAGCCCTATTGCAAGCGCTGCCATTTCCCAACCGTCCCTCGGTATTGTGTCATTTTGTATTTTGCCGACTTCATGCCAAAACAATAAATTTCTATGATCTATAGCCAAATTATCCCATTTCTCAAGATCTATTTGTATCTCAACTTCATCACGACCAATTTCTTCAAGTGTAATTAACGGTGGATCAATAGCGGCTGCAGCTTCAATAAAAACCCAACTTTCATTCTCTGGAGGCAACAAATTTTTAAGTCGCTGAAGTTCACTCATAAAAAATATTTTTCTACCAATACTATAGAAACAAATGTTGCTTTTCAAGTAACTTGATTAACATCTGATGATTTATAAGTAGCATTAAATAAATGTTATTTAATTATTATGCCTCAAAGAGGGGATATTAAGAGAATCCTTATTCTTGGTTCTGGTCCTATAGTAATTGGGCAAGCATGCGAGTTTGATTATTCAGGGACTCAAGCTTGTAAAGCACTTAAAAAAGCTGGTTATGAAATTATTTTAATTAATTCAAACCCAGCATCTATTATGACTGATCCTGAAATTGCCAATAAAACTTATATTGAACCATTAACTGCTGAAATAGTCTCTCAAATAATAATAAAAGAAAAACCTGACGCTATCCTTCCCACTATGGGTGGTCAAACAGCCTTGAATCTTGCGGTTAAATTATCTGAATCTGATTTCTTGAAAAAAAATAATGTTGAATTAATTGGTGCTGATTTAGATGCAATCAATAAAGCAGAAGATAGAAAATTATTTAAGGAATCAATGGAAAATATTAATATAAATGTTTGTCCCTCTGGAATAGCTTCTGATTTATCAGAAGCAAGAGAAGTGTCTAAAAAAATAAATTCATATCCACTAATAATAAGGCCAGCTTTCACTTTAGGAGGAGTTGGGGGAGGCATTGCTTATAATTTAGAAGAATTTAATGAGCTTTGTAAATCTGGTTTAGATGAAAGCCCAAGCAATCAAATACTTATTGAAAAATCCTTAATTGGTTGGAAGGAGTTTGAATTAGAGGTTATGAGAGATAAGGCAGATAATGTTGTAATAATCTGCAGTATTGAGAATTTGGATCCTATGGGTGTTCATACAGGAGATTCAATTACTGTCGCTCCTGCTCAAACATTGACAGATAAAGAATATCAAAGGCTCAGAGATTTGTCTTTAAAGATTATAAGAGAAATAGGTGTTGAAACTGGTGGTAGCAATATTCAATTTGCAATAAATCCAAAGAATGGTGAGGTAGTTGTAATTGAGATGAATCCTAGGGTCAGTAGATCATCTGCATTAGCAAGTAAAGCTACAGGATTCCCAATAGCCAAGATTGCAGCTTTGTTATCTGTAGGATACAAACTTGATGAAATAATTAATGACATAACAAAAAAAACACCTGCATGTTTTGAGCCTTCAATAGATTACGTTGTAACTAAGATTCCAAGATTTGCTTTTGAGAAGTTCAAGGGTTCTTCAAATATTTTAAATACTGCAATGAAGTCTGTGGGTGAATCAATGGCAATAGGTCGTTCATTTGAAGAGTCATTTCAAAAAGCCCTTAGATCTTTAGAAATTGGAATCTATGGTTGGGAATGTGATTCAATTGATGATTTTAATAATGAGAATGACCTTCAAAATAGTTTGAGAAACCCTACAGCTGAAAGGATTCTTATTATTAAAAAAGCAATGGAATTAGATAAATCTAATTTATATATTAGTGAAATAACAAATATTGATTTATGGTTTATTGAAAAGTTGCGAAATATTTTTAATTTTCAAAAAAACTTTTTAAAAGGTAAAGATCTTAATGATTTAGATAGGGATTTAATGTTACATGCTAAGCAAATGGGATTTGCTGATCAGCAAATTGCTAAACTCACAAGTTCTGATTTCTTTGAAGTAAGAAAATATAGAAAAAATCTAAATATAACTCCAATTTATAAAACTGTTGATACATGTTCAGCTGAGTTTTCTTCTCATACTCCATACCACTATTCAACATATGAAGATTCTTTCTCTAATCAAAACATTGAAATTTGTGATAATGAGATTTCTCATGATCAAAAAAATCAAAAAAAGAAAATCATGATTTTAGGAGGTGGACCTAACAGAATCGGCCAAGGTATCGAATTCGATTATTGCTGTTGCCATGCATCATATCAATCATCAAGTAGTGGTTATCAAACAATAATGGTTAATAGTAATCCTGAAACTGTTTCGACTGATTATGATACTAGCGATATTCTATACTTTGAGCCTGTTACATTAGAAGATGTTCTAAATATAATTGAGGTTGAAAATCCATATGGGCTAATTGTCCAGTTTGGGGGACAAACACCACTCAAGCTATCCTTACCACTTTCTAATTGGTTAAAAACAAAAGATGGTAATAGGTCTGGTTCAAGAATTTTGGGAACATCTCCGATTTCTATAAACATCGCAGAAGATAGAGAAGAATTTACGAAGATACTTGAAGAATTAAAAATTAGACAGCCTCTTAATGGAATTGCTCGAAATCATGAAGAGGCATTATTAGTAGCAGATAATATTGGATTTCCATTAGTTGTAAGACCTTCTTATGTCCTTGGTGGCAGGGCAATGGAAATTGTAAAAGACCAAAATGAATTATCCAAATACATCTCAGAGGCCGTTAAAGTTTCTCCTGATCATCCAATTCTTCTTGATGAATATTTAAGTAATGCAATTGAGATTGATGTTGATGCATTATGTGATAAATCAGGTTGTGTTGTTATTGCAGGACTTATGGAACATGTTGAACCTGCAGGTATACATTCAGGTGATTCAGCATGTTGCCTTCCGTCAATATCTTTATCAAAATCGACTATAGATACTGTTAAAAATTGGACAAAATTAATAGCAAATAAACTGGATGTAGTTGGCCTTATAAATTTACAATTTGCTGTTCGAAATATAAATAATGAAGAATATGAGCTGTATATTCTGGAAGCAAATCCACGTGCTTCAAGAACTATACCTTTTGTTTCAAAAGCTATTGGAAAGCCAGTCGCTAAAATTGCGACTCAATTAATGCAAGGTTCAACTCTTAATGAAATTAATTTTACTAAGGAATTAATTCCAAAATACCAAGCAGTTAAAGAAGCTGTTTTACCTTTTAAAAGATTTCCAGGTTCAGATACATTACTTGGCCCAGAAATGAGATCAACCGGAGAAGTAATGGGCTTGGCAGCGGATTTTGGTCTTGCTTATGCAAAGTCTGAATTGGCAGCAGGTAATGGTGTCCCAGATAAAGGAGTTGCTTTTTTATCCACTAATGACTTAGACAAGGAAAATCTTGATCTGATTGCCAAAGAACTTATAATTTTAGGTTTTAAGTTGATTGCCACAAGAGGAACAGCTAGCTATCTCTCGAATTTAGGTGTTGATGTTGATGAGGTTTTAAAAGTACATGAAGGAAGGCCAAATATTGAAGATTCTATTCGCTCTGGCCTTGTTCAATTAGTTATTAACACACCTGTAGGCTCTCAAGCTTTACATGATGATGCATACCTTAGGAGAGCGGCTTTGGAATATAATATTCCCACATTTACTACGATTCCAGCTGCTAAAGCCGCATTGAAAGCAATAAAATCCCTTCGCTTGAATAAATTTGATACTCTATCTCTTCAAGAAATTCATAATTAAATTAGTCATAAATTTTAAGTTTCTCTCGTAATTGATTTGCAAGAGAGTTTCTTCCAATTGAAATTAACCTTAAAGTATCCTCATGCATTTTTAATTGAGTTTCTGCTATTTGCAATGCTTTAATAATCTCTTTCGTCTCTTCAGGTAATTTATTAACATCATATTTCTTACCTTCGAATGTTAATACCGGGCTTCTACTTTCTGAATTTTTTTTGTCCATAAATTTTGTTAAATATATAAACAAGATAAAATTACATTTTCTTTATCAATTGTTTTTCACATAATTCTTTATAAAGACCCTTCTTTTTAATTAAATCTAAATGTTTACCAATATCAATAATTTCACCGTTGTCAAAAACCACAATTTTGTCAGCTTCCTGAGTAGTAGCTAGTCTGTGAGCTATTACTATGACAGTTCTATTAATCATAGCTTGATTAAGTCCTTTTTGAACTTCAGACTCTGACTCTGCGTCCAATGCACTAGTTGCCTCATCTAATAGAAGAATTGATGGATTTCCTAAAATTGCTCTCGCTATAGCGATTCTTTGGATTTGTCCTCCTGAAAAGTTTGATCCTCTTTCTCTTATAAACGTTTCGTATTTGTTAGGTAGTTTTTCTATGAAATTGTGAGCGTTCGCTATCTTTGAGGAAGTAATTACTTCTTCCTCGCTAAAGTTTCTCCCCATTTTTATTACGTCAATTAATTTCCCCGAGAATAAAAAAGGCTGTTGTTGGACTAGCGCTATTTTTTCTCTTATATTTCTTGAATTAATATATTTAATATTTTTATTATCAATATAGATTTCTCCAGAGTTTGGGCTTATAAATTTTAATATTAAAGCCATCATTGTACTTTTACCAGCACCTGATGCACCAACAAAGGCAGTAACTTCTCCTTTATTAATCTCTAAATTAATATTTTTTAAAACCTTTTCCTTTTTTTTATATTCGAAATTTACCCTCTTAAACTGTATTTTTCCTTTTAGGTTTGTGATCTTTGAGTTTTCTATATTTTCTATTTCAGAGGGTTCTAAATTTAATTTTTTCAATCTCTTAAGTGAAGCTTCGGCTTGTTTATATTCATTAAAGTTTGTGCTTATGTGGCTTATTGGATCGATTAGCATCAAAATTGCAGCAAAGAAGCTACTAAATTCTTCACTATCTAATAAACCTAGATTTATTCTTACGGCTCCTAATCCTAATATGGCTAATATTCCAAAAGCCTCTATAAAGCCAACAATTGGATGTTGAAATGCCAGTAATTTAAGTGTTTTGTATTTTGCTTTTTTATTGCTGTTTAAACTCTTTTTAAATCTTTTTTTTATCCAACTTTCTACAGCAAATGCTCTTATAGTAGAAATACCATTTATTGATTCACTTATTAAACCTGCCAAATCACTGGTTGACTCTTGACTTTTCTCAGAGGCTACTAGTACTTTTTTTCCAAAACTATTTACTGAAAAAATTATTACTGGGGCAAGGATAAATGTTGATAATGTTAGAGACCAATCTAAATAAATCATGTATGTTATTACCGCTATTAATTGCAGTAAGCAGGGCAATGTATCTTGAAATGTTTTATAAATCACTTCACTTACTCTGTCAGCGTCCTCTGTAAGCCTATATGTTATGTCCCCTGCAGAAATTTTCTCGACAAAAATTAATTTTATTTTTTGAATTTTATCAAATAAATTTAATCTCATTACTTCACTTATTTCTAGTGAAGGCTTTGCAATAAAAACATCTTGTCCAAATTGTGCAATTTTCTGTATTAAAAAAACTATTAATGACTTTATTATTAAGTTAGAGACGTTTAATAAATCTCCTGATCCAATTGCAGGAATTAGTTTTCCTGCTAAAAAAGCTAATAAAGGCCAACATGCCACATAAATTATCATGCAAATGAAACCCTTTATAAATCTATTTAGATAGGGTTTGATTGGAGGTACTAATCGCAAGAATTTATGTTTTGTGTTTCTATTACTTTATCAATACCTGTGAATTAATTAAACAATGAAATTAGATCAATTTTTAAAATGGAATAACCTTGTTTCTTCAGGAGGGGAGGCAAAAAACATCATAAATTCAGGAGCTGTAAAAGTTAATGGTTATGTTGAAAAAAGGAGAGGTAGAAAATTGGTAAAAGGAGATAAAGTTATGTTTCTAAAAATTGAATTAATTTTTGAATAATTAGGTTATTCAACACTAACTATATTATTATATTTTTCTTGGAGAAAGTATTTTGAGAAAATCTGTAATCGCTGGTAATTGGAAAATGCACATGACATGTGCAGAGGCAAAAAGTTATTTGGAAGAATTTCTTCCTTTAATAAGAGAAATTCCCCACGACAGAAGAATTGCTATTGCGCCACCATTTACAGCAATTTCAACTTTCTCTAGCAATTCTGATTTTGATTATTTAGATATTGCAAGTCAAAATATTCATTGGGAGACTCAGGGAGCATTTACTGCAGAAATATCGCCAAAAATGCTCTTGGAGCATAATGTTAAATATGCAATTGTTGGTCATAGCGAACCTAGGAAATATTTTAGTGAAAGTGATGAGCAAATTAACAAAAGAGCAGTTTTTGCACAAGAAAGTGGCTTAACTCCTATTGTCTGTGTTGGCGAAACTCTTGAACAAAGAGAAAGGGGAGAAGCAGAAAGGGTCATTACTAGACAAGTTGAACAAGGCTTAGAAAATACAGATCCTTCAAATCTCATTGTTGCTTATGAACCTATATGGGCAATTGGAACAGGCAAAACCTGTGAAGCTGAAGATGCTAATAAGATTTGTTCTCTTATAAGGAAATTGGTAGATTCAAATGAAGTTATTATCCAATATGGAGGTTCAGTTAAGCCTGATAATATTGACGAAATAATGTCTATGAGTGATATTGATGGTGTCTTAGTTGGAGGTGCATCTCTAGATCCTAAAAGTTTTGCAAGAATTGCTAATTACAAATAATAAAAAAACCTGGCCTATAAACTGGGGGAAAAAAACCTCAATTATGGGGATAGTTAATTTAACTCCTGATTCATTCAGCGATGGAGGGGAACTTAATTCTCCAGATAAAGTCCTTAATAAAGTAAAAAACTTTATATCAAATGGAGTTGATGTAATAGATCTTGGCGCTCAAAGTACTAGACCAGGAGCAATTGAAATTGGACCTAAAAAAGAAATAAAAAGACTTTTGCCACATTTAAAAAATATAAAAAGAAAATATCCAAATATTCTAATTTCTATTGATACTTTTAATTCTGAGGTTGCTCATGAGGCTCTATCTAACGGAGCTGATTGGATTAATGATGTAACTGGAGGAAGGAGAGATAAAGAGATCCTTAATGTCGTTTCGCAATTTAAGTGCCCTTTTGTTATTACTCATAGTAGAGGAAATAGTTTAAACATGAACAAATTAAATAACTATAGTGATTTCTTAAATGATATTGTTAAGGCTCTTGAAAAATTGACTGAACAAGCTCTCAATAGAGATATAAAAAAAGAAAATATAATTTGGGATCCAGGAATTGGATTTTCTAAAGATATGAATCAAAATATTCAAATTTTACGAAACTTGAAAATTTTTAGTAATTTTGACTTTCCATTATTAATAGGTGCTTCAAGAAAGAGATTTATTGGTGAAATATTAAATGCAACTAACCCAAAAACAAGAGATGTTGGAACACTTGCAATAAGCTGCCTTTGTTCTCAGCAATGTATTCACTTAGTAAGAGTACATAATGTCAAACTAAATTACGAAATTCTAAAAGTAGCAGACAAAATTTATAGGGATGACAAGTAAATAATTATTCTTTAACTCCCTCAATTTTATCTTCTACTTCTTGATAAAGTTCTTTAAGTTGTTCAATATTTTCATCTGATGTTTCCCAGTATCCTCTACCGTTGACTTCAAGTAATGTCCCGACTATTCTTCTGAAACTATTAGGATTTAATTCCATAAGTCTTTTTCTCATCTCCTCATCATTTATGAATGTTTCGTTGGTCTCTTCATAAACAAAATTATCTACCTGACCACTTGTAGCGCTCCATCCAAGCGTGTAATTTAATCGATTGGAAAGTTCTCTTACGCCTTCATATCCAGATTTAAGCATACCTTCATACCACTTGGGATTTAGAAGTTTTGTTCTTGAATCGAGTCTAATTGTCTCTCCAAGTGTTCTAACCTGGGCATTAGATGTTGTTGTATCTGCTATGTAACTGCTTGGTTCTTTACCATCTTCTCTTAGGTTTTTAATCAATTTTGTAGGATCAGAGTCAAAATAATGACTTACATCTGTTAGAGATATTTCTGATGAATCAAGATTTTGAAATGTAACATCAGCAGTTTTCATTACTGATTCAAATACTTCTCTTTTTTGATTCATTTCACCAGGATTGTCTGCATTAAAAGCATATGTTTTTCTTGATAAATACATTTCTTGTAATTCATTCTCTTCTTCCCATGTTGAATTTTCTACAGCGAGGTTAACGTTAGAACTATAGCTACCACTTGCATTTGAAAATACTCTTGCTGAAGCTTCTCTGATAGATGTACCTTCTTTTTCTGCTTGTTCTAAAGAATGTTTTCTTACAAAATTTGATTCCAAAGGTTCATCAGCTTCGGCAGCTAATTTGACTGCCTGATCTATTAATGCCATTTGATTAATAAATAAATCTCTAAATACTCCAGAGCAATTAACTACTACATCTATCCTTGGCCTACCTAATTCTTTTAAAGGGATTAATTCTAATTTGTTGATTCTTCCAACAGAATCTGGTTTTGGTTTTACCCCAACAAACCATAATATTTGTGCAAGTGATTCACCATAAGTTTTAATATTGTCAGTACCCCATAAAACACAAGCGATTGTTTCAGGCCAAGACCCTTGCTCTTCCTTTTGTCTTTCAATTAATTTGTCAACAACTGTCTTTGCTGCAGCTACAGCTGCTGTGGTTGGAATTGATTGAGGATCAAGTGCATGGATATTTTTTCCGCTTGGCAAAACACCTGGATTTCTTATGGGATCTCCACCTGGTCCAGGTAAAACATAATTTCCATCTAATGCTTTAATAAGGCTATCCATTTCTTTGTCTGCGCAAACCTGCTCCAAGCAGAAAAGTAAGTAATCAAATAATTTATTTAATTTGTTTTGGTTCACTTCATTAAATCCATTTAATCTGCAAACTCTTAGCCAAGGGGTAGGCAAATTTAAGCCAAATACTTTAAGGAAGTCAAAAAGTTTGGAAAGAAGTGATTTTTCTAAATAAACTCTGCCATCAACTATTTTTAAAGAGTTGACCATTGCAAAAATCGACTCTCTTGCTGTCTTTATAATTTTTTCATTCAACTCTACAAATTTAAGTTGACCTTTATTATTACCATCATATATTTCTTCAATGGTAAGACCAATGGATTCTGCAAGTAGTCCTGGAAGAGATCTTAATTCCTCTTGTTCTCTCTCTAAAGATGCGATATTAACAAGTGTTGCTACAGCTTCTTCTGCAGTTGGAGCTTCTCCAATAGTATGTAGACCACATGGTAATAATCTACTTTCAATTTCCATCAACTGTTTATAGACATTACCAACGAATAAATCTCTTTTATCTATTGAAAGTTCTTCTATGTCTTTAGAAGGCAATTCAACATCTTTATCAAGATTACATTGTTTACAGGTTTCAATTATTGCATTAACAATTTGAATACCCCTACTATTTTCTCTTAATTGTTGATAAGAACCAACGAGTTCACTTAATTCTTTAAGTCCTTTGTAGAGTCCTGCATTTTCTGCAGGGGGAGTTAGATAACTAATAGTTGATGCATAACCTCTTCTCTTTGCAATTGTTGCTTCAGAAGGATTATTGGCAGCATAGTAATACAAATTTGGCAATGATCCAATGAGAGAATCTGGATAACATGTTTCACTCATACCCATCTGTTTCCCAGGCATAAATTCAAGTGAGCCGTGTGTTCCAAAATGAAGAACAGCATCAGCACTCCAGATTTTTTCTACATAAGTGTAATAAGCAGCAAAACCATGATGCGGACTAGCACTTCTTGAATAAAGTAATCTCATTGGATCACCTTCATAACCGAATGTAGGTTGTACACCTATAAAAACATTACCAAAATGTTTTCCATAAATAAGAAGATTTTGCCCGTCACTATTAAGGTTTCCAGGAGGTTTCCCCCAATTCTCTTCAAGTCGTTTTGAATATGGTGTGAACTCCTCGTATTCTTTTATTGACATCTTATGAGCAATATTTAATTCTGGAGAACCATCCATTGCTTCAGGATTATTAATTACCTTTTCCATTAATTCTTTTGAGTTACTTGGAAGCCCTTCTATTTGATACCCTTTTGATTTCATCTCAAGAAGTACTCTGTAAATCGAACCAAAAACATTCAAGTATGCTGCAGTACCAACATTTCCCTTATCTGGAGGAAAACTAAATACTGTAATAGCTAATTTTTTATCTTTTCTTTGCTTGACTCTTAAAGTTGACCATTTTATAGCTCTTTCAGCAATCACATCAACTCGATCTTGGAGTGTATGCGCCTTACCGGTAGCATCGTCCCGCCCTGAAAGAATTATAGGTTCAATAGCTCCATCCAACTCTGGAATTGCAATTTGAAGAGCTACTTGAACTGGGTGTAATCCTAAGTCACTATCTTCCCATTCTTGTGTGGTCTGAAAAACTAATGGAAGTGCAACCATATAAGGTCTGTTTAACCTTTTGAGAGCCTCAATAGCTTTCGGATGATCTTGTCTTGCGGGACCTCCAACTAATGCAAAACCTGTTAAAGAAACTACACCATCTACAATAGGTTTTTCTTTGTTTATTGAATCAAAATAAAATTCATTGACTGGCTTAGAAAAATCTAAACCTCCACAAAAAATAGGTAGTACCCTGGCTCCCCTATATTCCAATTCTTGAATGACAGCAACGTAATGTGCATCATCTCCAGTAACTATATGACTCCTCTGAAGAACTAATCCTATAGTTGGAGTTTTGTTATCTTTAGGTTTTATATCTCTCCTGTTATTTTCCCAATTTTGATATTCCTTAAGACTCTCAAACATACTTGGTGCTAAAGGATGCCAAATTCCTAAATCTGGGAAAGTTTCAGGGTCTTTAATTTTGAATTCTTCTATTTGATCTTTTATAGTCTCAGATACTGCATACTTTTCAGAAATCATTAATAAGAAGTTTTTTAAGTTCTCAGTAGTGCCACCTAACCAGTACTGAAAACTCAGAATGAATGTTCTAGCGTCTTGAGCTTTTTCTACTGGTAGATATTTAAGTATTGAGGGTAGCGTATTTAATAATTTCAACATTGAATCTTGGAAGCTTGCGCCATCAGATTCTTTCTTCTTTTTTATTAAATCTCCAATAATACTTTTAGATTGTCCAAGTTGGGCCATACTAAATGAACCTAACTTATTTAATCTCATTACTTCTGGCATGGAGGGGAAGATAATTGAAGCTTTAAGTTTGTCTTTATGTGGAGAAACTGCATCAACTACTTTTTGAGCAAGATCTTCAATGAAAATTAGGGAAGCAACAAATATATCTGCATTAGCTATATCTTCTTTAAAATCCTCAAAATTACTTTCATTTCTTAGTTCTTCTATAAGATAGCCACAAAGGTTTATACCTATTGGCCCATTCATCTCATTTATTGACTTTGCAGCTTCCGTTAAGGAATTTTGGTATTGTGGCTCAAGGACAACATAAACTGCTTTTATTACAACTTTGTGTTTGTTATCCTCAACAGGAGATACTCTGCGATTTGCTGAGCGGACCTGCGTAAACATTGATTTTCTTTAAGTATTTCTACCAGACTACGTATGAAAAGACGTTATTGTGTGCAATATAAATAGCGTGTAACAACCTTTAAAAAAAAATTTTTTACAAAAATGATTGAAAATTCTAAAAAACCTATACCAGTACTAGTATCCGGAGCTTTAGGTAGAATGGGTAGCGAAGTTGTGAACTCTGTATTAAATTCTACAAATTGTAAACTTGTCGCAGCAATTGACATAAACGAAAAAAATAATGGTTCAAATATTTCTGAACTATTAAAGGTTAAAGATTGTGATGTTTTTGTTTCGAATGATTTTGAAGGAACCTTATGTTCTGTCAGTCAAAATTATAGAAATGAAAATATCAAACCTGTGATGGTCGATTTTACTCATCCTGATTCTGTATATGAAAACACCAGATCAGCTATCGCATATGGTATCTCACCAGTTATCGGAACCACAGGACTTTCTTCTTCTCAAATAAAAGATTTGTCTGTTTTTGCTCAGAAAGCATCTGTTGGATGTGCAATAATTCCTAATTTTTCAGTAGGAATGGTTCTTCTTCAGCAGGCAGCTTCAGTAGCTGCAAGGTTTTATGACAATATTGAATTAATAGAAATGCATCATAATCAAAAAGCTGATTCTCCCAGTGGAACGTGTA
Source organism: Prochlorococcus sp. AG-449-P16 (assembly GCA_003212175.1). GTDB lineage: Bacteria > Cyanobacteriota > Cyanobacteriia > PCC-6307 > Cyanobiaceae > Prochlorococcus_A. The sequence continues at coordinate 87,517 of QCQN01000003.1, forward strand.
TAAAAACTGCAGAAATGATTGAAGAATATCCAAAGAAATTTAATCAAAATTTAGTAAAAGAGTCTGAATCATTGAATGGTGTGCGAGGAGGAGTCAGAGATTCAGGAATCAATATACATTCTGTAAGGTTACCAGGATTATTAGCCCATCAGTTAGTAATTATGGGATCTCCAGGAGAAACTTACACAATTAAGCATGACACTATTGATAGAAAGGCATATATGCCAGGTGTATTACAAGCTATAAAAAAAATAGGTAATTATGAATCACTAGTTTACGGACTTGAAAAATTAATTTTTTAAAATGCTAATACCACTAAAAATAGATAAAATTTCTAAGCTTATACCATCTGTCGGAACTGGTGGGCAATTTAAATATGCACTAGGAAACCCAAGAAAAATACTTCAAAGAATAATTATTTCTTCCATCGGCGGAATAATTACTTTTCTTATTAGTATAAGTCAAACCGCAAATCAAACATATAATCTTTGGTTATTATTAACTGTCTGTTTCTTTTTATATATTATATGGGGCCCAATTCTTGAATCCAGTAGGAGAAATTTGCAATTTAAAAAATATAAGTTTTATTCTATTTTTGACGGTTATGTTTCAGATATATACAGAACTGAAAGGATTGAAAGTTCAAGGGAACAATCTAATCGGCAAGGACGATTAGAAATAGTTGAGAATAAAAGGACCTGGCTTGTACTAGAATTGGAGGATGAAGATGGTTATTTAGATAAAATAAGTTTTCCAATGGAAAATAAACATAGCCAAGTAAAAGTTGGCTCCAATATTAGATGCTTAATAGCATCTAATAATCGAAATTTCGACAGAGATATTTACTTGTCTGACGCTTGGTTACCTAATTCAAATTTATGGGTTGGTGATTACCCATACTTACTTAGACCAGCATTTGAAGAAATTTGTTATATTTATTTAAAATAAAGCATCGAGATAAATACTTTTAATGAATGGTAATATTAACTTTAAAATTGTTGGTTCAGGGCCAACAGGTTCACTATTAGCCATTGCGCTGTCAAAATTAAAAGTTAATGTTTACCTTTTAGATTTGTTATCGAAGAAAAAACTTATAAACAAAGATAAAACTTATGCTTTAACTCACTCATCGAGATTAATTCTTTCAAAATTTGATATTTGGAATAAATTAAATCCTTATCTATACAAGTTCGATTCACTCTCAATCTCTGATAACGTATTCTCATCTATTTCAATTTTAAATATTTCAGATTTAGATGAAGAGATTAGCGCCACAAATAGTATTGGGTGGGTAATTAAACATAATGATCTTATGAATGTTCTTTTCGCAGAAATTAAAAAGAAAGATAATATATTTTTCAATTCTAAGATTCCATCTATAAATAAAAATAGTTTCTTTCAGTACGAATTTGTTTCAACTGGTGCTAATTCAAATTATAAAAAATATCAAAATTATTTCGATTTTAAGAAATCATATAATCAATCATGTTTGACATTTGAAGTGCTTGTTAGAGGTAATGTTGAAAAAATGGCATATGAAATATTTAGAAAGGAAGGTCCTTTGGCTTTATTACCACTCGATAAAAATAGATATCAGATAATTTGGACTTCGAGCACATTGAAAGCAATTGATAGATTAAATTCCAGTCAAAATTTTTTATTAGATAATTTATCAAATATTTTGCCTAATAATATTAAGTTGGATCAAATAGTCAGCGATATAAATATATTTCCTGTTTCTCTATCATTTAAAATTCCCTATTTTAATTTTAGTAAAGTTGTATTTGTTGGAGATTCACTTCATACATTTCACCCCGTAGGTGGCCAAGGCTTGAATACTTGTTGGAGAGATGTTAGTGCAATTTATGATATTTTAAAAAGTGATCTAATTTTTCAAAAGAGATCTTTAAGATTATTTAAACACAAATTTTTCTTGAAAAGGTTCTTAGATATTTTTATAACTACAATTATTACAGATTCATTAATAAACGTTTTTGCTAATAAAAATATATTTTTATTCCCGATTAGGAAGATTTCATTTATCTTTTTAAATAAAATATCTTTATTTAGGAAATTTGTTTTGAATCATATGACTAAATCTATTGTTTTTTCGACAAATAAATAGTATTTATGAACAATTCCCCAAATAAGGATATTTTATCTTTTCTTGTAAATGAGATTGGGCTCGATGAATCTTCAATAAAGTTGGCTATAAAGTTGTCAAAAAAAAATAACTCACCTCTACCAATTCTATTATGGAGTTATGGAATTTTAACTTACGAAGAACTAGATAAGTTCTATTATTTCTTATTCCGAAAAAATTGAATAATAATTCTATTACGGTTATATTATTAAATAATTAATTAACTAATACCATTTCAATTAAAAAGAAGAAAATCTCAAGACAATCAATTCAAAGACTTGATTTACTCTTGTTAGCATTGGAAACTATTGATATTAACTGTGCAGAGTCCTTGTTTAAAATTTCAGATAAACTTAACTTAAAACAAGTATTGCCCAATAAAGTAACTATTTGGAAATTGAGAAATAACAACCCTATGCGGAGATCTTTTAATAGAGTTAGTATTAGTTTTGTTGAATTTGATGCTTTGCTAAAGCTAACTTCAGAAATGAGTAAATATCTATATCCTTTTATAAGAGAAATTCTTCAATCAAGGGAGGATTTCAATAACAATCCATATGCATGGAATAATTTTAGAGATCGATATATTGAGTTAATGAAAGAAAGATTGAATATAAATACAATGAAAGTAAAAAGGTTACTTGACTCTAGGTTCAATGATGAGATTTTTACAACAATATTACTTTCTCTGGCTTTATCTATTTCAGATGAAGGATTAAAAAGATTAAGACTTACGTTGCTTAATTCTTAACATGTTGCAAAATAACATTCTATTTAATCAATCATCTGTAAAATTAGAAATAATAGGATTACCTGATTATTCAAATAATGAGAGCAAAGACAATATTTCTATCATTTCTCAATGGAAATTAACTATAATCAATCAGCCGCTTATAGAAGGCAATTTAGATCATTTAAAGTCTTTTATAGAGGCTTTTTATACTTATACCAATTACCTTCTAAATACTGAAAACCCAAAATACCAATCAAAATTAATTGATATCAAACAGGAAAATCACTTAATTCATGATGTCATATTAAAAAGCACCAAGCCAAATGTAAAACCTCTAAATTTAAAGATTGGTAATTCATGTCTAGCAGATATTATTAATTGTTTTGATCAGCTCGGATCGTCGGAAAAAGTAAAAATTATTTACTCAAAGGATTTCAGTTTCCTATTTAAAAAACAGAATAAATCTTTATTTCATAAAGCAAATATTTCAAATGTTCTTTTGCCTCCGTTGATTTCTTTATTTTCAATTTTTATTATTTCTTCTGGTCTCGTATACTTCTATGACGCTACTAACGAGCAAGATACTAGCATTTTAAATTCCGAAAATAGTTTTATTAGCATTAAAACTCTATAGAGGGTAGTATAGATTAATTTTTTAAATTAAAATTTATTCCAAAATTTTACGTCAAAAACAATATGGTTGAAATAAAAATACCTAATTTAAATAAAAAATCTGATAATTATTTTTTTAAAAAAAAATTAACTTTGAGAAGAAAATCAAAAAAGAAGCTTATAAGCGAGGTAGTTATTATGTTTTTCTTAAGTTTTATAATTATTTATTTAAATTATTTGATACCAAATAAAAAATTACTATTTAATAAATTTCCTTCTAATTTAATTATGGTTTATGCAAATCTGGAGGAGTTGGCTATATATCTTTTTCAAATCATTTTAACCATAGTAATAGTTATATCAGCATTACTATCTGTAGTGTTATTTATTGGTGCCTTGTCTAGGATTTTAAAATTATTAAGGAGAAGTAAAAGAAAAACTTATCAATAAAATTAAATTGGTTGCATTAATCCACCGCTTCCTGAATCAGAGTCGTCATCGTCATTTTCAGTTTCAATACCAAATAGGGCGTAGGCACCAAAAATAATTGAAGATATTAGTAATGCGAATGGAAAAAATGAATTTTGTAATCCAACATCAATGTATTCGCCCATACAAAAACAAATTTTTATTAACCTAACTTAAAAAAAAGTGTTTCGCGAATAATAAATATTTATTTAATATTTTTGGCTTATTTCAACTTTTTCAAAATTGTTAATTTCCCTAACAAAGATCTTAAAGCAATAAATTAATTGATCGATTTGATTCTGTATATCTGTTACACCCAATCCTCTTACTGTAATCTTAGAAAATGGATTTGCTTCTTGATAAGTAAGCTTGTTTTCAATATTGCTTGGGAGGTTGCTTTTAATTAATTTAAATGTTGAATTTTTAATAGCAGTTTCAATAATTATATTAGGTTTACTAAGTTTAATTTTATTGAACCCACATGTTTTAGCTAACAATTTTAATTTCATTAAAAGGATTAGTGATTCAACTGGTTTGGGTAATATTCCGTATCTATTGGACCAATCAATTGTTAATTCAGTAAGTTCTTTCGCATTAGAGCATTCCGTAGCGGCTTTATAAGCATCAAGTTTTTCCTCTCGATCAGATATCCATGTGGCAGGAATAAAAGCATTAATAGGTAAATCTATTTGTGTATCTTTAACCTCAGGAATCTCTTGACCATTTATTTCTGAGATTGCCTCACGAAGCATTTCAATATACAAATCATATCCAATAGCATTAACCTTCCCACTTTGTTCTTCTCCTAGTAAACTTCCAACACCTCTTATTTCCATATCTTTCATTGCAAGTTGGTATCCACTTCCTAGTTCTGAGAAGTCTTTTATCGCCTTCAATCTTTGTTTTGCAGCGTCATTTATTTTATTTATATTTGGATAAAATAACCAAGCATGTGCTTGAACACCGCTTCTACCAACTCTCCCTCTAAGTTGATATAGCTGTGAAAGTCCAAATTTGTGAGAATCTTCAATAATAATTGTATTCACTTTGGGGATGTCTAGTCCACTTTCAATTATTGTTGTGCATATCATTAGATCTACTTCTCCATTATTAAAAGCAATCATTGCATTTTCAAGCTCTGTTTCGTTCATTTGCCCATGAGCAATAATAAATTTTAAGCTAGGAAACATATTTTTTAACTTGTTAACTGCTTGATCGATATCAGAAATTCTTGGAAGAACATAAAATATTTGCCCTCCCCTATCAAGTTCTTGATTAATTGCAGTTCTGATAACATCCATATCTATTTCAGATAAATATGTTTTTATTGATCTTCTTGATGGAGGGGGAGTATTTAATAAGCTCATTTGTCTAAGTCCAGATAAGCTCATATAAAGTGTTCTTGGAATTGGAGTTGCAGAAAGGGTTAAAACGTCGATGTTGGTTTTGATTTTTTTAATTTTCTCCTTTTGTCTTACTCCAAATCTTTGTTCTTCATCAATAACTAATAGTCCTAAGTTTTTAATTTCAATTTCTTTTCCTAAAATTTGGTGCGTTGCGACAACTAAATCAATTTTATTATTTTTCAACCCTGCATAAATTTCCTTTCTCTCATTAACGGTTTTGAATCTATTTAGTAATGAAACTTTTATTGGGTAAGGTGAAAATCTATTATTTATTATTCTCCAATGTTGCTGAGCTAGGATTGTTGTGGGTGCTAGTAATATTACTTGTTTGCCTGATGTAATAGCCTTGAAAATAGCCCGAACAGCTACTTCTGTTTTACCAAATCCTACATCTCCACAAACTAGCCTGTCCATTGGCTTATCGCTTTCCATATCTGATTTTATTTCTTCTACAGCAGTAATTTGATCAGGTGTTGGTTGATAAGGGAATGATTCCTCTAATTCTTCTTGCCAAGGACCATCTTCTGGGTATATGTGACCCTTTAATTTTTCTCTTTTTGCATAAAGTTTTAATATATCGACAGCAACTTTTTTGATTTGTTTCTTATTTTTTTCTTTAATTCTTTCCCATTCGGTTCCTCCTAATTTATTAATTTTTGGCTTTATATTTCCGCTTGATCGATATCTGTTAACACTTCCAAGTTGGTCAGCGGCAACACTTATCTTCCCATCTTGATACTGAATGACCAAATAATCCCTTGAATCTCCAGTTACATTTATTTTCTCTATTTTTAAAAATTTTCCTATCCCATGATTTTTATGAACTATAAAATCACCGGGACTAATTTTATTTACATTTATATTTGAATTGACACTTCTTTTTTTTCTTCTTATAAATACATTATTAAAAAGAGATTGTTGTGAAAATAATTCTTTATCTGTTACGAGGACAACCCTCCATATCGGAAGATAAAAACCCTCGATTTCATAATTGTTCTTATTTTTTATAATTAAAGGAGTTGAATTATTAATTGATTTAAATGCTTCATCAATATCATTAGGATTGTTTAAGAAATTTGTATTACATTCGTGCTCAAAAAGTAAAGTCCTAGTTCTCAAAGGCTGTGCTGATAATATCCATACTTTTTCATTATTTTTTATATTTTTATTTATATCATTGGATAATTTTCCAATATTTTTAGAGTATGAATTTAATCTTTTATCGTTTAACAAAAACCTATTATCAATATTGACTTTAGATTCAAATTCATAAAATTTTATTAAATTAAAATTTCCTAGTGAATTTAATATTTCGTCTAACTTTAAATGCAAATTAGGTTTTGCCTCTAAATTAATATCATTATTTTTAAGGTTCTCATTTAATTCATACTCACAATTATCAAAATTACTTTCTGAATCTAAATACCAATTATTTGCAAATTTTTTACAATCCTCTAATTCATCAATTACAAGAATTGTTTCCCTATTTATAAAATCTATTATATTTGAGGGTTCTTTTTCAATTATTCCTATGTAGCGATCAAGATTATTTTTATTTATGTCTTCTGAATTAAAAATACTATTCTTAGATAAATTATTTAACTTATCTTTTATTAGCAAATCAAATCCAGCCTGTATTATTTCAATATTATTTATATTTTCTAGTGTTTTCTGTGTATGGGGATCATATTCTCTTATTTTCTCAATTACATTATCAAAAAATTCTATTCTTATAGGAAACTCATTATTGACAGGATAAATATCTATTATTTCCCCCCTCCTACTCCAGCATCCCTCTGTTGAAGTCACATTTTCCTTTGTATAACCCAGTAAAGTAAGTTTATTTGCTAATTCTTGAATCTCGATTTGAACCCCTTTTTGCAAAGCTAACTTGTTTTCAATTAATAAATTTTTATTTATTAGATGAGGTTGTAGTGATCTTTCTGTTGATATAACAATATTAAGTTCATTTTTATCTTTTTTTATTAATTTGGATAATACAGTAAGCTGACTAAATTCAATCTCTTTGGATTTATTAATTGATGCGTATGGTAGATGTTCTGTTGGAGGATAATATAAAACTGCTTTATCATTTATACTTTCAAAATAACCAATCCATTTGTAGGCAATTTCTACATTAGGACAAATTAGTAATATATTTTTTTTCTCTTTTTTTGCGATACTATCTAAGATTATTGATTTTGCATATCTACTTGAACCAACAATATTTAATTCATTATTTTTTGAAATTCTTTTAATTAATTCAGAAGTAATTTGTGAATTCGAAATATAATCAACTAAAGTATTTAAACTCATTTATAGTTATCAATCTTGATTACAAATATCCGATCTATTATATTAGATTTTATACTGATTGTGAGTAATATTTGATGGATTCAGCTGCAATAAATTCTTTTATACCCACACTAGATCAGGTAGATAGCTGGTACGAAATCTTTACACTTTTACCAATATTAATTGCTCTAGAATTATTATTATCGGCAGATAATGCTGTCGCACTAGCTTCTCTTACTAAATCCCTCAACAGTTCAGAATTAAGGTCAAGAGCTTTAAATATTGGCATAACAATATCTTTATTATTTAGAATTATTCTCATCATATTATCTAATGTTCTTCTAAAGTTTATTCTTATTAGAGTTTTTGCTGGTTTTTATTTAATATACTTATTCTTCTCAAATGTTTTTTTAAATTCAGATATAGAAAACTCTGAAAATGGTACAGATAGTAATAAAAATAATTTTAGGTTCTTAAGGGTTGTAGCGCTGCTCTCAATCACTGATTTTGCTTTTTCCATAGATAGTATCACTACTGCAGTAGCTATAAGTGATCAATACATATTAATCATATTTGGAGCAGTAATTGGAGTATTAGCCTTGAGATTCACATCGGGTATTTTTCTAAAACTTTTGGATATATTTTCTAGATTAGAAACTGCCGGTTACGTCGCAATTTTAATCATTGGGATTAAACTTTTACTAAATACATTAATTAAAGAATCTATTCTTCCAGACTATTATTTTTATTTTTTGATTCTTTTTGCTTTCCTTTGGGGATTTTCTAAAAAAGAATCTAAAACTTAATCTGAGAGATATTCACCTATTGATGGCTTTAACTGTTGTATCAATTGCTTTTTGCTAGAAATGTTTTTGCCTTCAAGTTTTGCTTCTAACAAAATAATCGGATCAGTTTTAGTTGAAATTATTATTCCTTCATTTTCTATTACAGCGAGAATAATACCTGGTTTTGAATAATTGCTCATAAAAAGATATTTTTCATTTTTAATTTCATCATTACTCAAAACTTTGATTTTAAGTATTTTTAGGTTCTTACCTCTAAAAGTTGTATTTGCTCGTGGGTATAATCCTTTTATTTTTTGAGAAATTTCAATTGCCTCATTACCCCAATCAACTCTAAAGTCTGGTTTTTCAATCATTCTTGCGTATGTAATTTCTCTTCCAAGGGAATTTTGTTTTGTTAATTGAGAATTAATTTTTTTATTAATATTATCTTCGAGTATTGATGTGGCATCTAAAAATAATTTTGCAGACAAAATACTAAGTTTTTCCGATAGTGTATTTAAATTATCGTCATTACCAATTTTAATTTTTTCTTCCAATAATAAGTCGCCAGTATCTAGTCCCTCATTCATTTTCATAATTCCTACACCAGTAAATTCATCGCCATTCATTAGGGACCATTGGATTGGGGCTGCACCACGCCATCTTGGAAGTAATGAAGCATGTGCGTTCCAGCATCCAAATTTTGGGATTTTCAATATCTCTTTGGGCAATATTTTACCGTAAGCTATAACAATAAATAGATCACAAGATAGTGATTTAAGTTCATTTATAAAATGTATATTGTCCCTGATTTTTTCCGGAGTATAGATTTTTATCGATTCTTGCTCGGCAAAACTTTTAACAGGTGAGGATATTAATTTATTTCCCCTAGATCTTTTCTTATCGGGTTGGCTAACTACCCCAATTACTTCGTGCTTAGATTTAATAAAAATATCAAGGCTCGCAATTGAATATTCAGGTGTTCCCCAGAATATAATTCTCACGCGTCACCAGTGATTGATAATTCATCTACCCATATATGTGGAGAAATTCCACTTGTTGTTACTTCTTGGTTTGATTCAATATTTACAATATTCTTTAAAAGATATTTGATATCCCCCGCTACCGTTGCAGATTCTATTGAGATTTTTTTACCATTTTTATAGAGCCATCCATCAAATGGAAGAGAGAATGAACCTTGACTTGCCCTGACACCTGCATGGATTGCATTTAATTCTTCAATATAAACAAATTCTCCCTCATAAGTAGAGTGATCTAATGATGTTTTTAGATCGGAGTTTTCCTCTGATTTCTCAACTACTATCCAATCAGGAGATACTGAGACTTTGGATCCTAGTCCAGCGTGGCCTGTAGGCATTGTTTGAAATATTCTTGCAGTTGATTCAGAATGTATAAAATTTTCAAGTTTCCCTTTGTTAATTAAACATAGTTTTTGGGTAGGAGTACCCTCTCCATCAAAAGGTGATGAAGAAATATTCTTTTCGTGAAGACCATCATCATAAATATTAAGTGCTTCTGTAGATAGTTTCTCTCCAATAGAATTTTTATTAGATAAGCTAACTCCATCTAAAATGCTTCTAGCATTAAACATTGAACTAAATGCATTAATGATCGTTAAAAAAGACTCAGGGGAAAAACATATTAAATATTTATCAGTTTTAATAGATGAATAATTTAAATGAGAAATTGTTTTATTAGAAGCATCTTTAATACACGACTCTATATCTATATCTTCAACTCCATATCCAAGTTTTACAGAACCTGAGCTACGTGGTTTCTTATTTTTCTCTTCTGCTCTTGCATATAAATAAAGTGCAGCTTGACTTTTGCTATAACTCCGAAAAGCACCATCACTATTTGCATAAACTCTCTCAAAGAAACTCTCAGATAGACCATTATACGGAACAGATTTTATGGATTCATGGCTTTCTAATAGTTTTACTTCCGCTGCTCTTAAAAGGGTAAGTAATTTTTTTATTCCAACAGGATTTCTTTTTTTTGAGTACTTAACTTCAATAGGATTCTTGGCTAGTGGTGAGAATTCTGTTCTTTCATTCTTGTTGCCAAAATCAGATGCAATATTTGCTTGATTTAGAGCTTTTTTAATACCAGATTCACTGATATCACTAGTTGTTGTAATACCAACTAAATTAGATTCGTTCCAAACTCTTATAGTTAAAACTTGCTTTTGTGATGCCTTAAGTTGTTTGGCTTCACCTTTATCTACTTGCACAGAATAATCATTAGAAAAGCTTGCACCATAATCCCATTTTTTAAGATTAAGAGAATCTGCAGCTTCAGAGATTTGAGTTGTTATTTCTTTTGAATTCATATCCTATCTTCCGCCAACAGTTATTGAATCAACCTTAATATGAGGTTGGCCAACAGTTACGTTAACACTTCCACTGATGGATCCACAGAATCCAGGAGCTAATTCAAGGTCATTTCCGCACATTGATATTTTTGGCATAACTTCTTTAGCCTCACCAATCAAAGTTGCTCCCTTTACTGGATTAGTTAATTTTCCATTTTTAATAAGATATCCTTCTTCTACTGCAAAATTAAATTGTCCTGTAGCACCTACACTGCCACCACCCATTGATTTGCAGTAAAGACCATCACTAATACTATTGATTAAATCCTCTTTGGAGTGCTCACCTTTAGCTATATAAGTATTTCTCATTCGTGAAGCTGCAGCAAAGGAATAATTTTGTCTTCTTCCACTTCCTGTTCTTTTATGGCCCGTTCTTAATTCACCTGCCCTGTCGGATATGAATTTTTTTAAAATTCCATCTTTTATAAGAACTGATTTTTCAGGTTCCATACCTTCATCATCTACTGATAATGAACCAAAGGATCCTTCTGAAATTCCTTCATCTATTGCTGTTACAGATTCATGTGCAATTTTTTCATTCAATTTATTCTCAAATGGTGTTGTTCCTCTTTCTATTTGAGTAGTTTCAAGTAAATGACCGCAGGCTTCGTGGAATATAACACCACCAAATTTATTAGCTAATACAACAGGCATTTGTCCCGCATCCACATAATCTGCATAAAGCATGTTCATTGAGCTTTCGAATACATCGTTAGCTGCTTTTTCGTGATCCCAAAATTTGAATTCATTAGGCATTCCTGAAGATCCAAATCTTCTACTTCCACTAGATCTGTATTGGGCATCACTAGCAATCACGTTGAGTCCAACTGTTTGATGCAACCTAATATCAGACACATAGGTTCCATCGCTAGAGGCTATAATTACCTCTTGCAGATTTCTTGAGTAACTTCCTTTTCTAGTTATTATTTTATTATTTTTTTTAAGGGACTTTGTGCTGACTAATAGTTTTTCACTTATCTCATGGATCGATGGGACTTCATTAATCCATTTTTTCTTGGATAAACTATAATCCCTATGTTTATCTAGACCGTTAAATACTTCTCTTTTTTTATTATCTGTTATGTCTAACATCTCAATAGCCTGAGATACCGACCTCATTAAGCCATTCTTTGTTAAATCATTTGTACTTACAAAACCATCCTTTTTATCTTTGAAGATTCTAATACCAGCACCTCTTCCAAATGATGGACTTACACTTGTAATAAAATCCTCTTCAGCTAGAACGCTTGAATTGTCTGTATTCTCTATAAATATTTCTACAAAATCAGCTCCAAGTCTCATCCCATAGAAAATAATTTCTTCTAATAAATCTTTATTGCAACTACCAAAAATGATTTCATTTGATTTGATTTGTGACGAAAGCATATTACTTTATAAATCTTCTCTTTATGAAAGATTATCTAATCGAAGGTTGGAAATCTTTGCTATCAAGAGGTTTTAATAAGTATAGTCTTAATAACTGGTAACCGTTTGATAAATATTTAGGTAATTTTTTAAAAGTTTTAGATACTTTATTTTCATCACTGCTTGCGATATCGGAAAGAACCTTATTATTCTCAACTATTTTATCTAATCTTCCATAAAAAGATTTATCGTAAACGTCCATTACTACAGGGAAAACTCTAGCTGCAGTTTCATTTGTTTTATTAATAACAAACTGGTCGTATTCTTTGGCATCTAAACCTAGTGAACTGTAGAAATCTTTTTTAATTCCCAAATCTCTTGCATACATAGTTGCAAATACAGCTAATAGAAAAAATCTGGACCATAGCTTGGATGTTAATGGAAGATTATTCAAAAAATATCTAAATCTATGGAAGTAATCAAATAGTGGGTGTGTGAAGGTAGAGCCGCCAATGGTGATTTTTTGGCTTAAAGATTTAACAGTACGTGGCTGTGCTTTCATCAGAGCATCAAAGAAATCCCCATGTCTATTTTCATCCTGACACCAATTTTCAAAATAATTAAACAGTGGAAAAATTTTGCTATCTGGATTTTTTTCAAGATGCCTATAAATAGCAATGTATCTCCAATAGCCTATTTTTTCGGATAAATAAGTAGCGTAAAAAATACTTCTAGGTGGGAAATAAGTGTAATCTTTATTGGCTGTCAGAAAACCTAAATCTAACTGTAGTCCAAAGTCACTCATTGATTTATTCAAAAAACCTGCATGTCTAGCTTCATCTCTGGCCATATGAGCAAAACATTCAGCAAGAAGAGGGTTTTTGTCTTTAATCCTCCTGCTAAGTTCCTTGTAAAGTAAAAAACCTGAGAATTCTGATGTACAACTTCCCTCGAGAAAATCAATAAAAAGCTCTCTTGTCTCAGGATCTAATTTTTCTGCAGCGCCTTCAAATTCACTATTTCTTACAAAATGATGCCTATTGTAATCTTTCCTAAATTCCTCACATATAGCTTCCAATTCCTCCTCGTTTATTGATAAATCCATATTTTCCATTGCCTCAAAGTCTGTTGTATAGAATCTTGGAGACAAAATTGTTTCTTTTGCTGGTACCTTCCCATTATTAATATCTTTTTTATTTTTTGATTCAACAGTTGATTGAGTCATCTTTTTTTTACTTATTAATACTATTATTGTCTATGATTTGTATTTTCGAGGAAAAAGTTAACTTGGTGTTATTGTTTCTCTAATTAACTCCTATTAACTTTTGTCCATTCAATCTCTGAAATAATCTTGAAATTATTAATTTTAAGGTAATTCTTTTTTCGTCAATAAGAAATGATTCTATAACACTCGGATTTTGCCCTTTTTTACATAGTGAAATACTCTTGGGTGATGTAATATCTTCTTTTTCAAATGACAACCAAAAGTTACATGTGTTTTTTATTTCACAGTAGATCACCCAACATTTGTCCCCAGCTATTGGTCGTGTTGTATTTTGTAAGTTTATTTCAACAACCTCCAACCCTCTCTGTTTAAATTCACTTATTAATGATGGGGTTAAATTATCGTTGATGAATTCTTTGAAAGGTTTTTTTTCGATAGGAATTTCTTTTTTAGGTTTTACTTTGGTATCTTTTGGTAAATCAGGATTTGAGTTTTCTGAGTTTTTATTTGTATTTAAATTATTGCTTAAATTTGTTTGATTGATATCTGAAGGAATTTTTTTTAAATTAATCGATTCAGTTTTACTTAGATTCGATAATAAATTTTCATCATTTTTTGAATCTAAATCCTTTTCATCATTTCCCTTGTCGCTTTTTAAACTATCTTCCATAAAAATTTAAATTCCGATTTTATTATAAATAAAATATTGATCATATATAGCAATATTGTTGATTAACTATATTTATTACCATTCATTATTTTTGTTGTTCCAATCATCTTCATATATTGCATTGTTGCGGTCCTCCATTTTATTTTTTAGTTTTTCTTCATTATTTTTTTTAATAACTCTGTAATTTACAGATATTGTTGGTTGAGGTTCCCGAACGTCTCTTTCTGGTGGCATTTCCAAAGATTCTTCATAATCTTCATTAATTGTTGAATAGTTATTATCAACTCTTTGACTTTCTTCTTTATTGATAAATTTTTTAGTGGGGTTATTTATTATTGTTTTGTTTAAGATTGAACTCACTGTTAATCCCGAAAGAAATGAAATGCCTATCAAGTTACCAATACTTATATTTTCTATTTCCCAAATAAAATATCTGAATGAACTTTTTTCTTTATTATTTACTAGTAGCAAAATTAATGTACCAATAATTAATCCAAATATAATAATTGTTTTATTTTTCTTTTCAATCATTCTCCTTGAATAAATCCTAATACAATCTAATTTTAATCAAAAAATATATATATAAATAAATCTAAGCTAATTCTAAATCTATTTGATATTTAAGTATATCAACTTTAATTATTTTAATGTCTATTACATCGCCTATTCTGTATGAGTTCTTAGATTTTCTTCCAATAAGGATATTTTGTCTTGATCGATATTCATACCAGTCATTATTTAAGGTACTAACGTGAACCAAACCCTCAACATAAAGTTCTGGAATTTCAACAAAAAATCCATAACTCTGAACTGACATTATTAGACCACTATATATATTACCGATTAGTTTTTCAGCTTGT
>QCQN01000004.1 GCA_003212175.1 Prochlorococcus sp. AG-449-P16
TTATTCATTACATTAATCTGTTTTAAATTATGCCTTTTCCCAATAGCAAAATCATTTGGATCATGAGCTGGGGTAACCTTGACACATCCAGTACCAAAATCTTTATCAACATGTGAGTCAGCAATAATAGGTATCTCTCTATCGACAAAAGGAACTTTTACTTTAACGCCAATATATTCTTTATATCTATCATCATCAGGATTAACTGCCACAGCAGTATCACCCAACAAAGTTTCTGGTCTTGTTGTTGCAACCTCTAAGTACTTATCTAACTGTTCGCCACTGTTTGAAATTAACGGATATTTAAAATGCCATAAATGACCATTTACTTCTTGCATCTCAACTTCAAGATCACTTACTGCAGATTGGGATTCAGGACACCAATTAACTAAATATTCCCCTCTATAAATTAAATTCTTTTTATAAAGAATATTAAAAGCCTCAACAACAGCCTCATTTAATTTTTGATCCAGAGTAAATCTTTCTCTAGTCCAGTCAACTGAATATCCTATCCTTTTTAGTTGAGAAACTATTCTGCCACCACTTTGCTCTTTCCAAGTCCATGCTCTTTTAAGAAATTCATCTCTTCCAATATCATCACTTGTTTTACCTTCACTTTTTAATTGTTTTTCAAGGATGGTTTGAACAGCTATTGACGCATGGTCTGTGCCTGGCAAACACAAAACATTCTTTCCTAAAAGTCTTTGAAAACGGACTACAACATCTATCAAAGCCGTATTAAATGCATGTCCCATATGCAATGAACCAGTTACATTTGGGGGAGGTATAACAATACAAAAAGGCTCTCCATCATCTTGGGGAATAGGACTAAACGCTTTTAAACATTCCCATTTTTTTTGCCATTTTTTTTCTACTTCAAAAGGTGAATAATTCTTTAAAGATAATTCATCATTCATCTCTGTCATATGCAAATTTTATTTCAATGAAACTTTTTCTTATTTTATCTTGATAGAAGCAAATTAATGAAAATAATATTAGTTTGCAAAAAAACAAAATCATCCTATAAAAGTTTAAAGCCAGAACCGCATGAACAACGTATTGCATTTTTGGTGATGAAATAAGAAATCCACCACCGCTTAAATCACCGTAATAATCTAATTTCAAATCTTTTAGTATATTGAATTTTTTTTCATCTGCATATAAAGTGACTCCTTCAGTTCTTGATATAGGGGATCCATTACACGTGCCCGGAGTTAATTTTATATGCATCCATCCTTCGGAACAATTTTATCCTCAACCAAATCAATTGACATCTCTCCAGGAGAACCTCCAAAAGAAGCTTGCCTAGATAGTTCTGAAGCTGCGCTTTGACTGATTGAAAGATTGACGATCTCAGTCATTAAAAAAATAACAAATGGGCGATCCAGGGTTCGAACCAGGGACATCCTGCTTGTAAGGCAGGCGCTCTACCGCTGAGCTAATCGCCCTTATAATAAATCATTCTAATAGATGAAGTTGAAATATTTATACTAAGTATTTAAATATTTCATGATTGAGGCAAAATTGAATTAATAAAATATATCTCATGTCCTCAAAAGATAGTTATAACTCTAAAAAAAATTCCGATTTAGAGACTATAGAAAGCTTTAAATTATTAATATCTAATGTCAAATCATTAAAAGATAAAACTTGGGGATGCCCTTGGCAGAAAATACAGTCTCATCAATCGTTGATCCCATTTTTAAATGAAGAAAGTAGTGAATTTATAGATGCAATATATGAAAAAAAGGCGGATAACATATGTGAAGAGTTAGGAGATCTTTTACTACAAGTAATGCTTCATGCTGAAATCGGTTACGAAAAAAAAGAATTTGAACTAAATGATGTTATAAAAAATCTAAACAAGAAAATTATTAATAGACATCCATATATTTTCAAAAAAAAAGAAAAAGTATCACTAGAAAAATCTCAACAGATTTGGGAAAATATTAAAAATTCAGAAAAAGAGGCACCTTATATGGAATCATCGATTAGTAAAAATCTAAATTTGAAAATCAACAATTTACCGCCAACAGTTGCAACAGATAAAATCACAAATGTTGTTAAAGAATATGGTTTTAAATGGGAAACTACCGATCAAATTTTTGAAAAGTTAGAAGAAGAGATTAATGAATTAAAGGAAGCAATTAAAAATAGTAATAATTCAGAAATGAATAATGAATTTGGGGATATTTACTTTACCCTTCTGAATCTCTCAAACTTTTTAAAAATAAATTCTGAATCAGCTCTTAAAAAAACTAATAAAAAATTTTTACACAGATTTTCAATCATAGAACATCATGCAGGAGATAATATTAAAAAAACGACTCCAAGAGATTTTCAACGGCTTTGGCAAATAGCCAAGCAAAAACTTAAAAGAAAAAATTCTTAAAAGCTAATGACTCATATTTCAACATGGATAGATGAATATCATAAAGGCTCAAGATTTGGCCTAAATGGCGAAATTTTAATTAAACAAAAATCAAAATATCAAGAAATTATTGTTATTGAAAATGAATATTATGGCAGGGCTTTAATGCTAGATGGTTGTTGGATGACATCATTAAAAGACGAGAAATATTATCATGAGTGTCTTGTGCATCCAGCATTAAGTAGTATTGATGAAAAATCTAATGTGCTAATTATTGGTGGAGGAGACGGAGGTACTGCAAGAGAATGTGTTAAATACACTAAAATATCAAAAATTGATCTGGTAGAGATTGATGAGGAAGTAATAAAAATATCTCAAAAATTCTTAAAAGAAATTGGAGGCGAGGCATGGAATGACAAAAGATTAAAGATTCATATTGATGATGGTTTTCAATGGGTAAAAAAAACACGAGATAATTTTTACGACGTTATATTCATAGATTGTTCAGATCCCTCAGAATTTTCAAATTTATTATTTTCATCCTCTTTTTATAGAGAATGCAAAAGAATTCTTACAAAAAATGGTATCCTAGCAACTCAAAGCGAATCACCTGAATCCTTTAAAAATACTCACATAAGTATTTTGAAAACCCTGAAAAAAATATTTAAAATCTCTAAAACTATGTATTCTTTTGTGCCTATATATCCAAGCGGTATTTGGAGTTGGACATTCGCTTCTGAAAAGGTTCTTTATTTATCAAAACAAAATTGCAATGAAGCCCTGAGAATAGAAAAAGGTTGCGAAATTTGGAATTTAAATTTTCAAAATGCAGCATTCAGAATGATGCCAAATAAAATTGTAAAAGAACTCAATTCATAGAATGATAAAAAATTTATTTGATAACGAAAATGCAATTTTTATGGGAGCAAAAAGAAGCCCTGATGATTGCGCAATTGGTATATTTGGAGTCAATTATGATGGAACATGTTCATTCAAACCGGGAGCTAGATTTGGTCCAGAAGCGATAAGACAAGTCAGTTCTTGTTTAGAAACATATTGTCCAAATCTAAATAAAGACTTAGAGGATATTATGTATGTTGATTTTGGGTCAATACAAATTGATAAAAATGATTCAAAGTCCGTTATTGAATCAGTCAAATCAGCAACAAATTTTTTAATTAATAAACGCCTTAGTCCTATTATGCTTGGAGGCGAACACTCGATTACTAGAGGTGCTGTTGAAGCATTAGTAAAAAAATATCCAGATTTAGTATTAGTTCAACTAGATGCTCACGCAGATTTAAGAGAATCATATAAAGGAAATAAACATAGTCATGCTTGTGCAATGAAAAGATGCTTAGAGGTGCTGCCCGAAAAAAAAATTTTCCAAGTAGGAATAAGAAGTGGGACTAAAGAAGAATTTCAAATTATGCATAAAAACAATCAATTAGTTAATTTTTATCCAGGCGGAAATGCGCAAGATTTAAAACAAGCTCTCCTACCATATTCTCAGTCTCCAATCTATTTAACAATAGATTTAGATTGGTTTGACCCCAGTTTATTAGCAGGGACGGGCACTCCAGAACCAGGAGGATTTTTTTGGAATGATTTTGAAGAAATCCTAAAAATTTTAAAAGACTTTAAAATTGTGGCTTCGGATATTGTGGAATTATCTCCAGAAATTGATAAAAGCGGAGTTAGTAGCATTGTTGCAGCCAAAGTACTCAGAAGCTTAATTTTGTCATTAGAAAATATGCAATAAAAAATTTCTAAACTAAAGTGTAAAAATACTAAATTAAAATTAAATATTTCATGGATTTGCTTAAAAGTCCTCTTTATTCAAAATATGATCAATCCAATGCAAAATTAGTGGATTTTGCAGGTTGGGAAATGCCAATATCATTTTCAGGATTGATCAACGAGCATCAATCAGTTAGATCCTCAGCAGGATTGTTTGATATTTCTCATATGGGTGTAATCTCTATTAAGGGAATCAATCCAAAGGATTATATTCAAAAGTTTTTTCCTACTAATTTATACTCATTCTGCGAAGGGCAGGGGCTTTATACAGTAATGCTCAATGAAAAAGGAGGAATAATAGATGATTTAATTATTTATGACCTTGGTATACAAGACAATGACATTTCAGAAGTATTGTTAATAGTAAATGCAAGTAGATATGAAGTAGATTTTCAGTGGATTAATAATAATTCAAATAAATATGAAATTTCGATAACCAACTTTAAAAAAAACAAAGTACTTTTAGCACTACAGGGGAAGAACTCATTCGATTTATTTGAAGAATGGATTGAATCATCTATCTCACACATCCCTTACTTTGGATGCGAATATAAAATCTTTGAACATATCTCTCCTAGAGAAAAAATCTTCTTTTCCAAGACAGGATATACAGGGGAAGATGGCCTAGAAATACTTTTATCTAAAAAAGCAGCAATTAATTTATGGGATTTCTCAATTGCCAAAAATGTTGCGCCTTGTGGTTTAGGAGCTAGAGATACTCTTAGACTTGAAGCAGGCATGCATCTTTACGGCCAGGATATTAATGAAGAAACTTCTCCATATGAAGCAGGATTAGGTTGGCTAGTACATCTAGAAAATAATCACGAATTCTTTGGAAGAAGATTTCTCGAAGAGCAGTCAAGATTAGGTATTCAGAAAAAGTTAGTTGGTCTCTCTATAGAAGGCAAAGCAATAGGAAGAAAAGGTTGCGTAGTACTTAAAGATGAAGAAAATATTGGAACCATCACTAGCGGCAGTTGGTCTCCAACTAAACAACAAGCTATAGCTTTCGCATACATCGATACTTCGCATGCCTTAATAAATAATGAAGTTCAAATATTAATAAGAGGCAAAAAATTTAAAGGGGTTATAACAAAAAGAGCATTT
Organism: Prochlorococcus sp. AG-449-P16; assembly: GCA_003212175.1. Classification (GTDB taxonomy): domain Bacteria; phylum Cyanobacteriota; class Cyanobacteriia; order PCC-6307; family Cyanobiaceae; genus Prochlorococcus_A. Next base: position 5,279 of record QCQN01000004.1, read on the forward strand.
TACAAAAAGAATTATTAACTAAATTTACCCTTAAAGAATTATTATAAGTTATTGATAAATAAATCATACTTAGATGAGAAACAAAATTTGTGAAGAACTTAATAACACAGATATAGGTAAATTAGTGGATCTATGTGGATGGGTAGATAGAAGGAGAGATCATGGTGGTGTAATTTTTATTGATTTAAGAGACCATAGTGGATTCTTACAGATAACAATTAACCCAGACGATGGAGCAAATCTATTTAAACAGGCAGAAACTCTTAGAAATGAGACGGTAATTATGGTTAGCGGAATTATTAATGAAAGACCCAAAGATTCAATAAATAAAAATTTAAGTACTGGAGAGTTAGAGCTTAAGGTTAAAGATTTGCAAATTCTCAACCAAATTGAAAAAAACTTACCTTTTCCAGTGTCTATACATGATTATGAAAATACAAAAGAAGAACTCAGATTAAAGTATAGATATCTAGATTTAAGAAGAGGTAAATTACTAGAAAATTTAAAAACAAGGCATAAGATTATTAAAGTTGCTAGAGAATTTCTTGATAATTTTGGATTTACAGAAGTAGAGACTCCATTACTTACAAAATCAACTCCAGAAGGAGCTCGCGATTTTCTTGTTCCAGCACGTATTTCAAATGGAGAATTTTTTGCTCTACCTCAATCCCCACAACTATTTAAACAACTATTGATGGTTGGAGGCTTGGACAAGTATTATCAAATAGCAAAATGTTTTCGTGATGAAGACTTAAGGGCAGATAGACAGCCAGAGTTTACTCAATTAGATATTGAAATGAGCTTTATTAGTGAAGAAGAAATAATTTCTTTTAATGAAAGTCTTATAAAAAAAATATGGAAAGAAGTGTTAAACATTAATTTTGATAATGCTTTTCCAAGAATGTCATGGCAAGCAGCAATGGATAATTACGGAACTGATAGACCAGATACCAGATATCAAATGTTATTAAAAGATTTAGGAGAAGTATTAGGTGATATTGGCTTTAATATTTTCACCAAGGCAATTAAGTCTGGAGGTTATATAAAATCCATAACAGTCAAAGGAGGTAATTCAAGTATTAGCAACGTAAGAATTAAACCAGGAGGGGATATCTTCCAAGTAGCCCAAGATGCAGGAGCTGGTGGTTTGGCCTTTATAAGGGTCAAAGGAGATGAGCTTGAGACTATTGGGGCAATTAAAAATAATTTAAGTGAAAAGCATATAGCTGATATTTTAAGAATTACAGAAGCAAAAGATGGAGACTTAATCCTCTTGGGAGCGGGGGATAAACAAATTGTCAACCAGTCATTAGATAGAGTGAGGCAATACATTGCAAAAGACTTAAATCTCATAGATAAAAGTAAATGGAATTTCTTATGGGTAACTGATTTCCCGATGTTTGAGAGAAATGAAGAGGAAAATAGATATGAAGCATTACATCATCCTTTTTGTTCTCCAAAGAATATAAAATCTAAAGATTCTGAAAACTTGAAAAAAGAAATTGAGAAATCTATAGCCAATGCTTATGACTTAGTTCTTAATGGATTGGAGTTAGGAGGTGGCTCTTTACGTATCCATGAAGCAAACTTGCAAAGAGAGGTTCTGAAAATAGTAGGACTTACTAATAATGAGATTGATGAAAAATTTGGATTTTTAATAGAAGCCTTAGAAATGGGTGCTCCTCCTCATGGTGGAATAGCGTTTGGATTAGATCGTATTACCATGCTGATCATTGGTGCAGATTCAATCAGAGAAACCATTGCTTTCCCAAAAAATCAACAAGCAAAATGTCTTCTCACAAATGCACCTTCAAATGTCTCTGAATCACAATTAAAAGAATTAGATATTGAAATAACAATTGATGAATAAGAATATATATGGATGATCAAAAAGTTTTTTGTTTAAATAAAATATAAGGAGGATGTGCTTAATTAAAAATATTCAATGTCAAAATTTGTATTTGTCACCGGAGGAGTAGTTTCCAGCATTGGTAAGGGAATTGTAGCAGCTAGCTTAGGAAGATTATTAAAGTCTAGAGGGTATAGTGTTTCAATATTAAAACTAGATCCATATCTAAATGTTGATCCAGGAACAATGAGTCCCTTCCAACATGGAGAAGTATTTGTAACCGAAGATGGGGCTGAAACCGATCTAGATTTAGGTCACTATGAAAGATTTACTGATACTGCAATGACCAGGTTAAATAGTGTTACTACGGGATCTATCTATCAAGCAGTTATAAATAAAGAAAGAAGAGGTAGTTATAACGGTGGCACTGTGCAAGTAATACCTCACATAACGAGAGAAATAAGAGAAAGAATTCACAGAGTAGCTGCCAACAGCAATGCAGATATTATTATTACTGAAATTGGTGGAACAGTTGGTGATATTGAATCTTTACCTTTTTTAGAAGCAATAAGAGAATTTAAAAATGATGTAAATAGGAATGATGTTGCATACATACACGTAACATTACTTCCTTACATCAAAACCTCTGGCGAAATAAAAACCAAACCAACACAACATTCAGTGAAAGAATTAAGGTCAATTGGAATTCAGCCAGATTTACTTGTATGCCGAAGTGATAAATCAATCAATGAAGCACTTAAAAAGAAGCTTAGTGGGTTTTGCGGTGTCAGTATTAACTCTGTAATTGAAGCATTAGACGCAGATAGTATTTATTCTGTACCTCTTTCGTTAAAAAAAGAAGGTTTATGCAAACAAACCCTCAAGTATTTAGAACTTGAAGATAAAAAATGTGATTTGAAAAATTGGGAACAACTAATACATAATCTAAGAAATCCTGGAGCTCCAATAAAAGTTGCTCTCGTTGGTAAATACATTGAGCTTGGAGATGCATATTTATCCGTTGTTGAAGCTTTAAGACATGCATGCATTGAACAAAAGGCTTTATTAGATTTACATTGGGTAAGTGCTGAAATGATAGAAAAAAATTCAGCAGAAACTTACTTAAGTGAAGTTGATGCAATTGTCGTACCTGGAGGATTTGGTAATAGAGGAGTCAATGGAAAAATTTCTGCTATAAAATTCGCAAGAGAAAATAAAATTCCCTTTTTAGGTCTGTGCCTTGGTATGCAATGTGCAGTTATAGAATGGGCTAGGAACATTGCTAATCTTCCAGATGCATCTAGTTCAGAACTAGACCCAAAAACTGCTAATCCAGTGATACATTTATTACCAGAACAGGAAGATGTAGTTGATTTAGGTGGGACAATGAGGCTTGGAGTTTATCCATGTAGATTGACAAAAAATACAACTGCTAAACACTTATATGATGAAGATGTCATTTATGAGAGACATCGACATAGATACGAATTTAATAATTACTACAAACAAAGTTTTTTAAATTCTGGATACAAAATTAGTGGTACATCACCAGATGGCAGATTAGTTGAGTTAATTGAGTTAGAAAATCATCCTTACTTCTTAGCATGTCAATATCATCCTGAGTTTTTATCAAGACCTGGCAAACCTCATCCTTTATTTAAAGGTTTAATAAAAGCCTCTCAAGATAAGTTAACTCAATCAAATTAATATTCTTTATTTTTTTGAATGAAAAAATGACAAATTTTTTACCCTTAATCGAACAATTTCATTCATTACAAGGTGAAGGTTATCATGCTGGGAAAAGTGCTTTTTTTGTAAGGTTGGCAGGTTGTAAAGTTGGATGTTCGTGGTGCGATACCAAAAATTCATGGGATGAGAAAAAATACCCCTCTATATCAATTGAAAAAATAATAAATCGCATAAAAATTGCTAGAGAAAAAGGAGCATCTTTTTGCGTTATTACAGGTGGAGAACCTTTACAACATAACTTGGATAATTTTTGCAAAGCCATTAAAAAAATGACAATGGGAGAAGGACAAAACTCAATGAAGATTCATATTGAGACAAGTGGAGTTAATTCGATATCAGGAAGTTATGACTGGATTACTTTATCTCCTAAAAGACACTCACCTCCAAAAAATTATTTTTTAAAAAACTGTAATGAAATCAAAATAATCATAAATGAAATAGAAGATATTAAATTTGCTATTCAAATAAAAAAAGAAACTTTAAAGCAATATCAACACTCAAAAAGCGAAGATAACTTAAAAAAAGAAAATAAAATTTTTTATTTACAGCCAGCATGGAACAATAATAATGGGTTTTCTCTTGCTATCGATTTTGTAAAAAATAACCCCGATTGGAAACTGAGTCTCCAAACTCACAAATACTTAAAAATTAAATGAAATCATATGAATCTTAAAAATAAATCAATAGTAGTTTTATTATCTGGAGGTTTAGATTCTTCTACAGTTACTGGTATCGCGAAAAAATCCGAAGCTAAAATTTTTGGCCTTTCATTTGATTATGGTCAACGTCATAAAAAAGAATTAAATTCTGCATCAATAATTGCAAAACACTTTGATATCGAAGAATTTAAAATCATTAAGCTTGACTTAACTTTATGGGGAGGCTCTTCATTAACTGATACTCAAAAAAATATTCCGATAGAAGGATTACAAACTAATAAAATTCCTAATACTTATGTTCCTGGAAGAAATACTATATTTATTTCCGTTGCACTAAGTTACGCCGAAGCAATAGATGCTGATTTTATAGGATTAGGAGTTAATGCACTGGATTATTCCGGTTATCCAGATTGCAGACCTGACTACATTAAAAAATTTCAAGAATTAGCAGATTTAGCCAATAAAAGAGGAAGAGAAAATAACCCAATAAAACTTTGGACACCACTATTAGATTTAAATAAAGAGGAAATTATAAAATTAGCTTTTGATAATAATGTCCCTTTTGATAAAACATGGAGTTGTTACTCAGGCAATTCAAAACCATGCGGTAAGTGTGATAGCTGCAGAATTAGAAATGCCGCCTACGAAAAATGGCTCAATAATAATCACAAAAAATGAAAATAAAAAAAATAATACTAGACAAATGGATAGATCCAGCACTGATTACGCATCATCTAACAAAAAAATTCGGAGATAAAGGATTAGCTTGGCTAGACAGTGACGGTAAGGAAAATGGGGAATGGTCAATAATAGGAATTAAACCTAAAAAAGTAATCCAATCAAGAGATATCAATAATTTAGACAAAACGAATAATCCCTTTAACAATTTAAAAAATATTGAAAAAGGATTTTGGATTGGATGGTTGAGTTATGAAGCTGGAGTATACATAGAACCAAAAAACCCTTGGCGACAATCTGATATGGCAACTTTATGGATTGCATCATATGATCCAATCATTAAATGTAATCTAATTAAAAAAGAAATAATTATCGAAGGCACGGACTTATATGAACTGATGAATTATAAAAATATAATCAACAATATAAAAACTTTTGAAGAAGCCAATATTATGCAAACAAATTTAAATTTTGATTTTTCAAGAATTAATTTGGACGAAATGGCTACAAAATTTCAAAAAAATATTTTAAAATTGAAAAAATTAATTTCTTCAGGCGATTTATTTCAAGCAAACCTAACAACTAAATGCGAAATTGAATCTGCCAAAAACTATAGTCCTCTAGATATATATTTAAAAATAAGAAGTAAATTAAGAGCTCCCTTTGGAGGAATAATAGTAAATGATCACTATAAAGAGGCGGTATTATCTACCTCCCCGGAAAGATTTATAAAAAAAGATAGTAAAAATTTTGTAGAATCAAGACCTATCAAAGGAACTAGATCCAGAGATAAGGATTTAAATCAAGACGCACTTAATGCCATCGATTTAATAACGAACGAAAAAGATAGAGCCGAAAACATTATGATTGTTGACCTAATAAGAAATGATTTGAGTAAAGTTTGCGAAACAGGAAGCATTATGGTGCCAGAAATATTAAAACTTGAAAGTTTCTTAAAAGTTCATCATCTAACTTCAGTAATCAGAGGTAAATTAAAAAAAGACAAGAACTGGATTGATTTGCTAAAAGCTTGTTGGCCTGGGGGTTCTATAACTGGAGCACCTAAATTAAGGTCATGCCAGAGACTTTTTGAATTAGAAGAATGTGAACGCGGACCATACTGTGGCTCATTTTTGAAGCTTGACTGGAATGGAGAGTTTGACAGCAATATATTAATAAGATCATTTTTAATCAAAGAGACAAAAATCAATATATATGCTGGTTGCGGAATAGTTATTGACTCTAATCCTGAAGAGGAAACCAATGAACTCAAGTGGAAACTTTTACCATTAATTGATTCACTAAAATGATAGGATCATTAGGATGGTACAAGGATCAATGGTCAGATATTGATAGAATATTTATTGCGGCTAATAATAGAGGATTAAAATTTGCTGATGGTATATTTGAAACCATCTTAATAAAAGAAAACAAACCTGTTCTTTTTGATGAACATCTGAAAAGGTTAGAAGAAAGTAGCAAAATTTTAAATATTAATCTCAAAATAAATAAATTAACTTTGAGACAACTTATTAATGATGGAATTAGAAAGTTATCGCTTAAGAATGATCAATTTGCTTCAGTAAGAATAAACTATAGTCGAGGGGCTAATGAAGGAAGAACACTTAGAATTAATAGCACTTTAGAAACAAAAGATTTAGATAATTTATGGATTGAGTTCTATAGAATAAAACCAAATTTTAATCCTATAAGCGTTTTTATTAGTCAAACAGAAAAAATAAATGAATTCAGTCTTGTAAGTAAATGCAAGACATTTTCATATAATCAAGCTATACAAGTTTTGACAGAGGCTAATGAAAAATCATTTGATGATTCTATCCTGTTGAATACGTCAGGTGAACTTTGTTGTGGAAGCACATTTAATCTTCTAATTAAAAGAAATAATCAATGGATAACGCCTAGAAAAGAGAGCGGCTGTTTAGAGGGGATTATGATTTCTAAAGCTTTAAAATTGAAAATTGTAAAAGAAGAATTAATTTCTCCAGAATTTCAAAAAGATGACATAATATTTGCAATTAATAGTTTATCTTGCAGACAAATTACTCAAGTTAATGATTTAAAGCTTAAACCTAAATTCGATCCAATTTACTTTTGGGATTTATTGTATAGTTGAACTTTATTAATATCTGATAAATAGACATCAGATACCTTAGTTATGTTGTTGTTGACCTTAAATTCAACAATTTTTCCAATAATGATAATTGATGGAGATAAAAATTCTTTATCTTTAATTTTATCTGCGAGATTATCTAATTTCTCTATAAAACATTTTTGATTTTTCAAAGTAGCTTCCTGGATTACAGCGCATTTTGTATTCTTACATAAGCCGCCCAAAATTAACTCTTCTACAATAAATTCAATATTTTTTATACCCATAAAGATAACTAAGCTATCTGAAGATTTAGCTAAATCTCTCCAATTAACGCTCTTTTTTTCCTTATCAACATGCTCATGACCGGTTACGAAAGTTACAGAACTCGCAGCATCTCTATGAGTAAGTGGAATACCAAAATATGTGGGAGCAGCAATACCAGAAGTGATCCCAGGAACGATTTCAACTGAAACTCCATTTTTTTCTAAAAACGATACTTCTTCACCACCCCTAGAAAAGACAAATGGATCTCCCCCTTTAAGCCTGACAACATTTTTGCCTTCTTTTGCCAATTTCAAAATAAGAGCATTAGTTTCAGCCTGAGGTACAGAACACTTTCCAGCTCTTTTACCTACATGGAAAATTTGTGTATTTTTTCCTGCCTCTTTTGTTATTTTATCCGGGATTAAAGCATCATGAACTAATGCATCACAATTTTTTATTAGGCGTAAAGCTTTTAGAGTTAAAAGCTCAGGGTCACCAGGACCTGCTCCAACTAAATAAACAATGCCGGGCACAATATTCTCCATTAACAAGTATGGTAGTAGAAGTTAATCGAAATGAAGGAAAATATTGTGAAAGAAAGTTTATTAAAATCAAATAAAAAATTTACTCTCCTTAGCGCGTTTATTACTCTTCTAAATGATCGTTTAAGTGAAAGTATACTTTTACCCATATTACCCTCTTTTGTTTTACTTTTTGACTCTAAAGCAAGTACATATGGTTTACTATCATGCACTTACCAATTAGCTCAATTTACAGCTTCTCCTTTCATAGGACTTATGAGTGATAGATATGGAAGAAGACCCGTCACTCTTTTTTGTATTACTGGTTCAGTCATAGGAATATCAATATTATCATTTACGGTTCTTTTTAACTGGTCAAATTCAATAGCCTCCATTCCGTTATTTTTATTATTTTTAGCGAGACTAATTGACGGTTTGAGTGGGGGGACTGCAGCTACAGCAACAACAATTCTGGCAGATATTTCAAGTCCTGAAAAAAGAGCAAAAACATTTGGTCTTATTGGTGTAGCTTTTGGTTTAAGTTTTTTCTTAGGTAATATTTTTGTTGTAATTTTTGCAAAAAATACAAATAATAATTTTATTATTCCAGTTTTGATAGCCTCAATCATTCCAATAATCAATTTTCTCCTTGTATTTCTCTACTTACCAGAAACCAAGCCTAATAATGACTCAAATCAATCAATAACTATTTTAAAAAACCCTTTAAAAGAGCTATTTACAGTTTTCAAAGAAGAAAAGATTAAAAAATTATCATTAGCATTTTTTATTTATTTTATTGCTTTTACTGGATTGACCAATATCCTTATATTTTTCCTTCAAGAATCTTTAAACTGGACGACCAAAGCATCAAGTGGAACTCTTGTGGTAGTAGGAATTATTGCAATTATCGTTCAGGGAGGACTCATTGGGCCTCTTGTAAAACAATTTGGCGAAATGCGATTAACGCTTATCGGATCAGGCTTCATTCTTGTGGCATGTGCTCTATTAATAACTGCTCCAAAAGAAAATGCAACAATAAATATTTATTCAGCTGTTTCATTTCTGGCCATTGGGGCAGGGTTAATCACCCCCACCTTAAGAGCACTAATATCAAAGAAATTAGACGTTGATAAACAAGGATCAATTCTAAGTAACCTTCAAGGTCTTCAAAGTCTTGGAGGAGTCTTAGGAATTGCAATGGCCGGTAAGGTTTATGATAGTTTTGGTCCTAGATCACCTTTTATAGCTGGTTCCGTTATCTTACTTTTCATGATATATCTTATTGCAGAGGGTAAAAATAATAATCCTGTAATAATCAAAAACCAAAAGTAATTTAATGAACAGCCAAGCTGATGTTTTTATTAATAGAGAATTAAGTTGGATTGAATTCAATAAAAGAGTGCTCCTAACTGGTTTTGAAAAGGAGTACAAAATCCTAGATAAAGTAAAATTTTGTTCGATTTTTAGTAATAATCTTGATGAGTTTTTTATGGTAAGGGTAGCTTCATTAAAGGCTCAAGTTGAAGCAGGAATTACTAAAAAAAGTATTGACGGACTTACCCCTAAAGAACAATTAACAAAAATCAACAACGAAGTAAAAAAATTAACTACTCTTCAAGAAAGCTTTGTAAATAATGAATTAAATAATGAATTAAAAGAAAAAGGTGTCATTTTAAAAAAATATAAGGACTTAAGTGAAAATCAAAGAAATTGGTGTAATAACTTCTTCACTACATCTATTTTCCCTTTATTAACCCCATTAGTTGTTGATCCGGCACATCCATTTCCTTTTATTAGTAATCTAAGTCTAAATTTGGCAGCTCTAATAAGGGATGGTGAAAATGCTAAAAATCAATTTGTCAGAATAAAAATACCAACAAAAAATATAAATAGATTTATACAAATTCCAAATGAAATTATTCAACATAGTGATGAAAGTACATATTTATTCATAAGTGTTGAAGATTTAATTGGGAATAATATAAATACTTTATTTAACGGAATGGAATGCATAAATTACTCTTTTTTTAGAGTGACAAGGGATGCAGATTTAGAATTAAAAGAACTTGAAGCTGATGATCTTCTTTTAGCAGTTGAACAAAGTTTGCAAAAGAGAAGATTAGGTGGAGACGTAGTTAGATTAGAAGTTGAATCGGATACACCAGAGAATATTCTAAAATTACTAATTGAAAGTATCTCAATACAAAAAGAATATATTTACTTTTGCAAAAGTTTTTTAGGCCTTGACGATTTAAATCAGCTTACAAAAATTAATAGAGATGATTTAAAAGAAAATCTACTAATTGGGAAAACTCACCAACATTTAAAAAATTTAGATTTGCCTTCAAGCAAAAAACTCAATTCTATTTTCAAGATACTTAGAAAAAAAAATATTCTGCTACATCATCCCTATGACTTATTTAAAACTTCAGTGGAGGAATTTATAAACAGAGCCGCCGATGATCCACTTGTAATGGCTATAAAAATTACTTTATATAGAGTTTCCAAGGATTCGCCTATCATCTCTGCTCTAATGCGAGCTGCAGAGAATGGTAAAGAAGTAATGACCTTAGTTGAACTTAAAGCTAGATTTGATGAAGATAATAATATTCAATGGGCGAAACAACTTGAGCAGGCTGGGATCCATGTAGTGTATGGCATAATAGGTTTTAAAACCCATACCAAAATAGCTTTAATCGTAAGGAGAGAAAAAGGAAGATTAAGAAATTATTTCCATATAGGGACTGGTAATTATAATTCAAACACTTCCCGTTTCTATACAGATATAGGATTATTATCCACTGATCCAGAAATTGCCTCTGACTTAATAGAACTATTTAATTACTTATCGGGATTTTCTAAACAAAAAACTTACCAAAAATTATTAGTATCTCCATCATCTTTAAGAACAAAATTTATTTATTTAATCAATCGTGAGATTGAAAATGCTAAGCAGGGTAAGGAAGCGAAAATCATCGCAAAAATGAATTCCTTAGTGGATCCAGAAATAATTGAATTATTGTATTTTGCATCACAAACTGGAGTTCAGATTAATTTAATTGTTAGGGGGGTTTGTTGTTTATATCCACAAAGAAAAAATTTGAGTGAAAACATAAAAGTTAAAAGTATAATCGGCCACTTTCTTGAACATTCAAGAATATTTTGGTTCTACAATAACAATAATACAGAGGTTTTCATTGGAAGCGCAGACTGGATGAGAAGAAATCTAGATAGAAGGATTGAGGCTATTACTCCCATAGAAGATTTAAAATTAAAATCTCAACTACATAATCTTTTAAAAACTTATATAGATGATAACTACTACTCATGGCTTATGAATCCAGATGGGAGTTACAAAAAATCATCTGAAGAAAAACTATCAAATCGCTCTCAATTTGACTTAATAGAGAGTTGGCAAAATAGTTGATTTTTATGACATTTTGGAAAAATTACTTAATATTTTTAAAAATTTTATATTTCTATAAAACCCTTTCATTGCAATACTTTTAAGGAAATATATACTAAAAATAATTTTTTTGTCTTTAAAGTTTCAAAGCAAAAGTAGTTTTTATATCGATTTCAGTGCTAGCTTTTTAAAAAATCCACTTGTAGGAGGCCAGGGTGATGGGGATCCCTCTGGAATCTTTTAAGGATTCTTCAAAAAATAACATTGAAGAACCTAGATTACCAAACACAACGAGCAAAGCTCGTAACGCACAATCCAGCTCGACTGGTAAACAAAACCAAAAAAAATCTGGGAGACTTGCCTCAGATTCTATTGGTCATTATTTGAGTAGTATAGGAAGAGTTCCACTCCTTACTGCAGCAGAAGAAATTGAACTAGCTCATCATGTTCAAAACATGAAAAAATTGCTAGAAACTCCCGAAATTGAGAGAACACCTCGAAATAGACATCTAATCAGAGTTGGTAAAAAAGCTCGAGATAGAATGATGGCTGCTAATTTAAGACTGGTTGTATCTGTTGCAAAAAAATATCAAAATCAAGGCTTAGAGCTATTAGATTTAGTTCAAGAAGGGGCAATTGGATTGGAAAGAGCCGTTGATAAATTTGATCCAGCAATGGGCTATAAATTTTCTACTTATGCTTATTGGTGGATCAGACAAGGAATGACAAGAGCTATTGATAATAGTGCCAGAACTATAAGATTACCTATTCACATAAGTGAAAAATTATCAAAAATGAGGAGAGTCTCTCGAGAACTGTCTCATAAATACGGAAGACAACCAACGAGATTAGAAATGGCAAATGCAATGGGAATTGAACAAAAAGACCTAGAAGATCTAATTTCTCAAAGTGCCCCCTGCGCTTCACTTGATGCTCATGCGAGAGGAGAAGAAGACAGAAGCACTCTTGGCGAGCTAATTCCTGATCCAAATTGTGAAGAACCTATGGAGGGAATGGACAGAACCATTCAAAAAGAACATTTAGGAACATGGCTAGCTCAATTAAATGAAAGAGAACAAAAAATAATGAAACTTCGTTTTGGGTTAGATGGAGCAGAGCCTTTAACTTTAGCCGAAATTGGAAGACAAATTAATGTATCAAGAGAAAGGGTAAGACAATTAGAAGCAAAAGCCATCCTAAAGCTTAGAGTAATGACAACTCACCAAAAAGCAGCTTAATCAAATTGTTGAAATTTGCCATAATTTTAATTTATATAATATTTGTATTTTTAATATCCATACTTTTCAAAAATCTTAATCCAAAAAAGAAAGAAGTTTTGAGAAAAATGATTCATATTGGGATAGGCCCACTTATTCCAATAGCAAAATATCTTGAGATTAATCAAATTGCAGCTCTCTACTTTACTGGAATAATTTCATTATTAATCATTTTTAATTACCTCTATAAGGTATTTCCAATCATTGAAGATGTAGAAAGGAAAAGTTTTGGAACTTTATTTTATTGCTTTAGTCTATTTGTTTTAATTTATCTTTTTTGGGAAAGTGACCCAATATCACTAATTGTTGGATTTTTTATAATGACTTTTGGAGATGGATTTGCTGGATTAATAGGGAAAAACATTCAATCTAAAAGTTGGTTTTTGTTTAACCAGAAAAAATCTATTTTGGGAACATTAACAATGTTCACTATTAGTTTGATAATAATTTTTGGTTTAAGTTATTACTCAGAATACTCTTTCAATTTTAATTTTTTTACTATAGCGGCGATAGCAACAGCACTTGAACAGTTCAGCATTTTTGGAATAGATAATTTTACAGTTCCTATTTCATCAGCTATGTGCTTTAATTTTTTTATTACTAGATTATAAATTAAGGAATTGATTCATACAATGTAGCAAGAAGATTTCTTGTAGTTTCAATATCTATGCAGGCATCAGTTATACTTCTGCCGAACTCAAGATTTTTTCTATTAGAAAGTTTTTGATTACCCTCCTTCAGATGACTTTCAAGCATAACTCCTAAAATATTTTTTTCACCTTTACTAATTTGCATAGCTATGTTGTTTAGTACTTCAGACTGTTTTCGAAAGTCTTTGTTTGAATTTCCATGACTGCAATCAATCATCACTTTTTCAGGAAGATTACATTGCTTTAATTCAGCAGAAATTCTTTGAACATGATGGCTTTCAAAATTTGGGCCTTTTGAACCGCCTCTTAAAACTATATGACCATCTGGATTCCCCGTAGTATTAACAATAGAAGCCATTCCATTGGCATTTACACCTAAGAAATGATGCGATTTTGAAGCTGATTGCATTGCATTTATTGCAGTAGTAAAAGAGCCATCGGTTCCATTTTTAAAACCTATAGGCATAGATAATCCTGATGCCATCTCCCTATGCGTTTGACTTTCAGTAGTCCTAGCACCTATGGCTGTCCAACTTATCAAATCGGCAATATATTGAGGAACAATTGGATCTAATAATTCTGTAGCAGAAGGTATTCCACGCGTGGCGAGATATGCGAGTAAACTTCTTGCCCTTCTTAAACCAGTGTTTATATCATATGAATCATCTAAATGAGGATCATTTATAAGTCCTTTCCAACCGATAGTAGTTCTTGGTTTCTCAAAATATACTCTCATAATTATTTCTAATTTATCTTTATAAATTTCTCGAAAGTTTTCGATGTATTTTGAATATTCTTTTGCCGCCTCTAAATCATGAATTGAACATGGACCTGCAATAACCAAAAGCTTTGGATCATTATGGTGCAAAATATTTTGTATTGATCTTCTTGTTTTGGATACTGTATTGGCAGAGTTATGATCTAAAGGTATATCATTATGTAATGTGCTTGGAGGTATTAATGGACGTGTTTCAACAACATGTAAATCTGATGTCTTTTCTAAAGCTGAATTACTTGATGATGTCGTCATTGATTAATTAAGAAGTTTGAATATTTAAAAAAGCATTTATGAATACTCTCCTTTTCAATATTAAAAATAACAATAGATTAGGCATTAAACCTTACTAATGAAGAATTTGGAAACATTGCTAAAAGAATATGCAGATCACGCCGCTGAAAGAACTGCCAAAGGAATACCTCCTTTACCTTTAAATGCTGAGCAAACAAATTGTATTACAAAATTATTGGAACAAGATAGTAACTATGATTCATCATATTTACTAGACTTATTGATAAATAGAGTACCTCCTGGAGTTGATAAAGCTGCTTATGTAAAAGCAAGCTGGCTTACAGCTATTGTTAATTCTGAAAAATATTGCAAGTTAATAAACCCCGAAAAGGCAATTGAAATATTAGGCACAATGATAGGCGGATATAATGTAAATTCTCTAGTTGAAATTCTTAAAGGAAAAAATAATTTACTTGCGCAAAAAGCTGCAGAAGTTTTAAAAAATATTATTCTTGTTTACGACTCAGCTAATGAAATTTATGAATTATCGCAAAATAATATTTATGCAAAAAGGGTGGTAAATAGTTGGGCAAATGCAGAATGGTTCAAAAATAAACCAGTTTTAGAAAAAGAAATTACTTGTTTGGTGTTTAAAGTTGATGGAGAGACGAATACAGATGACTTATCTCCGGCTGTACATGCAACAACGCGACCCGATATACCAATGCACGCATTAGCTATGCTGGAATTTAAAAAACCAGATGGGCTAAAGATTCTTGATAATTTAAAAAAACAAAATTTACAAATCGCTTATGTTGGAGATGTTGTTGGGACAGGTAGTTCTAGAAAATCTGCTATTAATTCACTGATTTGGCACATAGGCAGAGATATCCCTTTTGTTCCAAATAAAAAAACAGGTGGGATAATAATTGGTACTAAAATAGCCCCTATTTTCTTTAATACCGCCCAAGATTCAGGAGCTTTACCTATAGAGGCTGACGTATCTCATATGAAAACAGGAGATATTATCAAAATATATCCTTATGAAGGTATCATTAAAAAAATTGAAAAAGATTCAAAAACTGAAGAATTAATAAGCAAATTTGAATTAAGTCCATCAACTCTTACTGATGAAATTCAAGCTGGCGGCAGAATTAATCTCATGATTGGGAGATCTCTGACAGATAAAATTAGGAACAAATTAGATTATCAACCGAGTGAAATATTTATCCGACCACAAAATCCAGAAAAAAATGATTATGGCTTTACTCAAGCCCAAAAAATAGTAGGAAAAGCATGTGGTTTAGATGGAGTTAGGCCTGGAATGACCTGTGAACCAATTATGACAACAGTTGGTAGTCAAGATACTACTGGGCCAATGACAAGAGATGAACTAAAAGAACTAGCTTGTTTAGGATTCACAGCAGATTTAGTGATGCAAAGTTTTTGTCATACAGCTGCATATCCTAAACCAGTAGATTTAGTTACCCACAAAGAATTACCTGATTTTATATCTCAAAGAGGTGGGGTCGCTCTTAAACCAGGAGATGGCATAATTCATAGTTGGCTTAACCGAATGCTTCTCCCCGACACCGTTGGAACTGGTGGAGATAGTCATACCAGATTCCCTCTTGGTATTTCATTTCCTGGAGGTTCGGGCATTGTTGCCTTTGCAGCTGCAATAGGGTCAATGCCATTAAATATGCCAGAATCTGTACTCATTAAATTCAAAGGAGAATTATTACCAGGTATTACTTTAAGAGATTTGGTTAATGCAATCCCTCTCTTCGCTATTAAAAAAGGATTCTTAACTGTTGAGAAAACAAATAAAAAAAATATATTTAACGGAAAAATTATGGAAATTGAAGGATTACCTAACTTAAAGCTTGAACAAGCTTTTGAGCTAACTGATGCTACTGCAGAACGCTCATGCGCAGGTAGCACAATACTTTTATCCCAAGAAACTGTTCAAGAATACTTAAAAAGTAATATTTGCCTTCTTGAAAAAATGATTGAGAGTAATTATGAAGACTCCAAATCGATTTCAAGAAGAATAAATGATATGAAAAATTGGTTAAAAAACCCCTCATTAATTCAGCCAGATGCAAACGCTACTTATGAGGAAATCATTGAAATTGATCTAGCAAAAGTAACAGAACCCATAGTTGCATGCCCTAACGATCCAGATAATGTAAAGGAAATCACTGATGTTGCAAATACAAATATTGACGAAGTTTTTATAGGTTCCTGCATGACAAATATTGGTCATTACAGAGCTGCTGCGAAAATTCTTGAAGGTGCACAAAATTTAAAAGCTAAATTATGGATTTGTCCACCAACAAAAATGGATGAGGAAACTCTTAAAGCTGAAGGCTACTATAAAATTTTTGAGAATTGTGGTGCAAGATTAGAGTTGCCAGGCTGTTCTTTATGCATGGGAAATCAAGCCAGAGTTGATGAAGGGTCTGTAGTATTTTCTACTAGTACAAGAAATTTTGACAATAGACTTGGGAAAAATGCGCAAGTATTTTTAGGGAGTGCTGAATTAGCAGCAGTTTGCGCACTTCTTGGGAAAATTCCTGAAGTGGAAGAGTATCAGGATATTACTAAAAATAAAATTAATCCATATGCAGATGAACTTTATCGTTATCTTCAATTTGATGAAATAAACGATTTCAGCTTGTCAAAATAATTATGGATTATGCCGAACCTTTTTGCACAAAATATTCAAAATAAAAGTAATACTTCTTCTCGTAGCATCAAAAAATTATTAAAACAAAGATCTCTTGTAGTTGCATTATCTCTCTTATTAACAGGTTTAGGAGCTTCAATAACAAGCATTTCCTTTAAAACTGGAATCTACTATATCAATAATTGGAGATTGACACTACTAGAACAATTTCCATCTTTTTTGGTATTACCAATTTTTGGAGCTTTAGGCGGAGCCATTGCAGGATATTTAATTAAAAATATTGCACCTGCTGCAAAAGGTTCAGGCGTAAGTCAAATCATGGGTTTTTTAAGGCATAAAAAAGTTCCAATGAATTTAAAAGTAGGATTAGTAAAGCTGATATCAGGAATTATCGCTATTGGTAGTGGTTTTCCTTTAGGTCCAGAAGGTCCATCAGTTCAAATGGGAGGATCTGTTGCTTGGCAAATGGCCAAATGGCTAAAAGCTCCCACAGCTTTCAGAAGAGTGATAGTAGCAGCAGGAGGTGGCGCTGGAATAGCTGCAGTTTTTAGTGCTCCCTTAGGAGGATTTATTTATGCAATAGAAGAGCTATTAAACTCTGCTAGACCAGTAATTTTGCTTTTAGTAGTAATTACAACTTTCATTGCAGATTCATCTGCTGATATTATTCAAGCCTTAGGCTTAGATCCTAAAGCAGGAGGCTTTGATTTTAATTTAGGATTTTTGATTCAAAAAGAATATGATCCCTCAGTTTTTTTCTTACCTATAGATTTTATTTACTTAGTTTTACTCGGAATCATTATTGGAATCTTTGCAGAAGTATACAGCAGATATATTTTGTTAATGCAAAATCTTGGGAAAAAGTGGTACAAAAATAAATTTATTTTAAAAATGAGTATTTGTGGCCTCATTTTAGGGAGTATTTACTCTTTTTTACCAAGTACATTTCATAATCTAGATGAATTACAGAAAATAATAGCTGAGCAAAATACAAGTATTGAAATTGCTTTGTTAGCAGTATTCATATTATTTATCACGACAGGTTTAGCTGCAGCATCTGGGGCTCCTGGGGGACTATTTTATCCAATGCTTACTTTAGGAGGGTCAATCGGTCTAATAATGGGGAACTGGGTTGAAATTGCAACAGGCCATGCACCCAGTACTTACATTTTTGCGGGAATGGGAGCTTTTGTAGCAGGATGTTCACGAACACCAATAACAGCTATGTTTTTAGCTTTTGCCTTAACCAAGAATTTATTAATCATGAAACCTGTCTTAATCAGCTGCATTGCCAGTTTCTTGATAGCAAGAGCCTTTAACGAAGAATCAATTTACGAAAGGCAAATACAAATAGAATTAGAAGAATAGAAATTATTTTCAATCAAAAACAGCGGTTTTACTATTATAAACAAATACTTGATGATTTAAATGTAATCTAACCGCTCTTGCTAGAGCTATTCTCTCAATATCTCTTCCTTTTCTAATCAAATCATCAACTTCATCCCTATGACTTACATTAACTGTGCATTGCTCTATTATCGGCCCTTCATCAAGATCTTCAGTTACATAGTGCGCAGTTGCACCGATTAATTTAACACCCCTCTTCCATGCCCTATGATAAGGTTGCGCCCCCTTAAATGCAGGTAAGAAAGAATGATGAATATTTATTATTCTCGAGAACTTTTTTAAAAAAGAGTCACTCAAAATTTGCATATATTTGGCTAATACAACAAGGTCAATTTCATATTCTTTTAGCAATTTTAAAAGTTGATCTTCAACATCAGATTTATTTATATTGAAGGTATCAATGTAAACAAATTTTGCTTTAAAGTCATTTGCAATATTTTCAAGATCAGTATGATTTGAAATTATTAAAGGTACATTCATTTTTAATTCACCATTTCTGACTCGCCAAAGTAAGTCAATCAAACAATGATTTTGTTTACTCACGAAAATAGCAACATTTGGAATTTCATCTGAATAATTGACATTAAATTTTCCATCAACTTCAGCTGCAATTTTTTTAAATTGACTATAAATTTCATCTCTATTAAAAGATCCATTTTCACTATTCCATTCAATTCGACTAAGAAACAAACCCGCATCTTGATCTGTATGATGATCTGAGTGCTTTATGTTGCCGCCATAATTTGAAATCCAACCTGTAAGTAAACTTACAAGTCCAGGACGATCAGGGCAAACAATTTTGAATATAATTGAGGGATGTTCCAAAAACTTTTAAATTTTTTAAGCAAATGAAAAACAAGTATATCTAATATATCAATGAAAAGCTTAAAAGAAAATTTTCAAAAAGCACACATCCTTATTATTGGATCAGGAATTATTGGGAAATTTAATGCTTTAGAATTATCAGAATTAGGTTTTCAAATAACAATTGTAGATCCATTCCAACGTAAAAATAGTAGTAATGCAGCTTTAGGCTTACTAATGGGTAATATGTATCAAAAAAGAAAAGGTAGAAGTTGGTCTCTAAGGAAACAAAGCATAGAATTATGGCCAAAATGGTTAGAATTACTGCAAAAATTTAATAATGAAGTAAATATTGTAAAACCATTAATACAATTAACTACAAATGAAGAAACTTTTAAAAAATTAGAGAAATTTATTAATCTAATTAACGATCAAGACTTAAAAATTTTAGAGAAAGACTCAATTCTTATTAAAAATATTAGTAAAGCCTTTGAAGCAAAAAATATAAAAGGTATGATCTCCTTCAAAGATGGAAGAATAAATCCTGTATCTTTACTAAGAACATTAGATACTTATCTCAAAAATAAAAAAGTAAACTGTTTAGAGGACGAAATAATAAAAATTAAAAAATTAAACAAGCAATGGATTGCTTCATCTAGAGCAAAAAAAGAAATCAAATCTGACGTTATTATTTTATGTAATTCCTTAAATACTATTGATTTAATCGATAATATTTCACACGACATCAGATTAAAACCTGTACTGGGACAAGCTATAGAGATTGGCATAAATGATCAAGAAGTTGATTTATTATCACTTCCAAAACATTTCAATATAAATGGAAAAAATATAATTCCAATATCAAAAAATAAACTTATTATTGGTTCAACTGAAGAATATAGTACGGACCCAGAAAAAAATATTTTTCAAGAACTTACCAGTTTTTTAGATAAACAACCAAGTTGGCTAGTTAAAGGGCATATCACAAAAAAATGGTATGGAATACGATCAAAACCCGAGGGAGAACCTTCACCAATAATGAAAAATTTTAAAAATGGTCTGCTTATATGTACAGGTTTTTATAAGAATGGAATTTTACTCGCTCCAGCTTGTTCTAAGTGGGTTTCAAGCGAAATTAAGAATTACCTATCTTAATCTTTTGTTTCAGTAAAGTCTGCATCTATTACATCATCTCCACCTTTACCATTTGAATCATTCTGTTCTGAAGCGCCTGCTGGTCCAGAAGATGGAGCCTGAGTGCCGGGTTGCTGATAAACTGATGAACCAACTGCATAAAGTTCTTGCTGAAGCTCTTCAAGAAGTTTCTTCATAGATTCATAATCTTCTTTTGATGTTGCCTCCTTTAAAGCCTTACTTTTTTCTTCAACCTTAGACTTTGCTGCAGCATCAATTTTATCTCCAAGTTCACCAAGTTGCTTTTCTGTCTGATATACAAGTGTTTCAGCTTGATTTTTTAAGTCTATTTTTTCTCTTTTTTCTTTATCTGCAGATGCATTAGATTCTGCATCTTTTACCATTTTTTCAACCTCGTTATCAGAAAGAGTAGAAGCTCCTGTTATTGAGATGCTTTGTTCTTTTCCACTACCCTTATCCTTAGCCTTAACACTTAAAATTCCATTCGCGTCGATATCAAAGGTAACTTCGATTTGAGGCACGCCGCGAGGAGCAGAAGGAATCCCATCTAATCTAAAAGTTCCTAAGCTTTTATTATCTGAGGCCATTTCTCTTTCACCTTGAAGAACATGTATTTCAACATTTGTTTGGCCATCAACAGCAGTTGAATACGTTTCAGATTTTTTAGTAGGAACGGTTGTATTGCGAGTTATCATTTTTGTCATTACTCCACCCAAAGTCTCAACACCTAAAGAGAGTGGAGTTACATCAAGTAATAATATGTCTTTAACCTCACCAGCTAAAACTCCTCCTTGAATCGCTGCTCCAACTGCGACAACCTCATCAGGGTTAACTGTTTGATTAGGGTCTTTACCCGTCACTCTTTTTACTAGTTCCTGAACGGCAGGCATTCTTGTTGAGCCACCAACCATAACAATTTCATCGATATCGCCTGTTGCGAGCTTGGCATCCTTTAAAGCTTGTTCAACAGGGACTCTGCATCTATCGATAAGTTTTGAAGCTAGTTCCTCGAAATTAGCCCTAGTTAAATTTAAGTCAAGGTGTTTAGGACCTTCTGGGGTTGCTGTAATGAAAGGTAGATTTATTTCACTTTGAGTAGCATTTGATAACTCTATTTTAGCTTTTTCAGCTGCTTCAGTTAGACGTTGCAATGCTTGCTTATCCTGTCTCAAGTCAATTCCTTCATTGGTCTTAAAAATGCTTGCCAAATGATCAACTATACATCTATCAAAATCATCTCCTCCAAGATGAGTATCTCCTGAAGTTGATAAAACTTCAAACACACCATCTCCAACCTCTAAAACTGAAACATCAAATGTTCCTCCACCCAAGTCAAATACTAAGATTCTTTCATTACTTTTTTTGTCTAGTCCATAAGCTAGAGCAGCAGCTGTAGGCTCATTAATTATTCTTAAAACTTCTAATCCTGCTATTTTTCCTGCATCTTTTGTAGCTTGCCTTTGAGAGTCATTAAAATAAGCAGGAACAGTTATTACAGCCTGAGTGATGTTTTCACCCAAATACTTACCTGCATCTTCAGAAAGTTTCCTCAAAACTTGAGCACTCACCTCTTCAGGGGAAAATTGCTTATCAAGAACAGGACATTTTAACTTTACATTTGATCCTGATTTTTCAACTCCGTAACTAACTTCTTTAGATTCTTCATTTACTTCATCAACTCTCCTCCCAACAAAACGTTTAGCCGAATAAAAAGTATTTTCAGGGTTCATGACGGCTTGTCTTTTAGCAATTTGACCCACAAGCTGATCTTGATTCTTTGTATATGCAACAACAGATGGCGTAGTTCTGAAACCTTCTGCATTAGCTATTACAGTAGGTTTGCCACCTTCCATGACAGCAACGCAACTATTAGTTGTTCCTAAATCGATTCCTACAACCTTCCCCATGGATAAATACTTTAATTTAATATTCTCCATGATCGGTCATCATCGTCATTATTGTTACTCAATGACGGGGTGTGGTTCCCGAACAGATCACGATTTTTTTAATTTTTTCTAAAAATGATTACAAGTAAAACATCATTTCTCGCTTTGATTGGAAATCCCGTAAACCAATCTTTATCGCCAATTATTCAAAACGCTGCGATTGAATATTTAGGTCTTGATTTAATCTACATAGCAATACCATGTCTTAATGAGGACCTAGAGATAGTAATTACTTCTCTTAAGAAAATGAACTGCAAAGGATTAAATATTACAATTCCATTCAAACAAAAAGTTTTTAATCTCTGCAGTGAGGTATCCTCTGAAGCAAAAAAAGTCAAGGCTATTAACACACTTAAATTAAATTCAAATATGGAGTGGGTCGGAACAAATACTGATATTGAAGGATTCCTTTACCCTCTCAAAAACCTTAATCTCAAAATTAGCAATGCAATCATTCTCGGTTCTGGTGGAGCAGCTAGATCTGTGATTCAAGGTCTTATAAAATTAAGCTTATCAAAAATAACCATCTTTTCGCGTAACAAATCATCTTTACAAGAATTAATTAGAAACTTCAAAGATGAAATTCTCATTGAAGGATTAATATACGATGCTGATAAATTGTCAAAAATCAAAAATCTAATTGAAGATTCAGATTTAATTGTGAACTCAACACCAGTAGGAATGCATTCAACAAAAGATACGAATCAATTACCATTCAGTCAAAACATTTGGGAAGCAATTAATTCCAAAACGATTGTTTATGATCTTATCTACAATCCTTCACCAACTCCGCTCTTAAAATTAAGTGACAAAAAAGGATGCTTAACTATTGATGGAAAGCAAATGTTGATTGCGCAAGGAGCTAAATCTTTATCATTCTGGACTAATAGACAAGATATACCCTTTGAAATAATGCATAATGCTTTAAAAAAATATCTTTAATCAAAAAACAAATCATTAATAATGAACTATTTGACCTTGATACTGTATGGTTAATAATGCACAGACGCTCACGAAATTAAATCGCGAGCCAAAATGACCTTGTCTGAATACTATGACTGATTATCAAATTTACTATGAAACAATGTATATTCTTCGCCCTGATATAGCAGAAGATGAAGTTTCTAATCACATTGATAAATACAACAAATTACTTGAAGAATTAGGAGGAAAAATTCTAGATAGCCAAATGAGAGGCAAAAGAAGGCTTGCTTATCAAATATCAAAACATAGAGAGGGTATTTATGTGCAACTTAGTCATCAAGGGGATGGTCAGCACATTTCTAAAATAGAGAAAGCTATGCGTCTTAGTGAAGATGTCATTAGATATATGACTGTTAAACAGGAAGGTCCCTTACCTACACCAAAATCTATAAATAAGGGAACAAATCAAACTGAAACAAAGAATAATGAAAATGTTGACACTACCAATAAACAAGAGTCCGAATCAAAAAAATTTGATTCCAAAGAGAAAATCGATTCAAGTAATTCAACCAAAGAGGTCAAAGAACCTGTAGAAACCTAAGTCTCAATTATTTATTTTTTAAATTTGACTCTGCCCATATTTTATTAGACATGCCCCACATATAAATAAAACCCTCAGCATGCTTATGATTGAAAATATCCTTTTTGCTATAAGTTGCCAAGTCCTCTCGATATAAAGAATTTTTATCAGATGAACGGCCAATTACTATAGCATTACCCTTGTGTAGTCTAATTTTCACCTTCCCATTAACACTGGTTTGAGTAGATTCAATAAATGCATCTAAAGCCTTTTTTAAAGGGCCAAACCAAAAGCCCTGATAAACTAATTGACCCCATTTTTTTTCTACGGTATTTTTGAAATCTAATATTTCTGGATTCAATGTAATACTCTCCAATTCTTTATGAGCTTTTATAAGAAGCAATAGGCCGGGAGCTTCATATATTTCTCTACTTTTTATCCCAACAACTCTATCTTCAATCATGTCGATTCTACCAAAACCATGTTCACCAGCTAAAACATTAGCCTTTTGAATAATTTTGGCAGGAGTTAAAAATTCGTTCCCTATAGATATAGGAAACCCATTTTCAAATACAATTTCTACATCTTGAGAAGAGTTAGGCGCATCATCTATAGAGGCAGTCATAGCAAAAACATCTTCATTAGGTTCTTGCATTGCATCTTCTAATAATCCTGCTTCGACACTTCGGCCAAGAAGATTCACATCAATTGAATAAGGTGATTTTTTTGATACTGGAGCAGGTATTCCAAATTTTTCACCATACAAAATTGCTTCCTCTCTACTCATATTCCACTCTCTTGCAGGAGTTATTATTTTTAAATCGGGACCTAATGCGTTAATTGCTAAATCAAATCTTACTTGATCATTTCCTTTTCCCGTACAGCCGTGGGCTACTGCATCAGCACCTAATTTTCTTGCTACATGTACCAGATTCTCAGCTATTAATGGTCTTGCCAATGCAGTTGATAAAGGATATTTATCTCCATACAAAGCGTTAGCTCTAATTGCAGGGAATGCGTAACGTTCTACAAAATCATCAAGTAAATTCCCAATCACTGCTTCAGTTGCGCCCGAGTTTAATGCTTTTTGTCTTATATCCTCTAGATTTTCTCCTTGACCAAGATCTGCTACAAAAGTTACTACTTCTGGAATTCCATATTCGTTTTGTAAATAAGGGATACATACGCTTGTATCAACTCCACCAGAGTAAGCGAGAACTACTTTCTTTATTTGCTGCATTAATTTTACCTCCATTAAAATCTTGGCACACTCAAGATTTCAAAAATTTGTTAGATACTAATATTAGTGTAACTAAAAGAGCAGGACCAAAAACTAGTGAGAGAATAAGATAATTATTAATTAATAAATTGTCTGGATTCAAATAACCTAACACCTTCAATAATGTGGTTAAAAGTATAGAAATTAAACAAATTAAAAAAATTTTTGAATTTTCTTGATCAAACAAAATTTTATTATTGTATAGTTGTGTATTATTGTATAAGTACGGCTACCTTTTTTATATGGATTCTAATAAATTAAGAATTAGGTTAAATGAAATTGCTGAAGTAAACCCTGCACTAAGTTGCTATCACAGGGATGATCACGCACCTGTTTTACCTTTAAGAGAAGAGCCTGATTTATTATCTTGGCTTGAAGATACAGGTAGATTAGTTACGGAAAATGAAAATGACTCTCAAGAAATAAGCACCATAGAGGAAGAAGAACTATCAGCTTTAATGGGAGAAAAAGAAGATTATAAAACTGACGAGGATTCTGTAGAGGATGATTGGGAAGATTAAAAAATCTAGTTATACTTTTTTATTTTTTTTTATTTCATTTGCTTTAGTAATTAATACATACATATATCAAAGCTTTCTTTTTTTAAGCTTCTTTCTAACTTTTTTCTTTATTTCTTTAACGTTAACAAAATACGGTATTAGAGTAATAAATAAACTCAACTTTTTACAAAATATAAAAACTGAAAGTCCCTCCAGTCATCAAAAGAAAAAAAATACCCCCACAGTTGGAGGAATATTTATTATTTGGCCTTTTTTAATATTACTTTTATTCATAAAAATTAAACTTGAATCTATAGCCTTAGCACTATTATTTGTCTGTATTCTTTCATTCTTTATTGTAGGTTTTATTGATGACTATTTAAGTATTAACAAGAAAGATAATACAGGATTAAAGCCTTACGAAAAATTTTTATTTCAAACTCTAATTGCAAATTTTTTCATAATTTTGTCATTCAACAAAGGTTATATTAATTCACCGATAATGATATCTGATAACTGGTCAATAGATTCTAATTTAATGATTTTGCCAATCGCATTTATAACGTTAGTTGGATTAAGTAATGCAGTAAATTTAACTGACGGACTAGATGGATTGGCTTCTGGGTGTAGTGCAATAGTGTTTTGCGGACTTGGGACAGAAATATTGCTCAACAATGATCAGGAGTTAATGGTTTATAGCCTACTTTGTTTTGCGATGTCAGGATTATGTATGGGTTTTCTAAAATTTAATAAATATCCTGCAAAAATTTTTATGGGCGATACTGGATCTTTAGCAATTGGTGCAACATTAGGTTGTATATCAATTTTAACTACTAGCTACCTTACGTTATTTATTTTTTCAGGAATATTCATCATCGAAGCTTTATCTGTTCTTATACAAGTAACTTTTTTTAAGTTGACCAAAAGATTTTTTAAGAAAGGAAAAAGATTATTTTTAATGACTCCAATACATCATCATTTTGAACTTATGGGTGTAAAAGAAGAAAAAATAGTTGAAAACTTTTGGAAAACCAACATTTTATTAGTAATTTTAGGTATAGTTTTAAAGATTAACCTATGATTTATAGTTAGTTATGAGTTTCTTTACTTGGAAAGATAATGGCCTAACAAGTGACTGTTCAAGTCTTGATGCTATGGCATCTAGATTTGAAGAAACAGCTAGTTTAATGAAAAAGTTATCACAAAAAGGTTTTAAATTAAAAAAAACGCCAAAAGAACAACTCATAATACACCCTGATCCCAAAATTTTTGATCAATGGGGTTTTATAAGTGAAGAAAAACCCTTTAAGCAACTTTGCTTGATACCAAATGATGACTAGTAATTGAAGATTTGTTTTGTTGATCCATTAAAACTGATAAATAGTTTCTAACGTGATTATTCCAACTAAAAAGCCTATGAACCCCTTCTATACCATTACTGCTCCATAGTTTCCATTGAGAATTATTTGCAATCCCTTTTTCAATAACAACTTTTAACTGGTTGACATCAGTCACATCTACTAATAATCCATTTTGACATTTTGAATGAATTTCTTTAGGTCCTCCATCGTCAGTCGCGATAATTGGCAGACCACATGACGATGCTTCAAGCAGAGTTAAACCAAAAGGTTCAGTTAGCGCAGGATTAACGAAAAGACCGCCCTTACTTGCACCCCATCTATACAAAGCAGGAATATTTTCTGGCTTATGTTTTTTTGGATAAGCGACTTTGCCATAAAGATTATATTTATCGATCATTTCAAAAATCTTTTGAAATACATCTTTCTGTTGAGAATCAAGTTTTAATGTATTTTCTCTGCAACCTAAAATTAAAATCAAATTTGTTTTTCTTTTTAATTTTTCGGAACGTCCATATGCTTCAACTAGAGAAGGAATATTTTTTCTTCTAACCGCCCTAGAAATTGCCAATAGAGGAGGTTTTGTTAAATCTCTTAAAAATGGATACATTATATTGTCAATTTCAGAATTTTCAGTTGTTGAATGTATATGATGAAATTTCGTACGGTCAACTCCGGGGGGAATAACTTTAGCTTTTTGAGGAGAAAAAGAACAATACTGAGAATATTGATGTACAGATTCTTGTTTTGTGCTTGTCACAACAATATCAGAAAACTTTAAAGCCTCTTCTTCTGCTTTAATTCTTTTACTAATAAAGTATGTTTTTTCAATTTGATTAATTTTTAAACCAGCATCTAATAATTTTCTTTTTTTCTCTCTTCCTAATGAATGAGCTGTAAAAATTAAAGGTACTTGAAGAAATTGACTCAACTTAACTCCAACATATCCAGCGTCAGCGTAATGAGCATGAATAAAATTTGGCTTGTTTTCAGATTTTTGATAAAAACTAAAGAGACTTATTACTAGTTCATCTAAATATGGCCATAACAATTCTTTTCTTAAATATTTTTTAGGACCAAATTGAAATCTTAAAATTTTAGCACCAGGTACTATAAATTCTCTCTCCTTAGAATAATCATTATGTACTTTAGAATCATCAATTAGACGAGTAACTAAATCTACCTGATCAACTTCAGTTGTATTAGCTAGGGCCTTAACTAGTTCTAGTACATATTGAGTTTGACCTCCAGTATCTGAGTCTTTGCCTAATTCAAGATCGCTTGAACGTATTAAACCATGCAAATGTAAATGTAAAAATTTAAGACCCATTTTGCACTTCCTGTTTACATTCCTTAAATACAAATAAACTGAATTTAAGAAGCAAATATTAAGAAACAATTATGATTTTATAATTAATAAATAACAAAATCACTAAGAATGACTACTACTATTGAAATTAGAAAGTTTTAAAAAAATTTTTTTTTTAGTTATTAAAAAAATAATACGAAGAAATACAACAAGATAGAGAGCTACATTAGAGCCTTTTTTAAATATTTTGCTGTATGGCTTGTAGGATGCTTAGATACTTCCTCGGGTGTACCTTCAGCAATTATTTCTCCACCTTTATCACCTCCATCAGGTCCCAGATCAATTACCCAATCAGAACATCTAATAACATCTAAATTATGTTCAATTACAAAAACAGAGTTACCTTTATCTACTAACCGTTGAATAACATCCATTAACTTATGAACATCATAAAAACTTAAGCCTGTAGTAGGCTCATCAATTAAATATAAAGTTTTTCCAGTTGCTCTTTTAGATAATTCTGTTGCTAATTTAACTCTTTGAGCTTCTCCTCCCGATAATGTTGGTGCTGGTTGGCCTAGTTTGACATAGCCAAGGCCAACATCAACTAATGTCCTCAATCTGTCAGCAGCTTGTGGAATTGCAGAAAAAACTTCAGCAGCTTGTTCAACAGTCATTTCTAAAACGTCTGAGATATTAAAACCTTTATATTTAACTTGAAGAGTTTCTCTGTTAAAACGCGCCCCCTTACATACCTCGCATTGAACATATACATCAGGAAGAAAATTCATCTCTATAACATTAACTCCTTGCCCTTTACATGCTTCACATCTACCACCTTTCACATTAAAACTAAATTGCCCTGCTTGATAGCCTCTCGCTTTTGCCTCTACTGTTGCAGTGAATACCTGTCTTATAGGATCAAAAGCTCCAGTGTAAGTGGCAGGATTAGATCTAGGCGTTCTTCCAATTGGTGATTGATCAATAACAATTACTTTATCAATAGCTTTAATACCTTTTAAATCTTTGACACCTTTAGGGAAAGGAACTTTCAATCCAAGAGAATGACACAGAGCAGGATGTAGTAATTCATTTATCAATGTACTTTTCCCGCTACCACTGACTCCGGTTACAGATACAAGTCTTCCTAAAGGGAACTCAACAGAAATATTTTTAAGATTATTCTTCACACAATTATTTAAAATTAAACTTTTTTTTACAGAAGATCTCCTTTCTTTTGGAGTAGGTATAAATCTTCTTCCACTGAGATATGCTCCGGTTAAGGATTTTTCAGATTTCAAAACTTGGTCGAAAGTTCCTTCCGCAATAATTTCCCCTCCATAAACTCCAGCACCAGGACCAATATCAACTAAATAATCCGCAGATCTCATAGTATCTTCATCATGTTCTACAACTACTAAAGTATTTCCTAAATCTCTGAGACTTTTTAGAGTTGCCAATAATCTATCATTATCTCTTTGATGAAGCCCAATACTTGGTTCATCTAGTACATATAAAACTCCTGTTAGGCCTGCTCCTATTTGGGTAGCAAGTCTAATGCGTTGAGCTTCACCTCCAGATAAAGTCATAGCAGGCCTATCTAAAGTAAGATAATCCAACCCAACATTAATAAGAAATTGGAGACGTAGACGAATTTCTTTGAGAACTAACTCCCCTATTTGTTTTTGTTTTTCAGATAACGATATATCTTCCTTACTTTTCTTGCTCAATCCCATGATTTTTTCTACATGAGACAAGGTTTCAGAAACACTTATTGAAGTTAAGTCTGTTATGTTATAAGGCCCAAGCTTAACAGCGAGTGCTTCTGGTCTTAACCTTTTCCCAGCACATGTTTTACAAGGAACCAACTCTAAATATTTTTCAAGCTTTTGTTTGACCGATTCACCATTCGCTTCGCTTAATTGCCTCTCGAGTATAGGTAATATACCTTCAAAAGGCCTTTGAAAACCACTTGTAGTTTTGAAACGGCTATCGGCTTGAATTAAAATCGGTTTATCTGAACCTGTTAGTAGAATATTTTTTTGAACATCAGTTAAATCCTTCCATGGGGTTTTTAATTCAAAACCATAAGCCTGACCAACTGAATAAAGTAATGAAAAATAATATGTATTATCTTTTTCACTCCATGGAGCTATTGCTGCATAAACAGGTAAGGAAGTATCTGGAATAACTCTATCTGCAGTAAATTTTTTTAAATATCCTATTCCATGACAATCTGGACATGCACCATAAGGGCTATTAAAAGAAAATAATCTCGGAGAGAGTTCCTCCACAATAGAACCATGAATGGGACAAGCATAATTCTCTGAGAACAACTTTTCTCTTTGAATATCTGGAGGTAAAGTTTCTCCTTTTTTAGGTACAACCTCTACTATTGAAAGTCCATCACCTCTTTTAAGACAAGTTTGCAACGAATCACTTAATCTCTCTTGAATTCCATCTCGAGCGATTAATCGGTCAACTACAACTTCAATATTATGGATATGATTTTTATCTAATTCTATGCTGTCTGCAAGATCTCTTACTTCTCCATTAATTCTTACGCGAGCAAAACCTTCAGCTGCTAAACCGCTAAGTAATTTTGCATGAGTTCCCTTTTTCCCCCTAACTACGGGTGCAAGTAACTGATATCTCGTTCCATCAGGGAGCAAAACTATTTGATCGACCATTTCATCAATCGTTTGAGGAGAAATAGGGACTCCACAATGATGACAATGGGGCTCTCCCGCTCTCCCAAATAATAATCTTAAATAGTCTTGTATCTCTGTTACAGTACCAACTGTTGAACGGGGATTATGACTTGTGGATTTTTGGTCAATTGATATTGCGGGTGACAATCCCTCAATATTGTCAACGTCCGGCTTATCTATTTGACCTAAAAACTGTCTTGCATAAGCGGAAAGACTCTCTACATATCTTCTTTGACCTTCAGCAAAAATTGTATCGAAAGCTAAAGAACTTTTTCCACTGCCACTAACTCCAGTAAAAACAATAAACTTGTTTCTTGGAAGTGTGAGGTCTACATTTTTTAAATTATGTTGACGTGCTCCCCTAATCCTTATAGCTTCATCCCTATTAATACTATTATTTTTTTTAACCATGCTTAAATCTTAAGTTGATTTAAAGAATTCTTATTATAGTGGAAATTTATAAGTTTACGCGGCTGCTCTATCTAAGAGTGAAGACGCGTAATGATTTGCATCATTAAAACTGCCTCCAATAAGTTCTATTAACTCGCTTTGTTTTTCATTTTTTGTATTTAATTTTGCTATTGATGTAAAGGTTGCGCCATTTATTACATTTTTTTTAACTTTAAAATGCGCATTTGCATTGGCAGCTAAAAAAGGTTGATGTGTAATACACAAAACTTGTCTTTGTTGTGAAATATTTTTTATTAATTGAACCAAAGAAAACAGAGATTTTCCGCTTAAACCATTATCAATTTCATCCAAAAAGAAAGTATCAGCTTTTTTTGAAATACTTGATTTCATTGCAAGCAAAAACCTTGACATTTCACCTCCTGAAATAATTTTAGAAAGTGGAGCTAGCTTCTGATCTGGATTTGCAGAGAATAAAAAGTTTATTACATCTACTCCATCCGCAGATGGTTTGACCCTAGAAAAATCAATTGAAAAGTTAGCATTAGCTAAACCTAAATTTTTTAATATTGCGAGAACCGATTCTTTCAAGTTATTTGAAGTGTATTTCCTGAAAGATGTCTGAACCTCATAAAGATTATCTAATTCAATTTGCTTGCTATTAATTTCAGTTTCTAAACAATTAATTTCCTCTACATATGAATTTGTATCTATATGAGATCTCAATTCATCTCTTTTTAATATTAGTTCTGGAAGCTCTAAAGAAAAAGTTCGCTCTAAATTTTGTAAAAAGAATAATCTATTTTGAATTTCATCAAGAGTATCTTCGTCATTATCCAATTGATCAAGATATTGAGTAAAAGAAATAATCATTTTTTGTACATTATGTTGTAAGTCAATCAAATTATTTTTTAAATCATTGATAGTACAATCAAAATCAGATATTTTGTCTAAGTGTTTTATTGCATCAGTTAACAATGAACTAACTGATGGCATTTCATTTCCATAACCGTTTAAAACGTTAAGTGATAATTGCATCGAATTATTAATATCAAAATTCTTTGATAGCTTAATCTCCTTTGACTTTAAGTCATTTATTTCATGACTAGAATCAAGATTTGCTTTTATTAGGATATTGTACATCTCTTTAATTGCATAATTTTTTTCTTCAGCGTTTTTGTTAATAGCTATAAGTTGCTCTTTTCTTTTATATAGTTTGTTTAGTTCTTCCCATCTTTTTTTTACATTATCATTAACTTCTTTTAACTCTAGAGAGCCCATATCATCAATTATTAATCTTCTATAGTCCTTACTTCCAAATAAAAAAGTATCTGATTGTCCTGCAAAGTCGATGAGAAACAGACCTAATTCTTCTAAAAGTTTTTTTACTATAGGTATTTTATTAACAGTAAAATTAGTATTTATTTTATTATTTTTTTTATAAGATTTTCTTGTAACTAAAATTTCATCACCTGTAATATTGATATTATTTTTCTTAAGCCAATTTTTCAAACCTTCAGAGCAAGAAAATCTAGCCTCAATCAAACAATGGTCTTTTCCTAGACGTATTAGTTGTTTTAAAGGTATATTAGACCCACCAAATAAAACATTTAATGAATCTAAAATCAGTGATTTTCCTGAACCAGAATCACCGGTAAAAATATTCAAACCTTTTTCGAAATTAATTTCTATAATCTCTATTAAGGCAATGTTCTTTAATTTTAACTGTATTAGCATGTTTAATTCTACATACAAAAAAATTAACTTCTTTTTAAAGAAAATTAAAGGGTTTAAATAAATATAGTCATGAATGGAAATTATACTGACTTTATTGAAGCTTCTGGTTTACTTGAGTATGAACCAGATACAATTAAAAAAATTTATCAAAAAAACCCTCAACGTTTAATTAAAAGGCTCTGGCAAACACTGATTCCTATATTTATTTATATATTTTCAATAGGATGGGACAAGCTAACAGGAAAATTAAAAGTAGAAACGCAAGCAAGATTTAGGGCAAAACAACTTACAAATTTACTTGTAGAACTAGGACCTGCGTTTGTCAAAGCAGGTCAAGCATTATCAACTAGGCCAGATATAATTCCTGTTATTTTACTTGAGGAATTATCAGAACTTCAAGATCAACTACCTGGATTTGATGGAGATAAAGCGATGGAGCTGATAGAAGAAGACTTAAATAAAAAAATTGATGAAATTTTTTTATCAATAGAAAAAGAACCAATATCAGCTGCTTCTTTAGGCCAAGTTCATAAAGCGACCCTACTTAATAATGAAGTTGTCGCCGTAAAAGTTCAACGTCCAGGCTTGAGAGAGCAAATTACACTAGATCTTTACATAGTTAGAAATATTGCTTATTGGTTAAAAAATAATGTTGGCCTAATCAGAAGCGATCTTGTTGCATTGATTGATGAATTAGGAAAAAGGGTCTTTGAAGAAATGGATTATTTAAACGAGGCTAAAAATGCTGAAAAATTCAGAGCCATGCATATTCATAATAATAAAATTGCAGTCCCAAAAATTTATAACGAAAATACTTCGAGAAGAGTTTTAACAATGGAATGGATAGAGGGTACAAAACTTACAAATCTTGAAGGTGTGAAGAATTTAGGAATTGATCCCGATGAAATGGTTGATATAGGGGTTCAATGTAGTTTAGAGCAATTATTAGAGCATGGCTTCTTTCATGCTGACCCGCACCCTGGAAATTTGTTAGCACTAAAAGATGGAAGATTATGTTATCTGGATTTTGGAATGATGAGTGAAGTTTCGAAAACTTCTAGGTCGGGCCTGATTCAAGCAGTTGTGCATTTAGTCAATAAAAATTTTGATAAATTATCTCAAGATTTTGTAAAACTTGGGTTTCTATCGGAAGAAGTTAATCTCGAACCCATAGTCCCGGCTTTTCAAGATGTATTTATTAACGCAGTTGAACTAGGCGTATCAAAAATGGACTTTAAGAGCGTTACTGATGATATGTCAGGAGTGATGTATAAATTTCCTTTCAAATTGCCACCATACTATGCTCTTATTATCAGATCTCTTCTAACGCTAGAAGGAATTGCTCTAAGTGTAGATCCAAATTTCAAAATATTGGGTGCTGCTTATCCATATTTTGCAAGAAGGTTAATGGAAGATCCTGATCCTCAATTGAGAGAAAGTCTTAAAGAAATGCTTTTTGATGATAAAAAATTTAAATGGGACCGTCTAGA
The DNA here is from genome assembly GCA_003212175.1 of Prochlorococcus sp. AG-449-P16. Classification (GTDB taxonomy): domain Bacteria; phylum Cyanobacteriota; class Cyanobacteriia; order PCC-6307; family Cyanobiaceae; genus Prochlorococcus_A. The sequence goes on from QCQN01000004.1 coordinate 39,754, forward strand.
AGATCTTTTATCAAATGCTGCAAAGCAAACAAATCTTGATCTTGAAAAACTTCTCGATGAAGTCATAAAACTATTATTTTCTGCAAAAGGAGGATTCCTAAGAAATGAAATAATTGAAAGTATTACTAATCAAATAGACATGGTTGGATTAAGTTTATTAAAAAGCGTCAATAACTATTTGCCTAAATCAATTAGATTAAATGTAGAAACAAATACCAATTATATAAACGATTTGATTTTAAACGTTGAGCCTCTTAGAAATTTTTTTGAAATTTTGCAAAAAGTTCCAGGATATTCAATAGATATATTTATTAAAAGAATTCCAAGACTTTTGAACGAACCTTATACCAAAGAAATGAGTTTTAAAATAGCAAAAAAAGTTACTGAAAAAGGAGTAGTGAGACTTGTGAAAATTGCAGCTGGTGCAAACATTTAATGAAGATTTTTAAAGCTGTAATACCTAAAATATTTCTGGTAATAATTTCTAGTCAAATTTTTTTTAATGTTCAAGGAGTTAAGTCTGCAGAAAATATCAAAATAATTTACAGTATTTTCTCCAGAACAATAACTGTTGAATCGTTGGAAAATTTTGCCCAAAATGGAAATTCGAGTGATAAATTGAGAAGAATTTTTAAAGCAACTGGATCATCAGATATTGAAATTAGATCAGTATTAAATAAAGATTTTGAAATTCCTATAACAATAGCTAGCAAAGTAGTCTATTCCGAAATAGGTAGTGTTTTTTTAAAAAGACTTTCTTCAATAATTCATCCTCCAAAAGCAACAGACGAAATAACAGGGATGTTGGCTCTAAGAGCAAGCTTAATACAAGGTCTTAATTTAGGAGATGAGAAAATAAATCTTATAAACTTTTTCAAAAGTTATCCCACAAAAACTGTTATTTTAGATGTAAATGCCTTAAGTAAAGTTATGAATAAAGTAGAATCGATTTCGGAATTATTAGAATTTTTCATGAATTCTCCACTAGAAAAAATCAAAAGCAATTAATTATGTTGTTATTAAGCAAAATTAAGAATAAAATTCGCCCAAATTATAGAAAAAAAAAATGGCCAGGATTAATTAATGCTTATAAAAAATATCTACCAGTTTCTTCCAAAACACCCATTGTTACCCTTAACGAGGGTAATACCCCATTAATTTTTAGTCAGAAAATCAGTGAATTAATTGGAAATGATACAAAAGTCTATTTAAAATATGATGGTTTGAATCCTACTGGATCATTCAAAGATCGTGGAATGACAATGGCTATTAGTAAAGCCAAAGAAGAAGGAAGTGAAGCAGTAATATGCGCTAGCACTGGAAACACTTCAGCGGCAGCAGCAGCTTACGCATCCAGAGGAGGTTTAAAGTCTTTTGTTTTAATACCCGATGGATTTGTAGCGCAAGGAAAGCTTGCTCAGGCTTTAATGTATGGGGCAGAAATTATATCAATACAAGGCAATTTTGATAAAGCATTAGAAATTGTTAGAGATTTATCTTCAAATTATCCAATAAATCTTGTAAATTCCGTGAATCCATATCGAATTCAAGGTCAAAAAACAGCAGCTTTTGAAATAGTGGATGACTTGGGATTTGCACCTGACTGGCTTTGTATACCAATGGGAAATGCGGGTAACATAACTGCCTATTGGTTAGGATTTAAAGAATACTCCAAAATCAAAAGAAACCTAAAATTACCAATAATGATGGGATTTCAAGCTGAAGGGTCAGCTCCTTTGGTAAAAAACATTATTGTAAAGAATCCTGAAACGTTAGCCACCGCAATTAGAATTGGAAATCCAGTCAATAGAGAAAAAGCAAAAAAAGTAAAAAAAGAAAGTAAAGGGGATTTTCAATCAGTAACCGATAAAGAAATTATTGATGCTTATAAAATTCTTGCAAAAGAAGGTGTCTTTTGTGAACCAGCAAGCGCAGCATCAGTAGCAGGATTAATTAAAAACAAGAATAGACTTAAAAAGCAATCAACTATAGTTTGTGTACTTACTGGAAATGGGTTAAAAGATCCAGATTGTGCAATTAAAAATAATGAAGCAATATTTCGAAAGAATTTAGAACCTTCACTGGATAACATTATCAAAACATTGGGTTATTAATTAGACAAAAATTTTTGTGTCTGTGGAATTACTCAAAAACTGTTTTAAATCTGTTGAAAATTATTTAACATTAAAAATTTTTTGTTGATTAATTAAAAAATTTTTTTGAATTCAAAAAATTACTCCACATAATTTAAAAACATTCCACTTTAAAAGCTCCACTTTATCATTGTGATAGTAATAAATTTAACAACTTTTCCACAGTTTCCCCAATATCTACTACTACTAATAATAAATTATTAATAAAAAATAAGAACTATAGAGTCAAATTTAAAATGAATAATTTTTAATTGGAATTATCAATAAAATGCATTTAGTATATGTATAAAGTGAAGAAATCTAATGGAGATTATTTGTAATCAAAATGAATTTAATAATGCCATTCAATTAGTTAGTAAAGCTGTTGCCTCAAGACCTACTCATCCTATTTTAGCAAATTTACTTTTAACAGCTGATCAAGGAACAAATAAAATTAGTCTTACTGGGTTTGATTTGAACTTAGGAATACAAACGTCTTTTGATGCAACTGTAAAAAAAAGCGGAGCAATTACAATTCCTTCAAAACTTTTATCAGAAATAGTAAATAAATTACCTAGTGATGTCCCTGTATCATTGGATGTGGATGAGGATTCTGAGAATATCTGTATAAAAAGTGATACGGGGTCATTTAACCTAAAAGGGATACCATCTGATGATTATCCAAATTTACCATTTGTAGAGAGTGGTACTTCTTTAAATATTGATCCAAATTCATTTTTAAAAGCCTTAAAATTAACCATTTTTGCTAGTAGTAATGATGATTCAAAACAGTTACTAACAGGAGTTAATTTTACCTTTAAGAAAAAATATCTGGAATCGGCAGCAACTGACGGTCATAGGTTAGCTGTCGTCTTAGTAGATAATGAAGATAATATTCAGGAGAAAGACGACTATTTAAGTAATGAAGAGAATTTATCTGTTACTATTCCAACAAGATCACTGAGAGAAATCGAAAAACTTGTAAGTCTTAAAACTTCTGAAAGTTTAATAAAACTTTTTTATGATAAAGGGCAGGTTGTATTTATTTCTTCAAATCAAATAATTACTACTAGAACTCTTGAAGGAACTTATCCAAATTATTCTCAGTTAGTACCAGATACTTTTTCAAAACTTTTTACTTTTGAAACAAAAAAATTTACTGACGCATTAGAAAGAATAGCTGTTTTAGCAGATCAACAGAGTAGCGTTGTTAAAATTAAATTTGATGAAAGTAATTTAGCTTTAATTAGTGCTGATGCTCAAGATATTGGAAATGCTTCTGAATCTTTATTAGTTTCAGGAGAAGGTGAAGAATTTGATATTGCCTTTAACGTTAGATATCTCTTAGAGGGATTAAAAGTTATTACTAGTCAAAACGTTATTCTTAAATGTAATCTTTCAACGACGCCTGCCATTATAGTTCCCGAAGATAATGTTAATGCCTTTACATATCTAGTTATGCCTGTTCAGATAAGATCCTGATTTGAAATTACCAAAAGAATTTTTATTGAGTGAATTATTAAATCTTAATGTGAGGGGAAATATTAGTTTTTACTATGGGACTGGAGAAAATGTTTGGATGCATCCACCTGTTCATCGTATTTTAGGATGGTATTCACGTCCCTCAAATTTTGATTTAAAAAGGAATGTTTGGAGGCTTAATCAAATTAATCAAATAATAGATAATGATATTTATGTTAAAGGCGATCCTGCAATTTCTGATTTAGCAACTTTAAATAGATTCCCTAATTTGATAGGTGCAAATCTTATAAATACTGAAGGATCAAAAATAGGAGTTATTGCAGATTTTTTGTTTAATATGAAAACAGGTAGTATAAGATTCTATTTGATTTCAAGATCAAATCCTAAAATTCCTGGTTCGAGTAGATGGAGATTAGATAAAGAAGACATTGTTGATCAACAGCCTGGATTAGTTTTTTCTTCATGTACGACTTTAGAGGATCTATCATTAGTAAAATCAAGTTTAAAACATCAGTTTTTTAAAAAAGGAAAGAAAATTATTGATCGTTTTGATGAAATGAAAAATATTGCATCTGATAGATTAGAAGATTGGCTTGAAGAAGATGAAGATATAAACCAAAACAGTGATTTTGAAGGAAAAAGTTTTTATAATATTAATCAAGAAGAAAAGCTAAATTCCTTCAAAAATAAAAGAGACGATGATCCTTGGATTTGAATAATGATTAATTCTTTAGATAATAAAAATTATGATTTAGAAGAATCATTAAAAGTAGAAAATTTAACTTCAAGTGACTATGAGGAGATATGTAAGAGATTAGGAAGAAAGCCGAATAGAACAGAATTAGGGATGTTTGGAGTGATGTGGTCCGAACATTGTTGTTATAGAAATTCAAAACCTTTGTTATCAAGGTTTCCAACGTCAGGAAAGAATGTTTTAGTAGGCCCTGGCGAAAATGCAGGAGTTATAGACGTTGGCAATAATCAAAAGTTAGTTTTCAAAATAGAGAGTCATAATCATCCTTCTGCAATTGAACCTTTTCAAGGAGCAGCTACAGGAGTTGGAGGCATATTAAGAGATATTTTTACTATGGGAGCCAGACCAATAGCCGTTTTGAATTCATTACGATTTGGAAATCTTGATAAGGCTTCTAATATCTCTCTTCTTAGAGGTGTAGTTTCTGGTATATCTCATTATGGAAATTGTGTAGGAGTTCCTACTGTTGGAGGCGAAATAGATTTTAATGAGAGTTATTCCGGAAATCCTCTTGTTAACGTCATGGCTTTAGGCTTACTGGAAACAGATGAAATAGTTTGCTCTGGGGCCAGTAAAATTGGCTCGCCTGTCTTATATGTTGGTAATACAACAGGAAGAGATGGGGTTGGGGGTGCTAGTTTTGCTAGTTCAGAACTAACCACTAATTCATTAGATAATAGACCTGCAGTACAAGTAGGAGATCCATTTATTGAAAAAAGTCTTATTGAAGCTTGTTTAGATGCTTTTAAGACAGGAGATGTAATTGCTGCTCAAGATATGGGAGCTGCTGGATTAACGTGTAGTAGTGCAGAGATGGCAGCAAATGGAGGTTTAGGTGTATCAATTAACTTAGATTTAGTTCCTGCAAGAGAAAATAATATGTCACCTTATCAATATTTATTATCTGAATCTCAAGAAAGAATGTTGCTTGTTGTTAAACAAAATAAACTTAATGAACTTATAAAACAATTCCAGAAGTGGGGATTGTATGCGCGTGTTATTGGTGAAGTTATATCAACTCAAGAAGTTATTATCTCGCACAAAAATAATGTTGTTGCAAAAATTCCTACTTCTGCTTTGTCTGATGAGACTCCAATCAATATTCATAATGTATTAAGAGAACCTCCAGATTATTTATTGAATAAATGGAAATGGACGGAAGACCAATTACCATCTTTTAAAAAAAACGGGATTATTTCATTAAAAGATAAAAAAAAGTATTCTTGGTCAAATATAATTCTTAAACTTTTATCAAATCCATCAATAGCTTCTAAAAAATGGGTTTTCCAACAATACGATTCACAAGTACAATCGAATACTGTTTTTAAGCCTGGAGAGTCGGATGCTGCAGTAATAAGGCTTAGAAGCCAAGATGAAAAAGATAAAAAACAAAAATTTTCCGGTGTCGCAGCTTCTGTTGATTGCAATAGTAGATGGGTTTATTTAGATCCTTATAGAGGTAGTATTGCTGCAGTTGTAGAATCTGCCAGAAATGTTTCTTGTGTAGGAGCTGAGCCTTTAGCTATTACTAATAATTTAAATTTTTCATCGCCTGAAACAAAAATAGGATATTGGCAACTTGCTTCATCTTGTGAAGGTATTTCGGAGGCATGTATTGCATTGGAAACACCTGTAACTGGAGGTAACGTATCTTTGTATAATGAATCAAAAAATGAGAAAAATGAAATAACTCCAATTTTTCCTACTCCTGTAATAGGTATGGTTGGAAAAATTACTAATATTGATGATGCTATTTGTTCAGGATGGAAAAATGTAGGTGATCAAATTTGGATAATTGGTTCAAATAATTCTGAATTAACATTAGCTGCTAGTTCTTATCTTGAGTATTTCCATGGATTAATAACTGGCAGACCTCCAAAAATTGATTTGGATGACGAAAAATTATGTCAAAGTTTTTTAAGAGAATCAATTTTGAGCAACTATATAATTTCATCTCATGATGTTGGTGACGGAGGTCTGGCAATTGCATTAGCTGAGTGTTGTATATTATCTTCAAAAGGAGCAACTATTAACTTAGAAGCTCAAAATAATCGCGAAGATAATTTATTGTTTAGTGAAGGTGGTTCAAGAATAGTTTTTTCGATTAACAGAAAAAATGAGTCTAAATTTGTTGAATTTACTAAAAAAAAGATTAAAAATCTAAATATTAATATATTTGTAAAAAAATTAGGATATGTTTCTCCGAAAAATTTTAATATAAGTTTTCAAGAAAAAGAAATTTGTAATATACGGGTTGATGAATTGACTGAAAAATTTAATAATGGTATTTCAAGTCATTTTAAATAATGGATAAATATATTCAAAATTGTAAGATTTAGCTATGTGCGGAATAGTTGGAATTGTTTCTTCTGATGATGTAAACCAACAAATATATGATAGTCTTTTGCTTCTTCAGCATAGAGGTCAAGATTCTACTGGGATAGCAACAATGGAAAATACTATTTTTCATATACATAAATCTAAAGGGCAAGTAAATACAGCTTATAGAACAAGAGATATGAGGAATTTAATCGGTAAAATTGGTTTAGGACACGTTAGATATGCAACTAAAGGATCCGCTGAAAGTGTTGAAGAAGCTCAGCCTTTTTATGTAAATGCACCTTATGGAATCGTCCTTATCCATAATGGAAATCTCACTAATACAAGAGATCTAGAAAAACAATTATTTAATGTTGATAGGCGTCATACAAACTCTTCAAGTGATACTGAAATGTTATTAAATGTATTTGCAACTGAATTGCAGGAGCAAATTAATAATCAAGAGTTACAGCCAGAAATTATATTTAATGCAGTAAAAAGTTTACACAAAAGGATCCAAGGTTCATATGCATCAATTGCTTTAATTTCTGGTCATGGTTTATTGGCTTTTAGAGATCCTTTCGGGATAAGACCTTTGGTCCTTGGCAAAAGAATATCCATTGCTACACAGAAAGAGGAATGGATGGTTGCGAGTGAGTCATTAGTTTTAGAAAATAATGATTATCAAGTTGTAAGAGATGTTGAGCCGGGAGAAGCAGTTTTTATATCTCAAAATGGAGAATTTTTTTCTAGGCAATGTGCAGAAAATCCTATGCTATTCCCGTGTGCTTTTGAATATGTGTATTTGGCAAGACCAGATTCTATAATGAACGGGATTTCAGTATATAAAGCACGCCTAAAGATGGGCGATTATTTGGCTGAAACAATTAAGTCAACTTTAAATACAGGAGATGTTGATGTTGTAATGCCTATTCCTGATTCTTCTAGACCTGCAGCTATGCAAGTAGCTAGACAGTTAGGAATAGAATATAGAGAAGGATTTTTTAAAAATAGATATGTTGGTAGAACATTTATTATGCCAGGACATCAAAAACGTAAACAATCTGTTAGACAAAAGTTAAATGCAATGAGTACGGAATTTAAAAATAAAAATGTTTTAATTGTTGATGATTCAATTGTCAGAGGCACTACTTCTAAGCAAATTGTGCAAATGGCGAAAGACGCAGGAGCAAATAAAGTTTTTTTTACATCTGCGGCCCCTCCAGTTCGTTATCCTCATGTATATGGAATTAATATGCCCAATAGAGATGAGTTAATTGCTCATAACCGAACCACAAGCGAAATAGCAAAACAACTTGAAATAGATAATCTTGTATATCAAAGTGTGGACAATTTGCGAAAATCTATTATTAATGATTCTTCTATAGTGGATTTAGAGATGAGTTGTTTTACTGGATCTTATGTAACAGGCACCGTAAATCAAGAGTATTTAACCTGGGTTGAAAATGAATACAAATCCTAGTCAATTAGATTTTCAATGCGGAAACAATTTTCAAGTAATTCTTCTTTTTCAAAATTTAAAAAAGCAATGTCAAGTAAATTTTTGTTTGAGTAAGAAGTTAGTTTTTTAAGATTTATTCTGGCTGATTTATTTTTATTTGTTTCAATATCTATAAATTGATTATTTGTAAGAATTTTTACAAACATATCATTTTTAAGTTGAATTTTTTCATTTATATATCCTAATTTAGAATTATGAGAATCATAAATCTGATCAATCTTTAATTTAAAAATCTTGCATTTTTGAGAAACCAAATAAACGGTATCGCTATTTTTAGTTTTGCAACATGAAACTATTTTTTCTCTAGGTAATAATTTTACGAGCATTGAACCTTGAGATTGTTTGGAACTCGGGTAAAGATATTTATTAGAAATATTAAATTTAAAAATCCTACCGATAGAGGTCAGAATTACTAAAAATTCTTCATTCGTATAAATGCAAGAATCAATGATTTTTATCGAGTTTTGCATTTTTGCAATTGAGAAAATACGATTAGATTTAATCATGTCTTCATCAAACAAAACTTTCTTAAATTTTCCATTTGAAGATAAAATACATAAATAATTTTTGGTATCAGTATCAAGATAATGGAAATTAATAATTTCTTTAGGGTCTAAATTTCCAAAAACTTTTTTATCTAATTTATAGTCATGCTCAATATTTGATTTCCAATCAATTTGAAGTAATTTTCCTTTAGATGTTATTCCAATAATTATTAAATTTTTTTTGATATCACATATAAAATTTTGAAGGTTTTTACTATCAACTATTTTATTTTCTTGATCTAATAATTTTTTATAATTGATTAAATTAATTTTTTTTAGATAATGTCTATTATCTATAGAAAGTTTTGTTTTTCTGTTGATATGGTCTTCTAATATTTGATTTTTGATTGTATCTATTTCGTTTTTTTCATTTATATTTTTTAAGATATTTGTTTTTCTCTTTACAAGATATTTTTTCTTTAATAATTTAAGTTCTTCAATTAATTTTTCAAGTAACAACTCTCTATTATTGAGTAAATTATTAAGTTTTTTCTTTTCAATTGATAAATTTTTGATATCAATTTCTATTTGTTGCTTTTCTAAATTTGTTAACTTTTTTAGTGGCATGCTTAAAACAGCATTTGATTGCTTTTCGTTGAGAACGAGTTTGGCACTTAATTTCGATTGTGCTTCAGTTGCATTTTCTGAGCTTTGAATAATTTCAATAATATCTTTTATATTTTTAATAGCTATTGAGAAACCTTCTAAAATATCAAGTTTTTCCGAAGTTACTTTTAAAAAATATTTTGTCCTCCTTCTAACAGTTTCCTCTCTAAACTTTAAAAAATAATTAAGGTATTTTTTTAAATTAAGTTGTACCGGTTTTCCATCAATTAAAGCTAAAAAGATTGCTCCGAAATTAGTTTGAAGTGATGTTTTTTTGAATAAATCTGAAATTATAATTTCAGGATTAGAGTCTTTTTTTAACTCAATTAGAATTCTCATGCCATCTCTATCACTTTCATCTCTTATGTCGGATATTCCGTTTATTTTGCCTAGATTCACCAACTCAGCGAGTCTTTCTATCCAAGCCGCTTTATTAATTTGGTAAGGAAGTTCTGAAATTATTAAAGCTTTTCTTTTATGCTTACCTTTACCCAAAGACACTTCTTCTTTTTTTATTACTCCCCTCATTGTTATTGATCCTTTACCTGTAAGGTAAAGATCTTTTATTCCCTCGCTATTGATCAATTCTCCACCAGTAGGGAAATCAGGGCCAAGGATATAACTTGATAATTTTTTGTCACTTATTTCTTTATCTTTAATCAAAACAATTAAAGCTTCTATGACTTCACCTAAATTGTGAGGTGGAATGTTAGTTGCCATGCCTACTGCGATTCCTGATGATCCATTTAAAAGTAAAAAAGGTAGTTGGGCGGGCAATATATCTGGTTCCTGTTGAGAACCATCAAAATTATTAGAATAACTTACAGTTTCTGAACCTATTTCTCCTAAAAAAGCTTCATGAGCTATTGGAGCAAGACGTGTCTCTGTATAACGCATTGCAGCTGGAGGGTCGTTATCAATCGAACCAAAATTTCCATGGCCATCAAGAGTTGGGTATTTTGTTGAAAAATTTTGCACTAATCTCACTAAAGCGTCATAAACAGCTTGGTCTCCATGTGGGTGATATTTTCCTAAAACGTCTCCAACAACTCTTGCACATTTCCTAAAAGGACGATCAGGAGTAAGGCCTAATTCATGCATAGCAAAAAGAATTCTTCTCTGTACAGGTTTAAGGCCATCTCTAGCATCAGGCAAAGCGCGTCCCACAATAACACTCATTGCGTATTCAAGATAAGAACGCTGCATTTCTTCTTGAAGAGATATTGAAGTAAATTTTTCCTTTGTCATTAAAATAGAAATCTTACAAAATGCTTTGGTAAACTAAGTTAAGATTAATAGGTAATTAAATATTTACCAGTTTGAATATTTTGGAAATTTTTAAATTTTACTTTTTGCCGTAATTATTTCTTGTTTAAGCATATTATTTTGAAAAAGTAATTCTGTAGATTTTTGTATTTTATCTCCCCATAGATGTTCTTTTCTATAGTCAAAATCAACATATTTCGGATTTATTTTTAAAGCTTTTTGAGCTAATAAAATAGCTTCATCAATATTTTTTGTTTTTAGACATGAAGCAAGTGCGAGTAAAGATTCTGCATTCTCCTCTAACTCAATGGCTTCTTTGAAATTTTTAATAGAAAGACTCAAATCATCTAATTCAAAAAATGCTAAGCCTTTATTATTGATTGCTTCCCAAAAGTTTGATTTAATTTTTAGAGCGTTATCAAACTCTTTTATTGCTTTCTCATAGCTTTTTTCCATAAGATATATATTACCTAATTGAAAAATTGCTTTATAGTTTGATGGGATAAGGTTGATTCCGGATTTAAGAGAGACTTTTGCTTTTTTTATTTTTTTTTCTTGAAGGTATATAGTACTTTTAGCAAAATATATTTGACCCATCATAGGGTTTATTTTATGGGCTTTTTCTAGTGAAACAAGTGCATCTTGATAGAGTTTGTTAGCAATTTGCGCTTCAGCAAGTATAGTCCATAAGGTTTCATTTGATTTATTAATTTTAACCCCTAGTTTTGCCAAATTTAGACTGTCTTTCACTTGTCCAAAGTATAAAAGTTGATAAGCTGTTTTTCCAATAGATAGGGCATCATCTTTTAAATTTTTTAACTGTGGTTTGTAATAATAAGGAATTACAGCTTCTACGCTTCGCGTTTGGAATTGAGGAAGAATAATTATCGAAAAAAATAGAAATTTGATTATGAATTGTTTCATAGGTACTAGTTTTGCAAAATTGCTCTTATATTTCTTCTCCACATCCAAGGCTTTATCCTTTTTAAAGTACTTCCCTTTAGATTTAATTCCCATTGTTTATCTTCCCAATTTAGCGATTCATCATTGAGACTTTTTATCCAGTCTTTTGGCTTTGCTTCAACACTTTTATTGAATGGAACTGATTTATTCCACGGACAGACATCCTGACATATATCACAACCTGCAATCCATCCATTCAAATTTGTCTCTATGCTTTCTGGAAAAGTTTTTTGTCTGTTTTCTATAGTATGGTAGGCGATACATAAGTTTGAATTAATAACAAATGGCTCAGTAATTGCATTTGTTGGACATTTTTCAATACATTTTTCGCATTTTCCACATAGAGATCTTGATTGATTATCGGAGGTCAATTCTTTTGTGAGAATCATAAAACCTAAAGTTAGCCATGATCCAAATTTTTTATTAATTAGATTACTATTTTTACCTATCCACCCTATTCCTGCTTCTTCTGCCCATGCTTTTTCTAATAGAGGAGAAGTGTCTACACATATTTTCCATGTACAATCTTCAATTTCACTATCAATCCATTTACCTACATTTTTTAATTTTTTATAAATAAGTTTATGATAATCTTTTCCTTGGCCGAACTTTCCAACTTTAAAATTTGTATTTGTGTCGTGTTCTTCGCTCAGATAATTGTAGCCAACAGTTAAAACACTTTTTGCCCCCTCCAATAATAGTCCTACGTTTTTTCTTCTTTCTGCTTCCATCCATTTCATTTCACTATGATAGTGATTTTCTAACCATCTTTCCAGTGCCTTGGTTCTTAATTTCAAGCGGGAACTTCCTGGGATACTTGCTATTCCAGAGACAACAAAGCCCTCTAATATAGCCCTTTCTTTTAGTCTGCTACTTAATTCTTTTTTATTTTGAATTGTATTTCCCATTGTTTTATTATGATTTATTTTTTTTAAAAAGGTATTAAGAGTCAAAAAACTAATAAATAATTTAAATTTATTAAAAGAAAATATATCCCTATTAAATAAAACTAGTTAAATTATTAGTAAAATAAAATAAACTTAGGATTTTTAATTTGGTTGAATCTACTCAAAATCAAGATTCGAACCTAGGAACTAGGCTCCAACAAGATTTAAAAAATGATCTTATAGCAGGGTTATTAGTAGTTATCCCATTGGCTACTACTATCTGGTTGTCATCAATTGTGAGTAAATTTGTGCTCACACTAGTTACATCTATCCCAAAACAATTAAATCCATTTATAACTTTAAATCCTTTATTACAAGATTTAATTAACTTAACTTTGGGTTTAACTGTCCCATTACTAGCAATTTTATTAATAGGTTTAATGGCCCGCAATTTTGTGGGTCGTTGGTTATTGGAATTTGGGGAAGGTACATTAACTAAAATACCTGTAGCAGGAGCAGTATACAAAACACTGAAACAGTTACTTGAAACTTTTTTGAGTAATAAGTCAAATAGATTCAGAAGAGTCGTCTTAGTAGAGTATCCTCGCGAGGGATTATTTAGTGTTGGATTCGTTACTGGTGATGTTGGGCCATCATTAAGACCTGACTTAGATGAGAAATTATTAAGCGTTTTTATTCCAACTGCACCAAATCCAACCACAGGTTGGTACACTTTAGTTCCTGAATCTTCTGTTAAAGATCTCAATATATCAGTTGAAGATGCTTTTAAAACAATAATTTCCGTTGGGATTGTTAATCCAGATCAAAAAGAAAATTCTACTAATCCTACATTTGCAAAATTATTTTCTCAATTAAGGGCTTCTACTAATACTTCTTCCTAATTGATGCAAAATAAGAAATCACTATCTAGAGAATTATCGTTAATTGTATTAGGTCTTATTAGCGACAAAGAACAAAGTAGTTTCAATCAAAAGAAAATAGATGTTCTTTTTGAAGCTGCATTAGAACTGCTTATTACCCATTTGAGAGATGAATTAGATAATTGTGAATTAGATTTAGAAAACGCATCACAAAGCATTTTAGAAAGTGAGTTAAAGGGGGGTGTTAATTCATCTATCGATGAAGTTAGAAATGAGATGAAAAAAGCTTTAACTAGAATTGAATCTGTAATGAATTCACTATCTATAACTTTAGATTTTCCTAGATTAATTTTTTCAAGTAGTCAAAGTGATATACGAAAAAATGTTAATAATAGAATTTTAACTGTAATAAATAATATTGAAAAAATTGATAATGAAATTGATGAAGTAATGGACGGATGGAGATTAAAAAGATTACCAAGAGTTGATAGGGATATTTTACGATTAGCTTATGCAGATATAAAAATTTTAAATACGCCCATCCCAGTTGCATGCGATGAAGCTGTAACTTTAGCTAATAAATATAGTGATACTCATGGTAGAAAAATGATTAATGGAGTTTTAAGGAGATTGCAAAAAGTAAAAGTAAAATAATAATTTGATATAAATCAATAATTTTTTATAATTTAATACAATAGGTTTTTAAAGATATCTATGACAAATAATGAATCTGATAGTTCACGCGAATGGGCTGCGCAAGCTTTTGCATTGTTAAAACAAAAGCAGGAATTAAAAAAGCAAGAAGAACAGGAATTAAAAAAGCAAGAAGAACAGGAATTAAAAAAGCAAGAAGAACAGGAATTAAAAAAGCAAGAAGAACAGGAATTAAAAAAGCAAGAAGAACAGGAATTAAAAAAGCAAGAAGAGCAGGCGCGAATTTTAAATCAAAGTGTTTCAGAAACTAAAATTGAACCTGAAGCAGAATTAGGGGAATTTGATGAAGAATTTACTTGGTCTGCAATGGTATTAGCAGCTCAAGGTAAAAAACCTAACCAAATATCAATAGATGAAATAGATTGGTTAAGTAAATTAAAAAGGGGATTAGAACAAACTAGAAAAGGATTTGTTTCAGAATTATTAGATAAATTAGGAGATGATCCACTTACACCAGAATCTTTAGATGATTTAGAAACACTATTAATAAGAGCTGATGTAGGGATTGATTCAACAGATAAAGTAATTAATTCTCTTAGAAAAAAATTAAATGAAGAAGTTGTAGATGGAGAAGAAGGAATTAAATTTTTAAAAGAAGAGTTAAGGGCAATTATTGATGAACCAATTAAGAATTCAGGGAAAAATATTCTTACGCCTCAAAAAGGTAAATTAAATGTTTGGTTGATAGTAGGTGTTAATGGAGTCGGCAAAACTACTACACTAGGTAAGTTAGCTTATCTCTCTGCAAAAAGTGATTATAAAACTTTAATAGCGGCTGCCGATACATTTAGAGCCGCTGCAGTAGAACAGATCAAGGTATGGGGCGAAAGAAGTAATGTAGATGTAATTTCTAATCAATCAAAAAATGCTGATCCGGCAGCAGTTGTCTTTGATGCAATTAATGCTGCAAACAAAAGAAAAAGTGATTTACTACTCGTTGATACTGCCGGTAGGCTTCAGACTAAAAATAATTTAATGGATGAATTGTCTAAAATTAAAAAAATTATTGACAAAAAAGCTCCTGAAGCAATTATTGAATCATTATTAGTTTTAGATGCAAGTCAGGGCCAAAACGGATTAAAGCAAGCAAAAAGTTTTGCAAAATCAGCGAATTTAAGTGGTGCGATTATTACAAAATTAGATGGCACTTCTAGAGGAGGAGTATCTTTAGCAGTTGCAAAAGAAGTTTGTTTGCCAATAAGGTTTATAGGGGCAGGAGAGGGAATTAAGGACTTAAGACCTTTTAATAGTTTTGAATTTGTAGAAGCTTTGCTTGCTGATAAATAAAAATTTAATTAATTTTTAAAAAAATCCATAATTTAATGTTAAAACATATCTATAGATACATTTTGTCTTGCTAAATAATCAACAAGAAAAATTATTGTCGAATAAATCTATTCAAAAATTTTTTGATAATAAATATACATTAACTACCGATCGAAGTGATCAACTATTAGAAATTTTATCTTCTTTATCTTATTATCTAAAATCATTTTCAAATATAAACAAATTTTTAGACTATAGTGCTCTAATTTCTAAACATATTTTTGATAATCAATCAACACTTATTATTCCATTAAACGAAAAAGGCGAAATATGGACCGAAAACATTAAGTTCTCTGGAAATATTAAAGATTCAAATATTGATAATGAGATTAAATGTTATTTTGATAATTTAGATTTTACAAAGAATTTCAAAATTAAGGAAATTTCATACTTTGACAGTGAACTTAGTAAAGAGTTTGAGGAATGTGAAATCAAATCTTATAAAATATTATCAAGGGGTAAATGTAGAGGGTTTTTCTATACTTTTAATCAAAGTTCTTCAAATAACAATTCTAGAAACGAGCATATTTTAAATTTTATTGTTAATTCTTTAGCTGCAGGCTTGGAAAATTATTCATTACTTAAGACAAAAAAAAAGCATGAAAATGTAGATAGAGAAATTAATACTGGAGCCGAAATTCAATCCCAATTACTTCCTGATTATTGTCCAATTATTTCCGGTGTAGATTTGGCTGCTCATTGTAGGCCAGCTCTTCAATTAGGGGGGGATTATTATGATTTTATGTCTCTCAAAACAAATATTTCTGAAAAAAAAAGAGAGAAGGCCCGATGGGCATTAGTAATTGGTGATGTAATGGGCAAAGGTATACCTGCTGGACTTTTAATGACAATGCTACGTGGAATGTTGCGTGCAGAAGTTTTAACAGGCCTGCCTCCAGATAGGATTTTACATGATTTAAATCAATTAGCTATTTATGATTTAGATCAATCGCATAGATTTGTAACTCTGTTTTACTCAGATTATGATCCTAGAACAAAAAGACTAAGGTACGCTAATGCAGCTCATAATCCCCCTTTGTTATGGAAAAATTCTGAACAAAAAATAATAAAGCTCGATACTGAGGGACTAGTTCTTGGTTTGCAAAAAGAGGCTGAGTATCAATGTTGTCAAATTCAGTTAAAGAAAAATGATGTTATCATTTACTATACCGATGGAGTAACTGACACCTCTAACGCACGAGGGGAACGATTCGATGAGGAAAGACTAGTTAGCTGTTTTGTAGATTTATGCAAGCAGTCACTAGATTCAAAAATAATTTTAAATAAAATTTTCAAAACCTTAGATGATTTCACTGGTAAAAATAGGCAACTTGAAGATGATGCATCTATAGTTATCTTTAGGGTGGAGTAAGTTTTCATAAAAGATGTCTAAAGTTTGGAGTGATAGATTTGATACAAGCCTTAATCCTTTTATTGAGGAATTCAATGCCTCTATTAATTTTGATAAGAAGCTAATTTTAGAGGACATACAGTGTTCTATTGCTCATGCAAAAATGCTTGGCAAGTCAAAAGTATTATCTTCTGAGGACTCTATCAAGATTATTGAAGGTCTAGAAATTATTAAAGATCAATTTCTTAAAGGTACATTTTCCCCTCAGCCTCCATCAGAAGATA
This sequence comes from Prochlorococcus sp. AG-449-P16, assembly GCA_003212175.1. Lineage (GTDB taxonomy): Bacteria > Cyanobacteriota > Cyanobacteriia > PCC-6307 > Cyanobiaceae > Prochlorococcus_A. The sequence continues at coordinate 56,786 of QCQN01000004.1, forward strand.
TTCATTATTGTATTGAGGAAAAACTGATTAATTTAATTGGTGAAACTGGTAAAAAATTGCATACTGGAAGAAGCAGAAATGATCAGGTTGGAACTGATATAAGGTTATGGCTTAGAAAAAAGATTGATAAAATTGACGTCTTAATAGTTAACTTACAAAAGTCTTTATTAGTGCATGCAGATGCAAATTTATATACCTTGATTCCTGGGTATACTCATATGCAAAGAGCTCAACCATTATCTTTAGCTCATCACCTTTTGGCATATGTTGAAATGTTTCAGAGAGATCGTCAAAGACTCCAAGAAGTTAGAGCTAGAGTTAACGTTTGTCCTCTTGGAGCAGCAGCATTAGCAGGTACAAAAATTAAAATTGATAGGTACTTTACTGCAGATGAATTGGGTTTTGATAGTATTTACAAAAACAGCATAGATGCAGTAAGTGATAGAGATTTTTGTATTGAATTTGTTTCGGCTTCTGCTTTAATAATGTCCCATTTGAGCAGAATATCAGAAGAGATAATTCTTTGGGTAACTGATGAATTTTCTTACGCGAAATTAACTGATAGATGCGCTACTGGAAGTAGCTTGATGCCTCAGAAAAAAAATCCTGATATACCTGAATTAATAAGGGGAAAAACCGGACGAGTTTATGGTCACCTTCAGGCTTTGTTAACAATAATTAAAGGGGTACCTCTTTCTTATAATAAAGATTTCCAAGAAGATAAAGAGCCTATTTTTGATACAGTTACCACTATTTCCAACTGTTTAAAAGCCATGACTATACTCATTGATGAAGGAATAGAGTTTAACGTTGACAATCTAACCGAAGCCGTGGAAAAAGATTTTTCAAATGCAACAGATGTCGCAGATTATTTGGTTGAGAAGAACGTGCCTTTCAGAAAGGCTTATCAAATAGTTGGACAAATAGTTAAATATTGTCTAACAAAAAAAATACTATTTAAAGATCTAACCTTAGAGGAGTTTCAAAAATTTCATATACAATTTCAACAAGATATATTTGAGAATATCAATCCTGTAAATGTTGTAAAGTCAAGAAATAGCATAGGTGGAACTGGCTTTGATCAAGTAAAAATAGAATTGAATTCATGGAAAAAACAATTATTAGCCTAAAACTCTAATTAATTTTCTACAACATGGGTCGTCTTAAAGTAGAATGGTATTGTAATCTTAATAGGCTGCACTAATTGTAGTTTTCATAGTTATTATTTCAAAGTTGAGTTTCAAGTGAGTATTTTTGTTGGTAATTTGCCTTTCCGCGCAGAGCGAGAAGATGTTTTACAGTTATTTGCCCCTTTTGGTGAAGTAATGAATTGTTCTCTTCCTCTTGAGAGGGATACAGGGCGGAAAAGAGGATTTGCCTTTGTCGAAATGTCAGATGAATCCATAGAAGCAACAGCCATAGAAGGTTTGCAAGGTGCTGAACTTATGGGTAGACCTTTAAGAATAAATAAGGCTGAGCCCAGAGGTGGTGGCTCAAGAAGAGGCGGAAACAGTGGTGGTCGCGGCGGCGGCTATGGTGGCGGCTATGGCGGCGGCAATAGTGGTGGCTATGGTGGTGGCAATAGTGGCGGCTATGGTGGTAGCAATAGTGGTGGCTATGGTGGTGGCAATAGTGGTGGCTATGGTGGTGGCAATAGTGGTGGCTATGGTGGTGGCTACTCTAATGCAAGTAATGAGAATAAACCTTCTGGAGCTGAGGGTTGGGAAGACAGAAGTTTTGGAAATTCATCTGAATCCTCAGATTATGAGAGTGGTAGAAGTAGAAGGAAAAGAGGAGTTTCTAGTAATCCTGACCTTAATCAGGAAAGTAATTAATAACCCCTATTTTTTAGCTCTAAAGTAAGTTCCATTAAGTGATCAATACTTAATTCTTTTTTAATAGATTTGATGCAAATTTGATTCCTCCAAATTTTTGCTCTGGGAATACCCTCTACCAAATTTATTAGATGTTTACATATGTCCCATGTTTTACCACCATTTTTAAGATGCTCTTCAATATAAGGTATTAAAGAAATAATTATATTTGAGGCTTTTTTGATTTGATTGTTGTACCCATAAATTCTTTGATCAATGCCTGACCATAATAAAGGATGTTTGTATGCTGATCTTCCAATCATTACTCCATCGAATGTATTTAGTGCTTCTACGCATTGATCTAAACTGGAGAAACCTCCATTTATTTCTATAATTAGTTTTGGATTAGTTTTTTTTAATTTTTCTACAACATCATATCTAAGTGGAGGTATAGTCCTGTTTTGTTTTGGATTGAGACCTTTTAAAATTGCTTTTCTTGCATGGACTATAAATCTGTCAGCTCCAGCATTGGCAACTTCTTTGACAAAAATATCTAATTTTTTAAAATCGTCATAATCATCAACACCTATTCTATGTTTAATTGTTATGGGTAAACTACAGTTACTTTTCAAAGAATCTATGCACTTTGCGACCTTAGTAGGGTCTTTCATAAGTAAAGCACCAAATTTGCCAGAACAGACTCTAGGACTAGGACAGCCAACATTAAAATTAATTTCATCATATCCCCAATCCTCTGCTATTTTGGCTGCTTCTTTAAGTAAATTTGGATCATCTCCTCCGAATTGTATTGATAAAGGGTGTTCTTCTTTATTAAAGCTTAAAAATTCTTTTCTTTTTTTTGTATAAATCAAACTTTGGGCGACTATCATTTCAGTGTAAAGAAGAGCTTTTGAAGAGATTTTTCGCATCAACATTCTAAAATGTTTGTCGGTGCAATCCATCATTGGAGCAACACTTATTTTGTGTTTATTTTTTATACAATTGTCTCTAGAGCTTTCCATAAATTCTATTTAAGATAATTGTTGATATGAATAAATTTTTATCAAGAAGATCTTTTATTTTAATTCTTATTATGCCACTATTAAAATTTATCTTTAAACCAAACAAAGTACTTGCTTCATCCTCTGCTTCTCAGGAGGATTGGAATTTACCAAAAGAGGCATGGAAAGAAAGACTTACTCCAGAGACTTACTATATTTTACGAGAAGAAGGCACAGAAAGAGCTTTTAGTAGCTCCCTCAATGAAGAGAAGAGAAAAGGGGTATTTCATTGTGCAGGATGTGATTTACCTCTCTTTTCATCTGATACAAAATTTGATAGCGGTACTGGATGGCCAAGTTTTTGGGATTCATTAAAAGGTTCAGTAGGCACTAAAGTCGATTTTAAATTAATTGTGCCAAGAACAGAATATCATTGTTCAAGATGTGGTGGACATCAGGGCCACGTTTTTAATGATGGTCCTTTACCTACTGGCAAACGATATTGTAATAATGGACTTGCTTTAAGATTTGTTCCTGACTAATTTAACTAGTGCGGCCTTCCGCAACTTGTATTGTGTCTCTCTTTCAATCAAAATGGTTTTAATAAATTTTTAATGTGATGGAAGAAAATCAAACAGACAATGTTGAAAATAGAGATGTAAAGGTTTCTGATAATGATAGTAATTCAGGTAATTCATCTGTTACTGAAGATCAAATCAATGAAAATTTGGAAACACCTGATGATGAAAACGACAATATTAATGCTGATGATTTAAAAAATACTGTTTCTAATAATGATGCAAGGTTAGAACAATTAGAAAAAGAGCATGAGACTTTAAAAAGTCAATATGTAAGAATTGCTGCTGATTTCGATAACTTTCGAAAAAGGCAATCTCGTGATCAAGATGATTTAAAAATACAACTTATATCAAAATCCCTTACAGCAGTTTTGCCTATTGTTGATAATTTTGAAAGAGCTAGGCAGCAATTAAAACCTGAAAGTGAAGAAGCTCAAACTTTACATAGAAATTATCAAGGTTTATATAAACAGTTAGTAGATGTTTTGAAACAACAAGGAGTTGCTCCAATGAGAGTAGTAGGTCAACAATTCGACCCCAATCTGCATGAGGCTGTCTTAAGAGAACCAAGTCAGGAGTATAAAGAAGATATTATTATTGAAGAATTACAACGAGGTTATCATCTTGAGGGTAAGGTTCTAAGGCATGCATTAGTAAAAGTTTCGATGGGACCGGGACAAGAAAAGTCACAAGAACAGCAAGAACAGGATAAAGTTGAAGAAACAATTGATTCGGAGACTAATGTCTCTGAGGAAAATTAAATCATTAAAATGAAAAGTTGAGAATTATCTAATGGCTGACTTCTATCAAATACTTGGTGTTTCACGAGATGCTGATTCTGATACTTTAAAAAGGGCTTATAGAAAGTTAGCCAGGCAATATCATCCTGACGTAAACAAAGAACCTGGAGCAGAAGAGAAATTTAAAGAGATAGGTAAAGCTTATGAAGCTTTAGCCGATCCTGAAACTCGAGCTAGATATGATCAGTTTGGTGAGGCCGGGTTGGGAGGGGCAGCGGGCATGCCAGATATGGGAGATATGGGTGGATTTGCAGATTTGTTTGAAACTTTTTTTAATGGTTTTGGTGGACAATCCCCGCAAGGAGGTAGATCACCTAGGAGAGGTCCTCAGCAAGGGGATGACTTGAGATATGACTTAAACATTGACTTTAAAGATGCTATTTTTGGACAACAAAGAGAAATTAAAATACCCCATTTAGAAACTTGTGAAGTATGTAGAGGAACCGGAGCGAAAAAAGGAACAGGTCCAACGACTTGTACAACCTGTGGAGGGAATGGACAAGTTAGAAGAGCTACAAGAACACCTTTTGGTAATTTTACCCAAGTTGCAGAATGCCCAAGTTGTAATGGGACTGGCCAAATAATTTCAGATCCGTGTACAAGTTGTGGCGGTAATGGTGTTAAACAGGTTAGGAAAAAGTTGCGTATTAATATACCTGCAGGAGTAGATACTGGAACAAAACTTAGAGTTTCTGGAGAAGGTAATGTAGGTCTAAAGGGTGGTCCTGCGGGAGATCTTTATGTCTTTATTAAAGTCAAAAATGATCCTAATCTAAAAAGAGATGGAGTTAATATTTATTCTGAAATTTCGGTAAGTTATCTTCAAGCTATTTTGGGGGATAATGTAGAGATTATTACTGTTGACGGAAAAGTTAATTTAAAAATTCCTAGTGGAACGCAGCCTAATAGTAAATTATCTTTAGAAAATAAAGGTGTGCCCAGGCTTGGCAACCCAGTTGCAAGAGGTAATCATCAGGTGTTGGTCAAAGTTAAGTTGCCAACACGTATTACAGATAATGAAAGAAATCTTTTGGAAAACTTAGCATCTCAGTATTCTGATCAAAATATTAGAACAAATAGTGGTCTATTCAGTAAATTTTTTGGTAAAGAGTTTTGAATCAATTCGCCAAAGTCTTGGATTTAAAATCAGTGCCGTGCCCTTTGAATGTAGTTAAATGTAAATTAGCTTTAGAGAAATTACCCTCTGATCAAATTTTGATAGTTCATCTAGATAAAGGAGAACCAGAAATAATGGTTAAGAATAATTTATTTGAAATGCAATATTGTTTTGAAACGATTTACGAAGATGAGAGGACAATAAAAATTAAAATTTTTTATGAAAATGATAAAGAACTTTAAAGCTCTAGTAACAAAGAAATTTAACGAGTTTTATATGGTTGAATTAATTGAAAATCTAAATTTAGAGTCAAATAATAAATTTTTATGTACAATCAGAAAATCTGTAAATTTTAAAAACCAACTGATTTTTGTTGGAGATAAGGTAATTATTAATCAAATAGATTTTGAAAATAAACGAGCAATAATAGAAAGTGTGGTTGAAAGAGATAATCTTTTAGAAAGACCCTCTGTTGCAAATATTTCTAATATATATGTTACTTTTTCAGTTGAAGAGCCAAGGCTAAATCTTTCTCAAGTTAGTAGGTTTTTAATATCTGCTGAATATTTGGGTGTAGAAGTTTCATTAGTACTCACTAAATGTGATCTTATAACAGAAAAAAAAAGAATTTTTTTAATAGATAAATTTAAAACCTGGGGATATCAGGTTAACACTTTAAATTTGAATAATGATCAAAATTTTGCTAATTTATTGGACAAATTATATACAAAAAACTGTTCAATATTTGTTGGTCCATCTGGCGTGGGTAAAACCACTTTACTCAACAGAATAATTCCTGGTCTTAAAAATATAACTGCTCCAGTATCAAGTAAAATAAAAAGAGGAAAAAATACAACAAGAAATGTAGAGTTATTTTCTTTATCAAAAGACAGTTTTATTGTTGATTCTCCTGGGTTTAATATGAGAATGCCTGAAATAGATATTAATTTATTGCCAAATTTGTTTCCTGAAATTTATAAGCAAATAGCCATTGAAGGAATAAAATGCAAATTTCGCGATTGTCTACATATAAATGATAAGGGTTGTAAATTAGATAAAAATTTTGAAAGATACCACTTTTACAAGGAAATGGTTGACTCTCTTAAGAGTCAGAATTGTCTAATCCAGGAAGATTGAGATTTAATCCGCCAGTTAATTCATTCATACGCTCTTTCATTGTAGAAGTCGAAGTTTCATGAGCTTTTTGAAAAGCTTGTAAAATGTTTTCTTCTATTTTGCTTTTTTCGCAATTTACAATATTTTCGTTGACTTCAACTTTAAGAGGAACTTGGTTACCGCTAATCCATACTTTTACCATTTCATCTTCACTCTTTCCTTCAATCTCCATATTTTCAAGCTCATCCTGTAATTTTTGAGCATCTTGTTGTATTTGTTTAGCTTTTTTGAAAGCTTCTGTTAGTTGTCCAAAGTTTGGAAGTCCAAAACCTGCCATTTGATAAAAAGTTTCTCTATTAAGGATAGTCAAAACCTATCATTCTTACTTCAGGTTGAAGAAAAATACCTTTTTTTTGTAGTACTTTTTGTTGGATTACAGTTATCAACTCTAAAATTTCATTTGATTTCGCAGAAGAATGATTAACTATAAAATTTGCGTGCATTGACGATATTTGAGCACCACCAATTTTAAAACCTTTTAACCCTATTTCTTCTATTAATTTACCTGCATAATTATTTTTTGGATTAATAAAAACACTCCCAAAGCTTGGCAAATGATATGGTTGAGTGGAGGTTTTCTTCTTAAGAATATTTTTTGTCGTTTTTAATAATTCATCAACATTACCATTGGTCTTAAATTTTAGTTTCGAGCTTATTATGACAAGATTATTTTCCTGAAAAGGACTGAATCGATATCTAAAATTTATCTCTTTTTTTGGTATTTCATAAATATCGAGAGTTCTGCTATCAATCACTCTTACTGATATGAGGTTTTTTTCTAGGGATAAGTTCCCTGATCCTGCATTCATGCAAATAGCTCCACCTATAGTGCCGGGAATACCAATTGTCCATTCACCACCTTCCAATCCATTTTTTGCCAGCAAATTTGAAAGAGTTGGAAGCATTACACCAGAATCAACTTCCACATTACCTAAGACAGGGTCTATTTTGATTGACTTCATCTTTTTTGTACATATTGTTAATCCCTTTAAAAAAATGTTATTGATTAATAGGTTTGATCCAGCTCCTATTATTCGACATTCATTTTTATTAAAATTGGCCCATTTTATTAAATCAATGAATTCAAAAATATTATTAGGTTCAGCAAAGTATTCTGCCGAACCTCCAACTTTGATAGTTGTATAATTTGATAGTTTTATTTTCTCTGCATAAGTAATTCTTTTCATAAGCAACTTACATATCTTATCTTTTTTTCTTATTTAAGATTGACCATAAATTATGACAATCTCCAGCGCCCATGTTTACTATTAAGTCGTTTTCTTTTGTTAAATTCAAGAAGTTATCTTTAATTGCATAATTATCTTTTAAGTACTTAACATTTTTGTTCTTTTTATAAATAGTATCAGTAATGATCTCTGAATTAATCTCATAATTGTTTTCTTCACCAGCACTATAAATATTTGTAATATAAATAACATCAGCATTTGAGAGTTCTTCAGAGAATTCATTAATAAATTGCTTTACTCTTGAATATCTATGTGGCTGAAATACGACAACTAATCTACGACCTTCTTCATCAGTATTTTCATTTTTTTGTTTTAGAAATAATCTCGCTAAGTCAATAGTGGCTTTAATTTCATTTGGATGGTGAGCATAATCATCATATATAAATCTTTTATTCAGTTCACCTCGAAATTCAAATCTTTTCTTAGGTAATTTTAAGTATTTAATGTTTTTCTTTATTTCATGGAACTCAACCCCAATCATCCTAGAGGCTGCAATTGAAGCAGTTATGTTAGATAAATTATGTAATCCTGGAACTGGAATAATTAATCTATCAATAAATTTTCCATCTTCATAATATTCTCCAATTGTGCAGTCTTTATTGATAATAGAGGGTATTATTGCGTATGATACTTTTTCTACTTCTTTATTAGACCAATTATAATCTGATTTAAAGTTCTCTTTAATTATTGTGCAATCATAATTAATTAACAATTTTTTTGAATTGTATGCGAACTCTTTAAATGAGGATATGACCTCTTCAACGTCAGAAAAATGATCGCAATGATCAAAGTCAATATTATTAATAATTCCTATATCTGAACTATAGTTGTTTAATGTCCCATCAGATTCATCCACCTCTGTTACCAAAAATTTCGTATTGCTTACGTGAGCATTTGATCTATAGATTGGAATAATTCCTCCTGTAATGGAAGAAGAATTTTGCGTACAGAGTTCTAACAAAGTTGAAAGAAATGTGCTTGTTGATGTTTTTCCATGACTACCCGCTATCGCTAATGAAGTATAAAATTGCATCAAAAATGAAAGAATTTCTGAACGATGTTTAATCGATAAATTATTCTTTTTGCAATAACTTAATTCTTCATTTTCAGACTTAATTGCGGAGCTTACAACAAAAATTATGTTTTTGTTGGTAAATTTTGAGGTTAGAAAATCTATATTTTGTTTAATTTGAGAATCAAATATAAGTGCACCCGATTGTTTTAATGCATTTGTTTCATTATTTTCAATTAAATCTGAACCTGAGACTGAGTAACCTCTTTTTAGTAAAGCCATTGCAATGCCTGACATTCCAATGCCTCCAACCCCTATGAAATGAAAATGACTTTTAATTAATAATTCTGTATTCAATTTTTATCTACTACTTAAATAAACATAACTTCTATGAAATACTATTGGTAATTTTAAAAATTTTTTTTAATTTTTTTCTCTGAATTAATACAAAAAAGGACTTATTTGCTTAATAAATCAAAAAATACTTACGTTATTGCACAAAATTCTGTATGATCAGCAACTTAGGTTAATCATTTAGAAAATTTTTCAGTTATGACATTGCGTGTTGCTATTAATGGGTTTGGCAGAATTGGTCGAAACTTCATGCGTTGTTGGTTAAGTAGAGGTGCTTACACCAATATTGAAGTTGTGGGCATCAATGTTACTTCAGATCCTAAGACTAATGCACACCTTCTTAAATATGATTCAGTACTTGGTCAATTAGATGGTGTTGATATCAAATACACTGATGACACTTTTGTTATCAACAATAAAACAATAAAGTGTTTTTCTGATAGAAACCCACTTAACTTACCCTGGAAAGATTGGGGTGTTGACTTGGTAATTGAATCAACTGGAGTTTTTAATACAGATGTTGGTGCAAGTAAGCATTTGGAAGTCGGAGCAAAAAAAGTTATTCTTACTGCACCTGGAAAAGGGGCAGGCGTTGGAACATATGTTGTTGGAGTTAATGCAGATAAATATAAACATAAAGATTTCGATATTTTAAGTAACGCAAGTTGTACAACAAATTGTTTGGCACCAGTAGTAAAAGTTTTAGATCAAACTTTTGGTATTAATAAAGGTCTTATGACTACAATACATAGTTACACAGGTGACCAAAGGATTTTAGATAATAGTCATAGAGATTTAAGAAGAGCTAGAGCTGCAGCAACAAATATAGTACCAACTTCAACAGGTGCTGCTAAAGCAGTTGCGTTGGTATATCCAGAAATGAAAGGAAAGTTAACGGGTATAGCAATGAGAGTCCCTACCCCAAACGTTTCAGCAGTTGACTTTGTTTTTGAATCTTCAAAGTCTGTTACAAGTGAAGAGGTTAATAATGCTCTAAAAGAAGCTTCTCAAGGTGCAATGAAAGGAATTATTAAGTACGGAGATGAACCTCTAGTATCTAGTGATTATGCAGGAACTAATGAATCTTCAATCGTTGATAGTGATTTAACAATGTGTATTGGAGATAATCTTGTTAAAGTTCTTGCTTGGTATGATAATGAGTGGGGCTATAGTCAAAGAGTGGTTGATCTAGCTGAGATTGTTGCACAAAATTGGGAGTGATTAAAAGTGTTTGAAACTTTGAGAATTTAAAATTTTATTATTTTTATGATTTTCAATTTCAACTGAAGCTGTTCCTGACACGAAATAACCAATTTTTCTAATATTTTTATCTAATGCCAAAAAATTGTTAGCCCATTTTTTTGGTAAAGAAAAGACTAATTTGTAATCTTCCCCTCCAAAAAAATAATATTCATCCCATTTATTTCCATCTGGCCAGTCTTTGTCTTTAGGAATATTTGCGTAATTAATAATTGCTTTACAATTACTAGCTAATGATAGATCTTGTACTGCTTGAAATAATCCATCACTACTATCAGTGCAACCAATTCTTTTGATTTTCTGATTTGGACGAGTTTTTAAAAGTCTTTGCAAGAAATTAGTTTTCAGTTTTGGTCTGCAAAAATGTTCTATAGATTTATTTATTAATCTTTCTGAAAGGGGAGTATAGTTATCAAATTTATTTTCACTTCTTATTAATAAACCTAGTTTGCTAAGGCCATGAATTCCAGTACTTAAAATAATTTCACCAGGCTTGCAAGCATTTCTTCGAAATTCAATTTCTCCCTGTACCCCCAAAGCAGTAATTGATATTATTTTTTCATTTCCTAAAGAGCAATCACCCCCAAGAATTATTCCACCATATTTTTTCAAAGCTTGATTAATCCCTTTATATAGTTCTTCAATCCAGTCCCACTCTGTTTTTGCCGGTAATATTAAACTTATCGTAATTCCTAAAGTTTTTTTGCTTCCACTGGATAATAAGTCAGATATGTTGCTAACAACTGCTTTCCATCCAAGATCTAATGGTGAGATTGTTTTTTCATTGAAATGGACATTTTCGACTAATGCATCTGTGTTTATAAGTAAATTATTATTCTCAGTTTTAAGAAAAGCACAGTCATCTGCGATTTGATTTTTAGGCATAAATTTACCAATCCTTTTTATTAATTCTTTTTCGCCAATATCCTTTAATGATTCTTTATGCATTTAACTTGAGGTTTTCAATACCTGTTAAAACTTCAATGGATATAATCATGTCATCTTTGGTTAATTCTTCCAACACTTCAAAGCCGTCTACAACATATCCAAATGCAGCATTTCTACCATCAATTAGGTTTCGCCCTGCTGGGTTTAACTCTGCTTCATACAAAAAAAAGAAAAACTGTGATGAGCCGTCATCTACTTCTTGATTTGAATGGGACCAACCTAAGGTTCCTAATGTTGCGAATGGTAATGTAGGAGTCTCTGTATAAAAGCCTAAGTCTTCAAAAGTCTGATTGTAAAAGGTTTCATCCTCATTTGGGACTCTTATTTCAAGTGGAACATGTCTTTCCTGATTGGTTTCTGGATCAATGTATCCAATCTCTTCACCGCTTGGATCTCCAGTTTGGAGAACAAAAAATTCCTCTGCTCTATTAATTGGTAAATTACTGTAAAAATCTTTTGATGATAAGTCAATAAATGCCCCAGCAGTAAGAGGTGCATTGAAACCATCAATTATTGCTTGCATATCTCCTTTGGAAGTTTTGATATTTACCTTTGCACGACCAAGTAATCTTGGCAAATTATCAAATTCGCTTGGTATTGAATAAGGAAATTTCTTGGGTAGAAAATATTCTTCTAGTCCTCCTATTTTGTCTAAAGCCTCTTTTCTAGTTTTTATGAATGAGTATTTATCTTTTAATTTTGCTTCATCTTGAAGGTTATTAAAATCATTTTTTAATTCTAAAAATGTTTTTTCGGCAATTATTTGCTTATCATTTGGCAATTCTTGAATAATTTTATTTTGGTATTTTTTTAGTAAAGATTGACATTTTGTAACAGTTTTTGTTAGCGCAGGCCATCTCCCGCCTCTTACAAGGTCACTTGTGTCTTCTAATTGATGTTGTATTTCTTGAAGTTCGACTTGCTTGATGGGTAGTGAGTTTCTGAGTATTGCATTAGGATCTTTTACTGCGTTTCCTGTGGGTAAATCAGCTAAAACATGAATCGGTTTTAAGAGAAAAACTTGTATAAATATAATTATTAGAAGCAAACATTGTTTGTTCTGATTTGATAAGAATTTTTGCATAGCACTCTTGCAGGTTTATGATCCTTGGGGATGTAATACAGGAATGATTTCCAGTAATGATTTTCGCACAGGTACCACCATTGAAATAGATGGACAAGTTTGGCGGGTTGTAGAGTTTCTACATGTCAAGCCTGGTAAGGGTTCTGCTTTCGTGCGAACAAAATTAAAATCTGTTCAGACCGGCAATGTTGTTGAAAAAACTTTTCGAGCCGGGGAATCAGTACAACAGGCTATCCTTGAAAAGTCTAACCTGCAGCATACTTATGTGGAGGGTGGAGATTATGTTTTTATGGATATGACAAGTTTTGAAGAAACAAGACTAACAGCTGAACAAATAGGAAAGGGTTCAAAGTATCTGAAAGAAGGAATGGATGTTACTGTTATTTTTCATAATAGTAATGTTTTAGAAGTGGAACTTCCTATCTCAATTACCTTAAAAGTTACTGAAACAGATCCTGGTGTTAAGGGAGATACAGCTAGTGGTGGCACAAAACCAGCTATCCTAGAGACTGGTGCTCAAGTTATGGTTCCTTTATTTATTTCTGTCGGCGAAATGATTAAAGTTGATACACGTAACGATAGTTATCTTGGACGTGAAAACTAAATGGCTATGAAACTAGATCATGATGATTTAAATCGCTTAATTGAAAAAATTTCTTCAAGCGATATTCAAGAATTTTCTTTAGAAGGAGAGGATTTTAAACTTGAAATAAAAAGGAATTTGTTTGGTAGTAATCAATCAAATAACAGTTTAATTACTCAAAACGTTGATGAACCGCAAATTAGCACCGTTCAAAATGGTCAAAATGATATTTCAATAGGTTCCAACCCTCAAGCGGCTCAGGTGCCACCTCCTGGACGCTCAGACCTTGTGGAAATAACTTCACCTATGGTTGGTACCTTTTATAGAGCAGCAGCCCCTGGAGAGGACCCGTTCGTGGAGTTAGGGGCCAATGTAAAAGTTGGACAAACTATTTGTATTTTGGAAGCAATGAAGTTAATGAATGAAATTGAGTCAGAATTTAATGCCGAAATAGTAGAAATACTTGTTGAAAATGGGACGCCTGTAGAGTTTGGACAAGTTCTTATGCGTGTTAAACAGATTTGATTAATGTTAATTCAATAGCTGACTTTATAGCTTCTTCCATGCTTTTAGATTGTGCAAATCCTTTTCCTGCAATATCAAACGCGGTTCCATGATCTGGAGATGTTCTGACAAATGGCAAACCCAAAGTCGTATTTACTGAATAATTTTGTGCTATCACTTTCATAGGTATTAATCCTTGATCATGATACATAGCTAGAATTCCATCATGTTTCTCTGCTTCTTTTTCTCTCCAAGCTTTTGCAGATGAGCTCCAGCAGGTATCAGGAGCAATTGGTCCAATTACTTTAACTTGTTTATTCTTTTCATTCCAATTAATAATTGTTTTATTAAGCCAATTTTTTTCTTCATCTCCTAACATGCCCTCTTCACCAGCGTGGGGATTTAAACCTGCTACTTTTAAAACCAGATTTTTTTTATCTTTTTTACAAAATTTTAAAAGCAAATCAAGTTTTGAATAGATTAGGTTGGTATTAAGCTTTTTGGGAACTTCACAAATTGGTATGTGTGTGGTTGCAAGCAAAGTATTAAACCTCCAACCTGTATATGGAGATTTTGCTGTAAATAACATTCCTACATTATTTGATTTGCAAGATTCAGCTAAAACTTCTGTTTGCCCTGAATAATTGTGACCAGCAATCTCCCAAGATTTTTTGCAGATTGGCCCAGTGACTAGTGCTGAATCAGGAAATTGTTGAACAATTTCAATGCTTTTTTTTAAATAATAAAAACTTGCATTACCATTTTTTAATCGTTGATTGTTAACCTCGCAGGGAATTTTCATATCATAAATATTTAGATTTTTTGGATCTACAATATTATTCACCCCTAAGAATTTAAGTTTCTTATATGTACTTTCTAAGTTAATTTTCGACCCAACGATTAAAATATCAATATTTTTCGTTATTTCTTTAGAATGTAGGGCTTTTAGAATTATTTCTGGTCCGATCCCGGATTCGTCCCCTACACTGATTACGACTTTTATTTTTCTATTACTTTTATATTTTTGATGATTCATAGTAAGATTTTTTGAACTTAAATTATGCTTTTCATTTAGGTATTTATCATATTTTTTCTAAATAAATTTTCAATTATATTCTTTAATTGATTATTTAATATTAGCAAGACAATTATCTAACCCTAACTTGTAGTTTTTATAAATAAGTTTATATCCTAATTGATTACATAATAATTTATTTGAAACTTTCCTATTCTCTATCCAAAATGATTGAGCTATGGGAGATAAATCTTTTTTTGCTTCTTCAAAGAGTATGGGTTTGGGCATTTGCAATCCAAGTATTTTGTATGCATATTTAATTACCTCTAGTTGAGAACAGGGCTTATCATCTGCAATATTAATAATTTGATGAAAATCTAATTTATTTTGATTTTTTAATAAATAAATAATTGCATTTGTTATGTCAGCTACATGTATTCTCGAAAATATTTGATTGTTTTTATGAATGATTTTTACCCTTTTACTTTTTATAGCCTCTAAAGAAGATCTCCCAGGACCATAGATACCAGGTAATCTAAAAATTTGCACAGGCAATTTAGAATTAATCCATTCATTTTCACAATTTAAGCGTCTATGACTTCTTTCTTGAAAAGGGTTAGGCTTATCATTCTCTGATACCCAGTTTCCATTGGTGTTTCCATACACTCCAGTTGTTGAAAGATATCCAATCCATTTAATGGGTAAATCTCTAATTGTATTTTTAAAGCTTTTTAATACAGGATCTTTACCATTTTTGTCTGGTGGTATGCAGCTTAAAATATGCGTAACTCCTTTAAAGACTTCTGAATCAGGCATTGAATTATTTTCACTATCAAATATAAAACTATCTGGATCATTTTTTTCAGAACGAGAGCTTGTCAGAGCCTTACATCCTAATTTTCTGATTGATTTTGCAAAATAATCTCCACTAAAACCTCCTCCAAAAATAATAAATTTATTATTACTAAAAACTGAGGTTGCTAAATTAATCATTTTCCATTATAACTAGTACAAATGTATTATTACAAAAATGAAGACAATAATTAAGCCTCGAGCTGAATTTAATACAATTACCCTTAGAAATGATGTTTATCATTGCCAAGATAATTTAACTAATCCAAAAATTGGATTTGATATTAAACTCTATCAAAAATTATTTCTGGTTTTGCTATCATTGTTTATTTTTTTAATATTTCCAGAATCACCAAAAAATTCTCAAGATATCTGTTATAAAAATAATTCAGTCAAGGCTTGCAATATTTGGTAGTCATGCGGCTTTATATTCATTATCTGTGTCTTTGAAATTTTTATTATTTTTTTGTTTGTAATTAGGATTCGCCCATTGTAATAACCTTATTGCTAACCTAAGATCTCCCTCTAACCATGCTCTTATAGCCATTGCTCTTCTGGGATCATAAAATTTTTGTCTTCTGTACCAGTACAAAGCATTATTGTCTGATTTGTCTCCATTGCATGAAAGGCATGCTGGGACGCAGTTTTCTGTTGTACTTAATCCTCCTTGGCTTCTAGGTAGTATATGATCAATAGATTCGGAAGGGTTGCCACAATATATACAACTTTTTCCGGTAAACTTATGAATTGATTTTCGCCATTGTCTGAACTTAAATTTAGGACATAAGTCTTCTAAAAAGACCGCATCTTTATTGTGCATTCAGATTATTTAATTACATATAATATTGACTAATTTTTTTAAAAAGTCAACATTAATTAGTTTATTTTGAAAATAAGTTAATTATTATTATATAGTAATTTTATGTATTAAATTATACTTAAAAAATATTATTTAATTTTATATAGTTAATTTATTAGTTTATATTTTTATATTAATAGCTATATCTATCGAATTCTTCATCAGAGATTTTATTACCTTTTTTTTCATTAAGTAACTCTTCTTTTTTTCGCCTCTTTTCTGCTCTGTTTTTTTCTAGTTGTAATTTTCTATCTGGATGTAGCTGATCTAAATATTCAACGCAATAAGAAAACTTTTCTCTTTCCCTCACTACTGTTTCAACTATTTGCCCGGCAGCTTGTTTCGGAGAAGTTTTAAAAATCCCACCCTTTTGTTTTTTAATATAGCTATATGCAGCTTCCCAACTGCTTTCATGATCATTGCCGCCATCTCTCATCGTACAAAATATCTCTGCTCCAAAGGATCCTGCTTGCGCTTCAGAAATAAAAAAAACTGATGGAGCAAGCAATGTGATGAGTGGTATAAGTAATTTTAATCTTTTTTTTACTTGCATTGATTTTCAATATATATATAAAAAATATCTTTTATTTTAATTATGTCTAGGGATAATTAAGATTTTATTAATCCTAATAAATTAAGGGTTTTTACTACTAGTGGAAGTATTAAAAGGACTGTAATTAATCTCACAGCATGCAGAGTAGCCACGGCCGGACCTACGCCATATTCAGAGCCTACAAGACTCATTCCACTAATACCTCCAGGAGCTGCTCCAAGAATTGTAGTAATTATATCAACTTTTAGTAATCTGCTAGTCCATAAACCAATTGCCAATCCAGTTATCACTAATGTAAAAGTAATCAAAATTGCGGGCTTCCATAACGTTTGTAACTCCACTAAAGAATTTTTAGTTAAACTTGTTCCAATAATGGTTCCAATGCCAATTTCTAATATTGTTCTTGTTCCACTCGGCCAGTGAGCTGGTTCAATTTTTCCGCTAATACTAATTATACTTGCGCCCAATAATGCTCCTGCGAGAGGTGCAGCGGGTATCCCAGTTTTTAAAGCTAAAAGACCAAAAGCTGCACCTGCAAATAAATAATAGATTAGATTTATATTAGACATTAAAATAGTTATGCAATTGGTGATAATGTTAGAAAAAAATTTCAATTCTTGAGTATTTTTCTAAAATAAGTTGATGTTTTTGCTGCGAAATGGGTCTTTTTATTGGCATAATATTACGTAAAGCATAATTAGCCATGGCTTCACAAATTTTTAAAGGTAATAAAAATCCTATAAAAAAGAAATTTTCTTTTTTTGAGGGTGGACATCAACTAGAAAAGTTAGAGTTTGCTCTTGCTGTTGCTCAAACTAAGGGTGATCAAGAACTATCTTTAAAGTTAAGAAAAAAGATAGTTGAATTAGGAGGAAATGTTGAGGAACCTGGAACTTAGATTGTCTTGAGATCCTTCATGGCAATTTTTAATGCCTCTCCAGCTTGATTACATGAAATTTTACCCATATCCAATAATGTATTGCTTATAGCCGCAATAACAGAAATTATATCTCTATCGTTTACGTAACCTAGATGTCCTATTCTAAATATTTTTCCTTTAAGATGATCCTGACCACCAGCTATTAAGATATCGTAATCCTCTTTAATTTTTTTTCTAAAAACTTCAGCGTCTATATCCTCTAATTCGATCGCAGTAATAGAAGGACTTAAGTGATTTTTATCTGCAAATAATTTTAAATTTAAAGTTATAGCAGCATCACTGACCGCTAATTTGTGTCGACTATGTCTTTTGAAAATGTTTTCTAATCCTTCCTCTTTCATCATCTTTAAGGATTCATCAAGAGCAAAAACTAAATTAACTGCGGGTGTATAAGGATTGCTATTGTTTAAAATACTCTTCTTGTAAGATTTTAAATCTAGATAAAACTTTGGTAAATTTGATTTTTCTGTCGCTTGCCAAGCTTTTTGGCTCATAGAGACAAAGCTCAATCCTGGAGGCATCATATACCCTTTTTGGGATCCTGAAGCTACGATATCAAGACCCCATTCATCAACAGGTACATCACATGCTCCAATACTAGTTACGCAGTCGATTATTGATAATGCTTTTTTATGAGCAATTATATGCGAGCTTATTGTTTGCAGATCATTAATAACACCTGTTGAAGTTTCTGAATGTGTAAGGATTACCGCCTTAATCTCCTTGTTAAAATCATCATTAAGGATTTGTTTAAAACTTTCTGGATTAAGTGGAGAGCCCCATTTTGCATCAACTTTGATAACGTTCAGACCAAATTCCTTCGCAACTTTTACCCATCTTTGACCAAACTTACCATTATCTCCACAAATAACTTTGTCTCCTTTACTTAAGGTATTTATTATTGCTGCTTCCATAGCGGCAGTACCGCTTCCAGTAATTGTCAGTACATCATTTTTAGTTTGATGGAGCCATTTTAAATTTTTAGTAGTTCTTTCTACAAGATCTTGAAATTCTTTAGTTCTATGGCCTATAGGATGCTTCCCCAAGGCTTGTAAAACTTTTTCAGGTACTGGTGTTGGACCAGGAATCATCAGTGATAATTTTTGTTGTATGGCCACTTTTTAATTAATAGGTCATTCTAAGATTAGTTGTCATTAAATATTTTTCAATTACTTGATTTGAAAAAAGGATTTTCTTTACCGTTGTGGGTTACAGGAGCTGCTAAATCTGCAGTGAAAAAATTACTGGGTTTTTCATTTACTGATTATGAATTAATTTCAATACCTCATGAAAAAAATACCGTCGAGATAAAGGTACATTCTGCTGCTATTTTGAAGGGAGAATCTTATGCGCTTGCAATATCTTTTGCTGAATCAAATCTTGATCTTGATTTAACACAAAACTTAGAGATATGGACAATAGCCTCTTTTAAAAAAAGTAATGTTACAAATATTGAATCTTCCTCTCGAATTAATTTTATTCCAGGATATGGAGTAGGTATTGATCAAAATACATCAAATATTTGTATTTCTACTTTCGCAAAGGAGATTTTATATAAAAATTTATTGGAGTATATTCCAGAGGGTTTTAATCTAAATCTAGAAATTATCTTTCCAAATGGAAAGTTTTTGGCGGAGAGAACAAGCAATAGATCTTTTGGCATTGTGGATGGTTTATCAATCATAGGTACTAGTGCAGAAACTTATTCAAGCGCTTCGCAAGAACAATTAAATAATGCGAAATTAAAGTTAGATGAGGTTATTTCAAATAATTTTTGTGGAACAGTAATTTTTGTGATTGGCGAAAATGGATTTCATCTAGCAAAAAGTTTTAATTCAAATTTGCCTATTGTTAAAGTTGGTAATTGGATAGGTCCATTATTAGTTGATGCCGCTATAAAAAAAATAAAAACTGTAATTCTTTTCGGATATCACGGAAAATTAATTAAATTAGCTGGAGGAATTTTCCATACTCATAATCATCTAGCCGATGGAAGAATAGAAACTCTTGTATATCTAGCTATACAAGAACAAGTCCCACTTGAAATTATTACTTTATTATCTCAGGCAAATACAGTTGAAGATGGTTTTCAGATTATTGAAAAATTTAGTATCGAATTAGCTAAAAGACTATGGGAAAGGTTATGCAATACTATTGAACAAAGATCAATTCAATATGTTAGAAGGTACTTCAAAACTAATATGAAGATTGCCACAGTGATTTTTGATCGACAAAGAGAAATTCGCTGCCTTGGTAATAATGCTGCAGAATATAAGTCATCGTTCACGGATAACTGATTTTTGATCTGATTATGCTTTTGTAATTAATTTAAGGTAACTTTTATACATGAGTCAAAAATTATTTAAAAAGGAAAGAGATCCATCAATATTAATACTAGATTTTGGATCTCAATATTCTGAACTAATCGCTCGAAGAATTAGGGAAACAAATGTTTTTTCTTTAGTAGTTAGTAACTCCATAACAATTAAAGAGATTCAATCTATAAATCCTGAAGGAATAATATTAAGTGGGGGTCCAAATTCTGTTTACGAAAAAAATGCACCAAATTGTGATAAACAAATTTTTAATTTAGGTATTCCAGTACTTGGCATCTGCTATGGGATGCAATTAATGGTAAAAGAATTAGGTGGTTCCGTAACTGCAGCAATTAAGAAAGCTGAATATGGAAGAGCACCAATTAATATTGATTTAAAAAATACTTTATTAGCCGAAGTTAAAGATCAATCAATTATGTGGATGAGTCATGGTGATTCCATCGACAAATTACCCAATGGATTTTATAAAATTGCTCATACCGAAAATACTATTCATGCTGCGATTGCAAATGAGACAAAGAATTTATTTGGTGTCCAATTTCATCCAGAGGTTATCCATTCAGAATTTGGAATGACTGTAATAAAAAATTTTGTTTATTCAATTTCTAAATGTGTTCCTGATTGGACAACTGAAACCTTTTTAGAAGAGACAATTCCTATGATTAAGGAGCAGGTTGGTGATAAAAAAGTCTTGCTTGCTCTTTCAGGAGGAGTTGATTCATCTACGCTTGCTTTTTTACTTAATAGGGCTATTGGTGATCAACTTACATGTATGTTTATAGATCAAGGCTTTATGAGGAAGGGCGAGCCTGAGTTTTTAATGGATTTCTTTGATAAGAAGTTTCATATTAAAGTTGAATACATTAATGCCAGAGAGAGATTTATTAAGAAACTTAAGGAGATAACTGATCCTGAAGAAAAAAGAAAAATTATTGGGGGTGAATTTATTAAAGTTTTTGAGGAGGAAAGTAATAGGCTTGGCCCCTTTCAGTATTTAGCTCAAGGGACTCTTTATCCAGATGTAATAGAAAGTGCCGGAACTAACATAGATCCAAAAACGGGAGACAGAATTGCAGTTAAGATTAAAAGTCATCATAATGTCGGGGGATTGCCAAAAGATCTGCAATTTAAGTTGGTCGAACCTCTAAGGAAACTTTTTAAGGATGAAGTAAGACAGCTTGGCAAGGTTTTAGGATTACCCGATGAAATAATTAAAAGACATCCATTTCCTGGACCTGGTTTAGCAATTAGGATTTTAGGCGAAGTGACTCATGAAAAACTAAATTGCTTGAGAGATGCAGATTGGATTGTTAGAGATGAAATAAAAAAATCTGGGCTGTATAACGATATATGGCAAGCATTTGCTGTTCTTTTACCAGTAAAGACTGTTGGAGTCATGGGGGATAAAAGAACTTATTCATGGCCCATTGTTTTAAGATGTGTCTCAAGCGAAGATGGTATGACAGCAGATTGGTCAAAAATACCTTACGAAATTTTGGAAAAAATATCTAACAGAATTGTAAATGAAGTAACTCAGGTAAATAGAGTGGTTTTTGATATTACAAGTAAACCCCCTGGAACTATTGAGTGGGAATGACCAAAGGGGTATAAACCTAGTTATAGTCTAAAAAAGTTGGTTACACGTGGGTTACACGTGAGAATTCTGTTAACCTATTTGCAATGGATCTCAACAGCGAGGTTACACGTGGGTTACACGTGAGGGTAAAATCTCATCTCTACAGAGAAATCGTATAAAAATAAATTTCTCTACACTTTCCAAGTTTATGGTTTTATTTTTTGAGTAATGGCAAAAGAAACTACTAATATAACTCGCTATTACGACGCTGTACCTCCTTATTGCAGTGCCTTGAAAATTTCAGAGAGGAAATATGAAAGTGATACTGACAAGGATCATGATGTTTCATATTCAAAAGAACATTTTGAATTAGAAAGTTCCAACCCTGCCGATACTGTTAAAGTGGCAACTTTTTTGAGAAATAAGCAATACAAACCAAATGAAACTATAAAAAAAGATCATTATTATGTTTGTGAATTTACGTGGCAACCATATAGAAAGATTAAAGAGTACAAGAATAGTGAGGATATTACATATGAAGGTCCTGAGACTATAGAAACCAGTCATTTACTTTTTTGGATTTATTGGGATGATGATTTTAGTTGTTGGCAGAGAGGTCCAGCATTTGCTTGTAGGAATGCATCTTCTCATCAAGAAGCAGGTAATTGGATGTTAAAAGAAATTACTTCCGAAGGGAGTGAAGCGCATGATGCTGATTACTTCAAAAATGGAACACTAAAGGTTATTAAATGAAATGCTTTATAGTCTTATTTTTTAACTAATGGGAAAAGAAACTTATCAAATAGAAGAATATTGGCATAACGAGGTAACCGCTTTTGCAACCGCTTTCGGTATTCTTGGTGAGAGAGAATATCCAAAAGAAGATTTTGCTGAATCAACTGACTTTAATAATCTAGAGAGTTCCTTTCCACCAGATACTATTCAAGTTGCGACTTTTTTGTACAAAGAATACTCCACAAAAAAAATATATTTTTATGTTTGCTCATTTCCAGAACCACATCCACATTATTCATATTCTCTATTCTCCATAATGTGGAGCAGAGATAATCTTTGGGAATTAAATGCTTGGTATTGTTGTTCTGTAAAATCTGAACAACCTCAACCATCTTTACATAAAGAAGCAGCAAATTGGATGTTCAAAGAAATGACTACTAAAGGTTGTGCTATTGCTCCAGTAGAAGTCTTCAAAAAAGGAACACTAGAAATATTGATTTAAAAACTCATATACGTCTGCAGTATTCTTCTTTGTTTGCATAATAAAAAATTTAATTCCACCTGAATTTAATACTATCTAGAAGATCAAACCTTTCTTGAGATAATTTACCTTGTTTGTAATTCCTTCTTTGGTTAGTGCACCATCTTCCTAATGAACCAAATTCTTTACGCTTTTCAGAGGGACTTGTATGACCATGCTTTTTTTTAAATTGTTTTAATTCAGCAAATTTATTTTGCCAATCTGTTTCTAAGGGATCCCAATCAAAATCAAGACTATTCAAGAGTTCTATTCTTTTCTGGGATAATTTACCATTTTTATAACTTTCTCTTTGGAT
>QCQN01000005.1 GCA_003212175.1 Prochlorococcus sp. AG-449-P16
CGGTGAGACTACTAAGAGTCATCGCAAATATCAAGAGAATGCCATTTATTTGCCTTTTCTTATCAATTGACTCGAATAATTTTCTTAATAAAAGCATGAAAAATTTATATCAAAAATATTTTAAAGTATTAATATGCAGATTTTTTTGAATATATTTTTTTAGAATCAATTTAAGTTTATATAAATTGTTTAAATAATACACTCATTGATTGCTAATAAAGGGTTTTGCAATAAATTGATCTAAATATATTCCAATTAGTAATAATATAAATAAATTTAAAATAAGAAAATAAACTCCACCTAAGAAATAGCTTAACGAAGATGAAATACTACCTAAAATATAAATCAAGGAGACTTTTGCATGGGTCAGACCTTTCTGATCAATTAATCTTTGAAATAAATGTTTTCTATGACCATTAAAAATATTCTCACGATTTATAAATCTTCTTATTACACATATCAATGCATCGGCAAATAGTGGAGAAGCTACAAATAAACATCCTAAACTTATATTCCAATTTGGCATTTGAAGTAAAATCCCTCCGAACAAAGCACCTAAAAATGTACTTCCGACATCACCCATAAAAATTTTGGCGGGACTCCAATTAAAAATTAAAAAAGCTGTCAATGATCCAACTAATGGTATTAATGAAGGTGAAAGTATAATAGAGAAAATTAAAAAATACAAAATCATTGAACCAGTAACTAATCCATCGATACCATCCATAAAATTCACAAAATTGATAATCGCTAGTAAAGATATAATTAGAATTAACTTTAAAAAATAATCAAAAAATAAATTACTTGTACTTATTGATAGAGGACTAAGCTTTATAAGCATGAATACGGTGAAAATTTGCATAAAAAATCTATATTTTATAGAAATATTAAACCTATCGTCTATTAATCCAGTAAAGGCTAAGGGTAAACAAGCTAAAGGCAAATAAGATTTATACAATAAAGATCCCAAAGTACCTAAAAGAACAAATACTATTCCTCCACTCGTTGGCATAGGAGAAGTGTGTAGACTTCTCTTGTTTGGTTTATCTAAAAACCATTTTCTAAATTTTGAAATAAAGAGAAATAGAATTATAAAACTTACTAAGAAGAAAAATAAGAAATTAAAAAAATGTATCGCTATTATTCCCATTTATCTTATATTCAGTTTCTTAAATTCCATTTTGATATGTTAACTTAACTTTGAACAGAAGTAAAAAAAGATCTCTTTTTAATGAATATGCTTAGTGATGAATTTTTACAATAAAAATTAACTTCTTTCATTTAGTTATTTTAATTATCTAATATTGTTAAAATACCTAATATTTCAAGAAGATAATAAGTTTTGATAGATTTCTAAATGTGTTTTGACTACTTTATTAACATCAAATTTATTTTCAGCTAACTTTCTTCCTTGAATACCCATATTAATTGACAACTCAGGATCTTTGATAAGCTTTTCAATAGCATTAGTTAATTCAATAATATTATGAGAAGGGACTAGTATGCCTGTTATACCATCAATAACTGCATCTCTACATCCTGGTACATTAGTTGTGACTATAGGCCTTCCGCATGCTGCTGCTTCAAGCAAAGATTTGGGCATACCTTCTCTATAAGATGGCAGTACTACTAAAGATGCTAATTTATAAATTTTAGGCATTTCAAAGGATTCTCCCCAGTATTCAACTATCTTTTGTCTCTCTAAGGATTGCAACTCATTGAGGTTAATGCATTTTCTTGCTTCTAAATCGTGCTTTCCAACTATTATAAAACGGCCCAAATTCTTAAGGATTTTAGCTGACTCTATAAATTCATAAATCCCTTTTGAAGATAAGAGTCTCGCGGGGAAAAGAATAATTGGCTTGGAAGAAGGTACTTTGCTGAATTTATAAATATTCAAATCAACACCAGATCCTGGAATTAAGATTGTTTTTTCTTTAGGAAGATTGGTGAAATCCCTTATGTTTTTAATATCAGTTCTGTTTTGGAAAATAACTTTAAGATCATTATGCAAAAAAACAACTTTATAGAAAAATATAATCATTATTTTTCTTAATATTGCTTTGTATCCTTTGTCTATAAATATAAATCCTAGACCTGAAATTGATATAACAATTTTTGGTGATTTCTTAAAAAAATGAGCCGCAATACCTCCTATTAAAACAGGTTTAATTGTTACTAAGTGAATCAAATCAGGTTTAATTAATTTGAAAATCTTTAGAAATTTAATAAACAAAATAATGTTTCTTATTATTGAAGTTGAACTTCTTTCTAATTTGACATCATGTAATTTTATACCGTATTTTTCAATATCTTTTCTTTTGTCTGATACTTCAGTAACAAGATGGACAGTGTAACCTTCTTCTATAGCTTGTTTTGCGATCGGTAATCTATGAGATACAAAAAACCAATCTGCATTAACAACAAATAAAATATTCTTTTTATTTTTATTATTTTTCAATTTTATGAGCTTCTTTAAAAGTTAATCTTATAACTATTTTACAATGATATATTGATAGTTAAAATAAACATAATGTTGTCATAAAAAACTGTATTTTCTAAGCAAGTTATTACCTATTTTCATAATGCCTATTGGGGCATCTTTTTTGGGATTCTTCGTTAGTTTCATATTAAAATCAAAAAATATATTTTTATTAAGTTTAGCAGTCTTATATTTCTCTAGCCTTGGAGTAACAGCAGATTTATTAATTTCTTATTTGGAAAAACCTTATCAACAAATTCCTCTTAAAAAGATTAAGAATGCCAACACAATTATGGTTCTTGGAGGTATTCGAGAATTGACTAATAATAGCCAAGGGGTAATTGAATGGAAAGACCCTGATAGATTCTTCGCAGGAATAAAGCTCTATAAAAAAGGCAATTCAAAAAGAATAATTTTTTCAGATGGTTATAGCCCTTTTTACGGCAAAAATATTTCAGAGGGAGAAGCTAATAAAAAATATGCTATTTCTATGGGCATTCCATTAAATTCAATACTTATTTCTGGTAAAGCTAATAATACTTTGCAAGAGGCTCAAGAACTTAGGAAACTTTTCAACAAAAAAAACTTTTTAAGTAATAAGATCATTCTTGTTACTAGTGCTTTTCATATGAAAAGAGCTAAAACATTATTTGAGAGAGAAGGATTTAAAGTCTTTGAGTTCCCTGTAGATTTTAAAACAAAATGTTCAACAAAAAGGATTATTTATAGTTTTAACTGTTTATTGCCCACCGCTGACAGTTTAAAAAATTCTTCCGATGCTATTAGAGAAATAGTGGGCAGAATTGTCTATAAAGTATATTAGGTTGAATAAAAGTTTTTGAAAATTTATTTTAAAAAAAAATTTAAGATAATTTTATAATTTAATTGCTCTAACAACTGCTCCAGAGCAATTTTGCTCATTTTTTATAAATCCAGCAAATGTGACTTTGCAACCCATTTTTATAAATAATTTTTTAACTTTATTTATTCTCATTGGATTATCGAACTCAGGTGAAAACATATCAAAAGTATCCATAATTGCCCACTTTTTCCTCTGAGATTTCGTTAAATCTTTAGGAAAAAGATAAAGGTCGACTATTGGAATAAAACGGGTTAGTATTTTTAAATTAATCGAACATAAGAGATCAAATAAAATAATCATCCAATTAATATTCATATTAATTAATTTGTAAAGCAGCCTATGATTTAACTTTTTAGTTATGGGTCTAAGAATATACTTTGCATGAAATTTAGTATACCAACCTTTAATTGGATAAAAGTCAATAACTATTTGTCCTCCAATTCGGGTTTTTTTTATTAATGATTCCAATGATCTTTCAAATGATGGAGTGTGTTGTAATACACCAAAACAAAACACCTTATCGAAGGAGTTATCTAAAAATGGCATTTCATAAATAGAAGCTTGAGATAATTCCAGTCTATTTTTATATTTAATTGTATTTCTATAGTTAGCTTCAACCGCATTTGAATAATCTATGCTGTGCAATATTCCTGTTGTAGTTTTTAAAAAGACCTCAGTAAAACGCCCGGCCCCACTTCCAACCTCTAAAATATTTTCGTTTGATATTATTTTGGGCTCCCATTTTGTCGATTTGTAAAAACGTTCTTCTGAGAAGTTGATAAAATTGGTTGAATCTAATTGTGTCCTATCAAACTTATTCCATTGATATCCAAAGCTTTCAGTATAATTTACAATTTTGCAAAATCTTGGAATTGAATTTATTATAGGAAATTTCTCTGATCCATTTTCTGATATGTAATAGTTATCTTTTTTGTTTAATTTTTTACCTGTTATAGGCGATACATACAACTTGCTCATTAAAAAATTAAGGATTGTATTTTATTATAAGAAATTTACTTTCCTAAAAAAGATTGTTATTAACTAATGTGATAGTTTAAATAGTCAGTGCAGAATAAATTTATAATACTTTTTATGAGAAATATCTTAATAACAGGTGGTACAGGTTATATAGGAAGTCATACTTGCTTACCTCTTCTTAAAGGAGGTTACAAACTAACAATCATTGACTCAAATGTTAATAGTACCCCAACATCAATAGAAAGAATAAAAAAAATTCTGAAAAATAATTTTTCAGAAAACCAGATTTCTTTTTTCAAAGGAGATATAAGAGACAAACCTTTTTTAGAAAATATATTTTCTAACGCAATAAAAGAAAATAATCCTGTTGAAGCTGTAATTCATTTTGCTGGTCTAAAATCAGTTTCAGAATCAATAGAAAAACCTCTTCTATATTGGGAGAATAATGTGTTTGGATCAATTTGTCTAATCGATATTATGACTAAATACGAATGCAGAAATATTGTTTTTAGCAGTAGCGCAAGTATTTATGGAAATACTTCATTTGAACCCATTTTAGAAACTTCTGAAATTAAACCTTGTACACCTTATGGTTATACGAAAGTAGCAATAGAGAATATCTTGGCTTCAATTTTCAAAAGTTCGAAAAATTCATGGCGTATTGCAAACTTGAGATACTTTAATCCTATAGGAGCGCATGAAAGTGGATTTATTGGAGAAAATCCTCTAGATACTCCTAATAATTTATTCCCAATAATTTGTAGAGTTGCTAATGGTAAGATGAATGAACTTCAAATATTTGGAAAAGACTGGCCTACTATTGATGGCACTGGTATTAGAGACTATATTCATATAATGGATCTTGCGGATGCGCATTATGCAGCATTAGAATTCTTATTCAGAAATAAGCCCCAGATTCTTAATCTTAATGTTGGAACGGGAAATGGAACAAGTGTATTGGAATTGGTTAATAAATTTATGAAAGTAAATAAATGTAATGTCCCATATCGATTCACTGAAAAAAGACTTGGAGATTTACCATTTATAGTAGCTAACAATACTCAAGTTACTTCTATCTTAAAATGGAAACCTAAAAGAAATATTGAGCAAATGTGTATAGACGGTTGGAAGTGGCAGCAAAAAAACTCAAATGGCTATTGAATTTGTAATTAATTTCTACTTTAAAGTCCCATCACCAATTTTCCACAAATTTAAATTAGCTTCTAAAACCTTTTCCTTAGAGATAACTGATCTGGAATCAAATACCCAAGAGGGTTTTCTCATTCTCCTTCCAATATCTATCCAATCAATCTTTGTATAATTTTCCCATTCTGTAAGAAGTACAATAGCATCTGCACCCTCTGCCGCAGATAAGATGTTTTTTTCAAAGCACCATTCGCCCTCATAATTATTGAGAAAATTTTGATCTTTTATTTTTTTTAAATTGGTATTTTCCTCTTTATCAAGATCGATGGAAATTTGTGAAGGTCTAACTTTGGGATCATTAATGAAAAGTATTGCTCCTTCCTCTATTAAATCTTTGCAGATGTTTATTGAAGCTGATTCTCTTGTATCGTTGGTGTTAGCTTTGAATGCGAATCCTAAAATACAAATCTTTTTTCCAATTACTGTTCCAAGAAGCTTTTTGACAATTAATTTAGAAATTCTGTGTTGATGCCATTTGTTTAGATGAACAACTGCTTCCCAAAAATTAGCAATTTCAGGGAGACCAAAATATTCTGCTAAATAGACCAAATTTAATATATCTTTTTTAAAGCAACTACCTCCAAAACCAGGACCAGAATCTAAGAATTTTGATCCTATTCTACTATCTGATCCTATAGCTCTAGATACCTCTCTAATATCTGCTCCAGTTGTTTCACATAATGCGCTGATAGAATTTATAGAACTTATTCTTTGCGCTAAGAAAGCATTAGCAGTTAGTTTCGCTAATTCGCTACTCCAAATATTAGTAGTTAAAATTTTATTTTTTGGAACCCAATTTTGATAAATCTCAGTTAAGGATTTAATTGCATCATGATTTTCTCCTCCAATTAGAACTCGATCTGGATTTTCAAGATCTTTTATGGCTGTGCCTTCGGCAAGAAATTCAGGATTTGATAGGACATTAAATGTGGTTTGCATGTTGTCATTATGACCACTCTTTGATGAATGAAGAATAGACATTATTGTCTCAGCCGTTCTTACTGGTAAAGTACTTTTTTCTACGACAACTGTATGACCCTTGGCATATTTTGCTACTTGTCTTGCGCATGCTTCAACCCATTTTAAATCACTAGCTTTACCCGCTCCAATTCCTTTAGTTTTTGTGGGAGTATTTACTGAAATAAAAACCATATCTGCGGCCTCTATCTTCTCTTTAATTGAATTAGAAAAATGTAAATTCCTTCCTCTACATCTTTGTATTATTTCTCCTAATCCAGGCTCATAAACCGGAAGCTTTGTTAAATCCTTATTATTCCAGTTTGAAATTTTTTCCTCATTTAGATCTACAACCTCAATCTGGATATGTGGACACTTATCTGCAAATACTGCCATAGTGGGACCTCCTACATAGCCTGCTCCGATACAACATATATTTTTGATTCTCATTGTATTACCTTGAATTAAATTAATACTTTAAAAGTTATAGTTCATATATTAAATATATTAGATAAGCCACAAAAAGAATTTTTTAGTTGAAGAGGTTTTATTAAAGTTGATAATTTTTTATAGATAAAATTGATAATTTAGAAATTTTTTAAAAAATCTGAGGAATTATATTTTTTATTTAAAGATTCTTCAATTTCGTTAATAAGATTTTTGATTCCTTGCTCAAGAGAAAGGCTTGGTTGCCATCCTAATGATTTAATTCTTGAAAAGTCTAAGTTTTTTCTAAATGTTCCATCAGGTTTAGTATTATCCCATATTATTTCTCCTTTATATTTTGTATATTTAGCAATTAATTTAGCAAGTTTTTTTATAGATACTTCTTCTCCTGAGCCAACATTTAGGTAATAAAGATTATTACCTTTTTTATCCTTCGGTGATTGAGGATCATCAGGATTCCACTTCTCTAAAACGTGAATACATGCTTTTGCTAAATCATTAACATGTAAAAATTCTCTTAATGGTTTACCGGAACCCCAACAACAAACTTTAGGAATATTATTACGCCTTGCGATAATAAATTTCTTTAATAATGCAGCTAAAACATGACTATTATCTGAATCATAGTTGTCTCCAGGACCATATAGATTTGTAGGCATTAAGCTAATAGCATCAAATTTATGTTGGACTCTAATTGCTTCACATAATTTGATTCCCGAAATTTTTGCTATAGCATATGATTCATTAGTTTTCTCTAAACTTGAAGTTAATAGTTCTTCTTCTTTTATTGGTAAATTAGAGAACTTTGGGTAAATGCAACTACTTCCAAGAAACAATAATCTTTTTGTTCCGTTTAGCCAAGCAGACTCTATAAGATTTTGTTGAATTTTTAAATTCTCTGAAATAAAATCATATGGATATTTATAATTGGCTAATATTCCTCCAACTTTAGCGGCAGCAATAATTACTATTTTAGGCTTATTATGGTTAAACCAAGAATAAACTTTTTCGTATGAAGTAAGATCTAATTCAGATCTTGATTGGGTAAATAAATGCCCACCGTTTAATTTATCGCAATATCCTTTCTCTTTTAAAGTCTTAATAAGAGATTTACCAACCATCCCATTGTGACCAGCTATAAAAAAACTGTCATTTTTTGAGATCAGATTTGTCATTATTATTCTTTCGGTATTTGCAAATTAAAACCTTTTTTTATTAATAAGGCTTCTTTCCTTGCCAACTCTTTATCTTGATTAATCATATCTTTTATTAGTTCTTCAAGTGATATTTTTGGGGACCATCCCAATTCTCTAAATGCTTTTGAAGAGTCTCCTATTAGAGAATTAACTTCACATGGCCTAAAGTAGTTCTTATCAATTTTGATTACAACATTTTTATTATCTACTCTTCTTCCTACCTCTTTCAAACCTTTACCTTCCCATATTATTCCTCCCCAACCCAATTGGTTAGCCGCTAATTCTATAAATTCTCTAACACTTGCTTTCCTTCCAGTTGCAATTACGAAATCATCTGGGTTAGCCATCTGTAATATTTTCCATTGAATATATACATAGTCTTTTGCATGACCCCAATCTCTTATTGCATCAATATTTCCCATATATAAATATTTCGATAATCCTTGATCAATTCGAGTTAGACCTCTTGTTATTTTTCTTGTTACAAAGGTTTCACCTCTTCTAGGACTTTCATGATTAAAAAGTATTCCGTTGCTAGCAAACATTCCATAAGATTCTCTATAGTTTACTGTAATCCAATAGGCATATAATTTTGCCACGCCATAGGGACTTCTAGGATAAAAAGGTGTCTTTTCTGTTTGAGGGGTTTCTTGAACTAACCCATATAATTCTGATGTGCTTGCTTGATAAAACCTTGTTTTTTCAATCATTTTTAGGGTTCTTATCGCTTCAAGAATTCTAAGTGTTCCAATTGCATCACAATTGGCAGTGTATTCAGGTGATTCAAAGCTAACTGCTACATGACTCTGTGCTCCTAAGTTATAAATTTCATCTGGCTTTACCTGCTGAATAATATTCATGAGATTTAAACTGTCAGTTAAATCTCCATAATGTAAAAATAGTTTTCTATTTTCATTATGAGGATCTTGATAAAGATGATCAATCCTTTCAGTATTAAATGAACTTGCTCTTCTTTTAATGCCATGAACTTCATAACCTTTTCTAAGGAGAAGCTCTGTTAAATAACTTCCATCCTGTCCTGTAATCCCAGTTATAAGTGCAATCTTTTTCATTAATTTATGAATTATTAAATTTTTAATAAAACGCTGATATTATAATATTCTAAATTATTGAGATAGTAATTAGTAAAAAAATTATTACTTAATATTTTTTTGTTATTAATTTCCATGGATAAAGATTATCTGAATCGTAAATAATTTCGTACATTTCTTCATCTATTGAGGTATTTTTAGGAATAGAAGCCCAAGCATATTCATTTATATTTAAATCTTTAATATTGCTTATGCCATTGCCTAGATTTGGCATAAATAAAGCTAATTTAATAATTCTCTTAGTGGCATTTTCATTACTTAATCCATCTGTAATAATTTCTACTTTTCTATTTTTTAAATTTTCTTTATAGATGACTTTTTGAGCCTCTATTCTTATTTCTTTGGCTCTGTCATTAAATATACCTGCTTGAACTAAGGTCGCGCACATAAGATAAGGACCAATCATAACTAAAATAAATTTATCTTTTATGTTTTTAGTAAAGTATGCAGATAACCAAGAAATCGAGAAAATACTAATGCATAAGTTTATCAAAATATATTGATTACTATCGACACCTATTGTTGTTTTATTTATACCAATATATATAAGCGATATTAGGAATAAAGTAGGTATCAATAAGAAAATAATTTTATTTAATATTTTTATTAATTCATTTCTCTTTGTAAAAATATAATCTATGCCAAGAAATGCATTTATAGATGTTAATGAAACTATTTGAAGGGGATAATAGGGCGTTTTAGTAGAAAATAAACTGAGCAAAAATAATATTATAAGAGGATATTTGAAAAGAAAAAAATGTGTTGTCTTATCTTTAGTTTTTGAAGCTTGAAATAAACCAATAAATAGAAATATACTCCAAGGTAAAGTATTAACGCTGAAATTCCATAAGTAATAATAAAAAGGATTTGTAAATACATTATTCTCAGATAGGCTTAATAGCTTTGAGTAAAGGCCACTATAAGTTTGCCATCCGTTGATCAAAATTATTTGAATACTCCAAATTGAAAAAGGTATAAATCCAATAAATAAGCCTAACCAAAAATAGAAATTTCTTATTATCTTCGTTTTCCAAAGAAACGGAAATATAGTTAATAAAGGAATAATAACCAAGTAAGTTTTTAACATTACTGACAGTCCAATCCAAACTCCAGCAAGTATGAAAAAAATTATATTTCCTTTTTTATGAGATTTAACTGAAGCATATATACCTAAAGTTGTTAGTGAAGCGAATATTAAATCTTGTGTAGCCATATGAAAATAATTAATCCATAAATAAGTTGTAGAAAGGATTAAAGGCGAAATTATTGCCATAGGTTTATCAGTAAGTTCTTTATGTAATTCATAAGTTAGAAATATCATTAACAAGCCAAAAATTATTGAGGGGATATAGATTGCAAATAAATTTTCACCAAATAATTTTTGTGAAAGAGCTATAAGAAATTGAATTCCTATAGTTCTATCATCAACAACAGCACCCCATTTCATAGGGGTAATCCAATTATTATTTTTTATAATCCATTTAGCTTGAAGAGCATATATTCCTTCGTCATAAGCAATTAAGCTTCTTTCACCAAAATATAAGATTACTGGAGTTAAGAAAAAAAATTTTTTAGCGTAAAAAAAAAGTTTATTTTTCAAAATTTAGAAAACAAATTCAAATAATTATGGCATAAAAGATAATATATAAATAAAAAACTTTAGTAAATAAAAGTATAAATATATTATTTTATTTTCTCTAAACTGAACCAAGTTACAGCCTCTGCTCTTTCAACATTCTTTGATAATTTCATTCCAATAATTTCATCAAAGTATTTTGGATCTATTCCATAACCAGGTCTTATTCTTTTTATATCATTTTTTGTAAGAATATGACCTTTGGGCAAATCTTTTACAAAGTAAATTGATCTTCTAAATTTTTTATTGACATTTTCTGATTCCGGTCTTTCAAAATTCTTAGTTCTAGAAGCTTCAAAAGAGAGGTCGCATTCTTTTACTAAAGATTGAAACTTTTGAGGGGTTATTGAAAAGCTAGAATCAGGACCACATTCTTTATTATCTAATTTAAAGTGTTTTTCTATAGCAGTTGCCCCCAAAGCTATTGAAAGTGAAGCTGCCATATTAGAGGTAGTATGATCAGATAAACCTATCTCTACATTAAATTTTTCTTGTAAAAATTTAATGTCACCTAATTGATAATCAGTAATGTTGGCAGGATATTTACTTATGCAATGAAATAGAAGTATTTGTTCATTTCCCTCTTTAATGCAGCAATTAATTGCATCTTCTATTTCTTTTGGATTAGACATCCCTGTTGAGATAAGCATTGGCTTATGTTTTGAGGCAGCATATTTGATTAGAGGTATATCAGTAATCTCAAATGATGCAATTTTATATGCAGGCGTATCTAACTCTTCAAGAAGATCAATTGCCGTTTCATCAAAAGGTGTAGAAAAAATTGTTAATCCAATTTTTTTTGAAAATCTGAAAAGTTCTTCATGCCACTCATATGGTGTTTGAGCCATTTTATAAAGTTCATAGAGATTATATCCTTTCCAAATACCTTCATTTATTAAGAAATCCTTTTTAAAAGAATTTAAAGTCATTGTATCTGGAGTGTAAGTTTGTATTTTTACGGCACTTGCTCCTGATTCTTTTGCTGCTTTTATTGACTCTTTAGCTCTTTGGATATCGCCTCCATGATTAGCTGATAATTCAGCTATTATGTATGGTCTTTGACATTTACCAATTTTTCTACCATTGATTTCAAGCATTTATCAGTTTGATAGTTTATATGTTACTTGGATTTTTATTAAATCAAGGGAATCAATTATTTTTATTAAATCTTTATTTGAATTAGCAATATTAATAAAAAAATAACTAGGAATAAGAGATTTAACTTCTTTTTGTGGTGAAAAGTTTTTTAGAATAAAATTAAACACTTCTTTAATAATAGATTCAGTGGGATAATTTATGTTAATTCCTATGGAGTTATCAAGTTTAAGATAAAATGAACCAATTGCCTCTCCAAATAAATAAACTATATACCACTTAAAATAAGGATTATTTTTTATAAAGATCCTATGTTTTTCATAACTGGGCAAATTCTTGTGACTTATATTATGCTTTCTTTTTTTTAATAATTCGTACAGTATTTCGCAGTCTGAATAATCAACTTTTTTGAATTTTAATTCTTCTCTTTTTTCCATTACAACAATATTATTAAATTCTTTAATCACATCAAATCCTGCTGAATAGAATAATCTTTTACTCATAATATTTTCTTTTTTAATCTCGGCTATTAAAATACTTTTAATTTTTTTTTTGTACTCGCTAATAACATTTTCTAAAAATAACAGTCCAATTCCTCTGCCTCTAAAATCAGGATTTATATTTATGGAAATTTTGGATTGATTTAGATTTTTTTCATAATCAAGTCTGCAGACTCCTAATTTATTCAAGTTCAATTCAGCGATATAAAAATCAATATTTGGATTATTTATCGCATTTTTAAACCAAATTAAATGTTCCTCCTGTGAAATCTCGTTTTGTTTAATAGACATTTTTCTAGTTTGTAAATCATTTCTCCATTTAAATAAATCTTTAGAGTCTTCTTTTATAATCTTTCTTATTCGCATTTATTGATCTTACAGTTAATTAAGCAAAGAAACTTTTTTTTAGTTTACATTATTTGGATTACATAGTTACTCAAAAAGTTATTTCCTTAATTAAGTCTTTCAAATCCATTATGGCAGAGTGGATGTTCAATAAATTTATTAACATCATAACCATTTTCGCATTTATTGATTAATTCAAAAACCTCATTAAGTCCATTTGCATAACTATCAAAAATTGTAGAATTATGCGTTGTTGCTAAGTAGCAACTAGTTGATGCGAGAAACCCCTTTTTAAGCATTTCTTGGGTAATTAATGTTTTGTATTCTCTATTCTTTTGGGGAAATGCAAATCCGCTTAAAGCTTTTATTCCGTATATTTTAATTTCTAAATTATTTATACGTGCAAGTTCTAACCATATTTTTCTAAGTTGTTCTCCTTTCTTTGTTATTTGTTCCCAGCTTTTTTCTCTTTTCATTATTTCTAAAGTCTTTAGAGCCGCGGTTGGTCCTATACGTTCAGTCCAAAAAGTGCTGCTAATAAAAGTTGTTTGGGCTGCTTCCATGATTGATCTTTTACCAATAATTGAAGTTATTGCATATCCATTCCCTAATGCCTTTCCGAAAATTGCCATATCAGGAAAAATATTATATTTTTTGTGAAGACCTCCATATGTTTCTCTAAAACCGGAAGTACATTCATCAAAAATTAAAATAATATTTTTTTCATTACAAATTTTTCTTACTTCTTCTAAGAAACCTTCTTTTGGAGGTATTGTTCTTTCCACTTCCATTTTTATAGCCGCTAAATCATATTTACTGACAATACTTTTTAGCTGATCTAAATTATTGTAACTAAAGGGTTTGATGCTCCCCTCAAGAGATTTTGGAACACCATTAGGTTCTAATCCTTTAATTAGATGTTCCTCAAGCCCCTTTTTATTATTTAAGTTACTTGCAAGATACCAATCATGCCAACCATGATATCCACATATCGCTACCGTGTCCTTACCTGATGCAGCCCTCGCAATTCTTATACTAATTGCATTAGCTTCACCTCCTGTTCTCGCAAATCTAACCATTTCAGCCCAAGGATGTAATTCAATTAATTTTTCTGCTAATAAAACCTCTTCAGGACAATTAAGACTTGATAAATTACCGTTTCTTACATTAGCTGAAACCACTTCGTCTATTTCAGGTTGGCAATATCCCAAAGAATTTGTACCAACTCCCATCAAAGCCATATCAATAAATTTATTTTTGTCTAAGTCCCATATTTCACAACCTTTAGCTCTAGAAAAATAGGCAGGCCATTTATCTGGCAAAAATAATTCAGGCCTTTTTGATAAAAGCATACTTCCTCCTGGAATTACTTTCTTTGCTCTTCTCCACAATTTTTGTGATTGATCCAAATATGCTCCTTCATTTCTTTTGTATCTGGAATTAATTCTAACTAATTCAGGATTATTCTTAAGGATTTTAATTATTTCGTGCCAAGGTGTGTCAATATCTACCTCATAATTTAAGAAAAGCTGTCTCGCTAAAAAAAGATCTTCGTATTCATCTATTGTTACCCTAAAGTCTTCAAAATTTTTTTCGTAAGTTAAAGAGCCCACTTTAAAATTTCCAGATTCTCTTATCCATGGAGTAACATGCTCTCTACTTTTTTTGTTAATACATTTTTTGTTTGCAATTAAAAGTGCTGCCTTCGAAAAAATTTCTAAATCAAATCCATCTGGAAGACTTGGAGGATAACAATTAGAAAGATAATCAAATTCATCAGAATTAAATTTATTTACTAAATCTGAAATTAGTTCGTGATCTAAAAAAGGACAATCTGCAGTTATTCTTATAAAATTATCAGCATCTGATACTTCCGCTGCTAAACAAAATCTACTTAAAACATCATTTTCACTTCCTCTTATAACTATTAAATCTAATGCTTTTGCCTCATCCGATAATTCATTATCAATTGAATTATCTGTTGTAGCCAAAATTATATTATTTATCAAATTACTTTTTCTAATTCTTTCAACAAGAATTTCTAATATGGATTTACCATTTATTTCAGCAAGAACTTTTTTGGGTAATCTTTTTGATCCTAGTCTTGCTTGGATAATAATATCAATTTTTTTCATTGAGGAGAATTATTTATAAATCCATTTTCTTGGATCTATGTCATTAATATTATCCCATCTGAAATCACTGTAATTAAAGTTTGTATTGATTAGTTTTTCAGAGTTCCAACTTTGATTTATAGTTTTAAGTTCTAAATGATTTGTAACGCCGAATAATATTAATTCTGGAAAGTCTAAATTTTTAATAAAAGAGATAGCTGAATCCATTAAACTCAATTTTCTTGATCGAACTTCACTTTCATAAAGATTATGATGGCTCAAGAATGATTTATTAATATAATTAGGCCATTTAATTGCTTCTTGAAGTAAAAGTCCCTGAAGAAATATGCTTCTTATATGTATTGAAATATCATATTTTAAAAGTTTTTTAATAAATGAATCCCTCAGTAATCTTTGATCATATATTGAAATAGGCATTTGTACTACATCTATTTCTTCTAAGGGGATACCTTCTAAATCAGATTCTTCATAAATAGATATTCCTATTCTTTTAATTCTTCCTTGAGACTTTAGTTGATTTAACCATTCTAATAATAGTTGACTATTTACTTTCTTCAAATCATTTGAATTATGTAATAAGTAAGAGTCAATATTATTTCTTTTTAAATTTTTAAGTGTTTCTTTAAAATTTTCTTCTAAAGCAGTAATACTTTTATCTGTATATGAATCTTTTATTCCAGAACTAAATTTTGTTATGAATTTTAAACTTTTATTTTTTAATTTATTTCCTATTAGTGATTCTGAATTCCCATAACTATTCGCGGTATCAAAAAATGAGATGTTGTAATTCAATGCATTTTCAAGAATTAAATCAATTTCTTCATTAGAGGGTTTGCCAAATTGATTTGTTATTCCATAGTTACTACCAAATTGAGCGGTACCTAAACATAATTGAGCTTTCATATTATGAGGTTAATTTTTTTAGCAATAAAGATATTCTTTTTAGTTCAGAATTAGTTATTTCAGGATATATAGGAAGAGAAAATGCTCTAGATGCGTAATCTTCAGATTGAGGAAAATCTCCCTTTTTAAAGCCAAGTTTTTTATAGTACGGTTGAAGGTGAACTGGTGAATAATGTAGTTGAACCCCAATATTATTTTCTCTCATTCCGGTAAAAACCCTTTTATGAATTGATTTATTTTTTAACTTTATAATTGCTAAATGAAATGCAGAATAAACATTATTTGGAACTTCTATTAAGTTTAATGTTGAATAATTTAATAACTCTTTATACTTATGATGAATTATATTTCTTTTAGCAACTATTTTTTCAAGTCTTTTTAGTTGACTTAAGCCTAAAGCAGCTTGCATCTCATTCATTCTGTAATTGTAACCCAAGTCTTGCATTTCATATTTCCATTCTCCTTCACTTTTTTCTTCAAATCTTTTTTTATCTTTAATTATGCAATGAGAACGTAAGTCTCTCATTTTTTGCGCATATTTTTGATTATTAGTAACTGAAATCCCACCTTCTCCAGTAGTTATTATTTTTACAGGATGAAAACTAAAAATTGATATATCACTATAGCGGCAATTCCCAACTGGTTTATTTTCATACTTTCCACCTAAAGCATGGCTAGCATCCTCAATAATTGAAAATCCATACTTTTTCGAAAGTTTATAAATCTCTTTCATTTCGCAGCTGCTTCCACCAAGATGAACTGCTACTACAATCTTGGGCAATTTCTTTTCTAATTGTGCCTTTTTTAATTTTCTTGTTAATGCATCTATTGAAATTAGAGCTGAATCTTTATCTATGTCAATAAAATCAACTTTAGCGCCACAATAAATGCCACAATTTGCAGATGCTACGAAAGTTATAGGAGATGTCCATAAATAATCTCCTTTTCCAAGACCTAACGCTAAACAAGCTATATGTAATGCACTTGTAGCACTATTTACAGCAATTGCATGTTCTACATTAACTTTCTTTGTTATTTCTTTTTCAAATTCTTCGAGTAAGCTTCCTTGAGTTAAGAAGTCACTTTTCATTACTTTAACAACTGCTTTAATATCATCCCGATTTATATACTGCTTGCCATAAGGTATATAATTTGAATTTTTTTTTAAATTTTTAAAAAGGTTTAAAATCTCCATCAATGTGTTTTTTAATTAAGTTTCTAATTTCTTTTATAGTCAAGAATTTTTGGTTTTTACCAGAATTATACTGAAATCCTTCTGGTACTTTTTTGCATAGAGGAAATACCTTATTATGTTTTCCTAGATGATATTCAGAATTAGGGAGAATTGCATAGAAATCACCGATGTCTATAGTTGTAAAAGATTCTGCAGTTGTTATTAAGTCTTCATGGACTTTTTCTCCTGGCCTAATTCCTATAATTTTGGTTTCGCAACTTGGACCTATAGCTTCTGCAACATCAGTAATTTTATAGCTGGGTATTTTGGGAACGAAAATTTCTCCACCAATTGAATTTTTTAAGGCCCATAAAACCATATTTACTCCTTCGATTAAAGAAATATTAAATCTTGTCATGAATTTAGAAGTTATGGGTAAAATTTTTTCGTTTTTTTTAATTTTATTTAGAAAAAAAGGAATTACAGACCCTCTTGATCCCATAACATTCCCATATCTGACAGTTGAGAATTTAATTTCTCGATTCCCTTTAATATTATTAGCTGCAACAAATAATTTGTCAGCACACAATTTTGTAGCCCCGTAAAGATTTACTGGTCCTGCAGCCTTATCAGTGCTTAATGCGACAACATTTTTTACATCTGAATCTAGGCATGCTTGTATAACATTTTCTGCTCCTAAGACATTAGTTTTAACAAATTCCATTGGATTATATTCTGCTGCAGGAACTTGTTTAAGTGCAGCTGCATGTACCACTGTATTTACATTTTCTAGTGCTCTTTTAAGTCTATCTTTGTCTCTTACATCTCCAATAAAGAATCTTAATTGAGGAAATTTATTCTCAGGATATAGTTGTTGTAATTCCCATTGTTTAAGTTCATCTCTACTATAAATAACAACCCTTTCGACATTTTCCTTTGATAATATTTCTTTTATAAAAGCTTTCCCGAAGCTTCCAGTTCCACCAGTTATAAGTATTTTTGTTGAATCGACCAAATTACTTAACTTATATGTATTACAAGAATACCTTTTTAAGTTGTCCCTTAAGTAAATAGATGATATTTATTAATCTTTTTATTATTTATATTTTTAGGTTAATTGGAATAATATACTTAAAGTTATCTTGAAATAGATCAAATAAATCCATTAAATGACTACTTTAAAGAAAATAAAGAAATTAATATACAAACTATTTAAAGCAATTTATTTAGTTCCTATTATTTACGAAATATTTCTAGAAAGTCATTATCAAAAAAGAAGAAAAACAAGTAGAAATCCATTTTTAAGATCCTTTAGGCGATATTCCATATTTTCCCAATCCGATGAAGACAGTATTATTGATGAGATTACAAAAAGAATTGGAATAGAAAAAGGAATATTTATTGAGCTTGGAGTTGGGGATGGGACCCAAAATAATACATTGAGTCTTTTAGCTCAGGGTTGGAAAGGATTATGGATTGGAAACGAAGAAATTGTTTTTAAACCTGGAAAAAATTTAAAATTTGTAAAGTCTTGGATCACAAAGGATAATATTAATGCGATTATTTCTTCAAATCTTTATTTTCTCAATAATGAGATGAAATCTTCGAAAAATGAGATTGATCTCCTTTCTATTGATCTTGATGGTAATGATTTTTACATTTGGGAAGCTGTTCTATCCTCTGGATTTGAGCCAAAAATCATAATTGCAGAATACAATGGCACCCTTGGCCCGCGGGCAAACTGGAGAATGCGTTACGAGCCATCTAATAATTGGAAATCAAGAAATGATAACTATTTTGGGGCATCTTTCCTTTCGTTAGTTAAATTATTCAAAAAATATAATTATTTTCCACTGTGTTGTAATTCTGATACTGGAGTTAATTTATTTTTAGTAAGGAGAGAATTTCTAAATAATTTTAAAGAGATCGAATTTACGAATCTAATTGATATTTATGAGCCTCCCCATTACGCACTATCAATATTTAGCAAGACCCATAATTTTTCATTGTCAACTTTGCATGATATTACCGGTGAAAGGGACTAAAATTAAACAATGATTTTTGTGAAAAATATCCTAACTATATATACATAATTATTTAATTCATTTTTACCTATGAAGACAATATTAAAACTTAATTTTTGGGTATAATATTTAATAAATTTTAGAGCTTATGTATATCACAAGTGATTGTTATTTTATTCACATACCTAAAAATGGAGGCACTTATGTGAGACATCTTTTACTTAATCAAAAAGATGGTTTTCGGCCTCCTCAGAATAAAAGTTTAAATTATTTTAAAAAGAAAATCGCAAAGAATTTTTTTTCTTTTTCATTTTTAAATGAAGTTGATAAAAAATTGTATATTAATCAAATTGAGCAAAGGCATTTAAAAATTAGAAACATACATCCATATTTGATGTCTCTTAGAAAAGATAAATTAGAATATATTGCTATTTTGAGAGAACCCATAGATAGATTCAAAAGTATTTACTGCCAAACTGTAAAGAGACAGCATAGAGAAAAATTTAAAAGACTTTTAAACTGGTCAAAAGATAAAGGCTTTGGAAAGATCAATATTAATCTTTTTGTAAATTATCTTTTTTCAAATAATAAAGATTTAGAATTGCAGAAAAGTTATGTTGATTATCCTTTAAGTTATAAAAGACAAATATCTAAAGTTACACTTATAAAATTGAATAACTTAACAAATTATATGAATACAAGATTCAAATTAAAATTGAATGATTCTTTAACTGAAAAAGAAATAGGTATAATTAAAAATTCTAGGCACTCCGATAAAGTAATACTAGAAAATGATAATTTAATTTGTTGGGAAACAAGTCTCACAAAAGAATCACTCGAAAAATTAGAGATACTTTATAAATTAGATTTTGACTTATGGAACTCTATTTAAAAAAAGTTATAAAAATTGTATTAATACAATAATTTCAAATACAAGAAGAGAAAGTCAAATACTATAAAATTAGTTCTCAAAAAAAACTATTTTTCAAAGTATGATCTTATTGTCCGAATTATTTTTTTCAGATCTACATCTTTGATTGTGGGATAACTTGGGAGTATTATCCCTCTACTTGATAATTGACTTGTTAAATCTGTACTTTTTATGTAGTCAAAATTTTTATACATTGGCATTCTATGAGCTGGATAGAATAGTGGCCTCCATCCTATTTTGTTCAAATCTAAAAGTTCTGTTAGTTTCTTTCTATCTTTTGTAGTTTCAAATAATATTGATGTAACCCAGAATAATTGTTCTTTCTCTTTTTTTTGAAAAGTGACTGGCAAGTCTGATAGTGCGGCTTTGTATTTTTCATGCAAAAGGTTTTTTTTCTTAATTGTTTTATTAATTTCCCTAATTTGTCCAACTCCAATTGCCGCTACAATATTTGTCATCCTATAGTTATAACCAATTTCAGTATGCCAATATCTTTTTTGGGGTGACATTGAATGGGATTTTAGAAATTTGCAATATTCGATAATTTTCTTTTTTTTACTAATAATCATTCCACCTTCACCAGTTGAGATGGTCTTATTTCCAAAAAAACTGAAGGTTGCACATTCTCCATATTCTCCTAGTCTTTTTTTACCAAAATATGAACCTAATGCTTCTGCACAATCTTCAATTAGGACCCATTTCTTTTTCTTTATAATTTTGTTTAACTTATTCATATCACAACTAGCCCCGTATATATGAGGCACTAATATAAATTGTGCTTTTTGAGCATCTATTTTTTCTAATAGTTTAAGGTCTATTTGCCAATTATCTTTATTTACATCAACGAATAATGGGGTAGCATTTTGATATTTGATAGCATTAATTGTCGCAATATATGTAAAGGAAGGTACGATTACCGTACTGTTTTCATTAACACCACAAGCTTTTAATGCAAGATGAAGGGCTGTTGTGCCGTTAGTAGTTGCACAAGCATTAAATCCATTAAAAAGTTTTGAAAAACTACCTTCAAATTCTTTTATGTATCTACCATTTGCAGAAATCCAACCCGAATTTATGGCATTATTTGCAAGTTTTTTTGAGTAATTATTAATATCTAAATCATAAACAGGAATAAATGACCTAGGTTTTTTAAATATCATTAATTTTAGGATTTTTTAAATGATAAGGTTTTCATAAATTAGGTAAGGAAATAATTTAATTGCTTTTTATAAAGGAATTCCTATATCTAATCAATTTTTTTAATTCATAATAATATAACCTAAAGATTATTGAATTTTCAAATCTTTTTGCTTTTTAATTAAATGATCAATTTCTTTAAGAGGTATAAGAAATTCCTCCAACTTTGATAAGGGTAAAGCTGATGGCCCATCACATTTTGCAA
Organism: Prochlorococcus sp. AG-449-P16; assembly: GCA_003212175.1. GTDB lineage: Bacteria > Cyanobacteriota > Cyanobacteriia > PCC-6307 > Cyanobiaceae > Prochlorococcus_A. The sequence continues at coordinate 21,386 of QCQN01000005.1, forward strand.
TTTCCGGATCATTATGTGACTCTAAAAATAAACCTGAAATTTTTGTAGCTATACCAGATTTGGCTAAATCAAATAATTGAGATCTTCTTCCACCTGATACTTCCGAACTTGCTTCTCTGCATTGAAGTGAATGGGTAACATCAAAAACTATTGGTAAATCGCCACAAGATTTCTTCATGACACCAATTCCTAAAAAATCTACTACTAAATTATCGTAACCGAATGATGTACCTCTCTCACATATGAGTAAATCCTGTTTCCCATATTGTTTAAACTTATCAACAATATTAAACATTTGGCTAGGACTAATAAATTGAGGTTTTTTGATATTAATAACACAAGTACTTTTCGCCATAGCTTTAATTAGTGAAGTTTGCCGAGCTAAAAAAGCTGGTAATTGAATTACATCACAAACTTTTGATGCAATATCAACCTCATCTGGTAAATGAACATCTGAAATGATAGGAATATCTAATTTCTCTTTTATTTTAGAAAGAATTAAAATACCATCTTTTAGTCCAGGACCTGTATAAGAATTTATTGAAGATCTATTAGCTTTTTCATATGAAGCTTTAAAAACCAGATCTATATTTAATTTTTTACATACCTCCTGATAATGTTTAGCAGCATATAGTGTTGAATCATAGTCCTCAAGTACATTTATTCCTCCAATTAAACAAAAATTTGTGCTATTCGAAAATCTAATATTTCCAACAAAAACATCCATGTAAAAAAAAAATTATTAAATTTAAGAATAACAAATTTGAATATACTATTTTAAATATTATTAAGCATCAATTTAATTAAATAAATAAACTTTTATTTTATGATTTAAATAACTTTAAATAAAGAGTATTTTTAATACTTTTCTATTTTAAAATTGATTTACGCATAATATTATTTCTAAGATTTTTTATGATCTCTTTATATCAATGTATGAAAGAGGAATCTGCGGCAATTTTAGCGGCTGCAAAAAGATTAAATAATGATCAAGTTGAAAAAATTTTAGTATCGATGGAAAGATGCTTTAAAAATAAAAAGAAATTAGTTTTAACTGGGGTAGGTAAAAGTGGCATAGTCGCTAGAAAATTGGCAGCTACATTTACTTCAATCGGATTTACTTCTATTTATTTAAACCCTTTGGATGCTCTTCACGGTGATTTAGGAATAGTGGATAAAAATGATTTATGTTTTTTGCTTTCAAATAGTGGAGAAACTCAAGAGTTGCTTCAATTGATTCCTCACTTAAAGAGTAAAGGCTCTATTCAGATTGGAATATTGGGAAATCTCTATTCGACTTTGGCTAATCAGAGTAATTTTTTATTGGATGCAAGTGTAGACAAAGAAGTCTGCCCTTTGAATCTTGCTCCAACAGCAAGTACTACTGTTGCGATGGCCATTGGGGATGCCTTAGCAGTTGTATGGATGGAAAAAAGAGGCATATCAAGAAAAGATTTTGCAGTTAATCATCCTGCAGGCAAACTTGGTAGAGAGCTGACATTAAAAGTTTTGGATTTAATGAAACCATCTAATCAACTAAAAACATTATTCAAAAACTCGACTCTCTATGAGGTAATCTCGGAGCTTACACGAGGCTCAATTGGTTGTTGTTTAATTAAAGAGAGATCTAAAGAAAATAAATTGCTTGGTTTAATTACAGATGGAGATTTGAGAAGGGCTTTGAAAAATCATGAACCAAGTAAATGGGAAACTCTTATGGCAAATGAAATAATGACAAAGGATCCTATAGTAGTTTCCTATGAAAAATTTGCAATTGAAGCGCTTGAATTAATGGAAAAAAATATAAAAAAACCTATTTCTATACTTCCAGTAATAGGCAAGAACTCAGAATTTATTGGAATCTTAAGACTTCATGATCTAATACAAGCAGGATTAAGTTGATGAGTTTAGGTTATTTATCAATTAAATCAATATATTATGAATTAAAGTGGAGAAGCATTTTAAAAAGATTAAAGAAAATTGAAGTATTAATTTTGGATGTTGATGGAGTTCTAACAGATGGTGGATTATGGTTTAATAGTTCTGGTGATATTTTGAAGCGATTTGACGTTAAAGATGGATTAAGTTTAAATTTACTTCAGGAGATAGGAATTGAGATTGTTCTTATAAGTGGAGGTCAAAGTAAGTCTACAGAAGCAAGAGCTCTTCAATTAGGGATTAAATACTATTTTTTTGGGGTTATGAATAAATATCAAAAATTAAAAGATTTTCAAAAGGAAAAAGGGGTTTCAACTGAAAAATGTGCATATATTGGAGATGATATTAATGATATAGTTGTGAGACCATTAGTTAGTCTTTTATTTACGCCTAATAATGCTTCAAAATCCTTAATAGCAATTTCTGACTTAAGACTTCAAAATAATGGAGGTTTTGGAGCTATAAGAGAACTTGCAGAAAGAATTTTAATCTCAAGGAGATTATGGAAAAACTTTTCAAAAAATGGCTGGGTAAAAAAAAATTAGTAAATTTTATGTAAACAATGAAAGATAAAGCTCAAAAAGTCATCCCTATTTTTATTGGTTATGATTCCAGAGAAAGAGTTGCTGCAAATGTTTTAATTGATAGTCTCTATCAAAAAGCAACTCACCCTTTATCAATAACTCCTTTACTAAAAAATCAACTTGTTAAACAAGGATTTCATAATCGAGAAAAAGATAAAAACCAAAGTACAGAATTTTCCTTTACAAGGTTTTTAGTCCCTTATCTTATGAATTTTGAGGGATGGGCGATATTCATGGATTGTGACATGTTATGTAGAGCGGATATAAAAGAACTATGGGATCAAAGAGACGATAATTATTCTTTGCTATGCGTAAAACATGATCATATACCTAAAGAAAGTAGGAAGTTTCTTGGAGAGAAACAATTACCATACCCAAAAAAAAATTGGAGTTCTTTGATGCTAATGAATTGTAAAAAATGTAAGGTATTGACTATCGATTACGTAAATAATGCATCAGGTCTAGATCTGCATAGGTTTAATTGGTTAGAAAATGAAAAAGAGATCGGCGATATAAAAGGATTAGGTTGGAATCAACTTATAACATCAGAAAGTCTCCAAAACTTTAAAAAGAAAAACTTAAACCCCGAGTTGATTCACTGGACATTAGGAGGACCATGGTTTAAAGATCAGAGAAATTTAGATGATGAATTTGTAATTGAATGGTTTAATGCTAGAGAGGAAGCTATGAGATTATGGGACTAAATAAGATACAAAAAACTATTATTGCAGTTCCTGCCAGATTGGATTCGTCAAGATTACCTAAGAAAGTTCTTCAAGATATTAACGGTAAAACTATGCTTCAAAGAGTTTTAGAACAATGCAAAAAAGTAAAAATTCCCTCAGAAATATTTCTTTGTACAGATTCAAAAAAATTATCTGAAATAGCTGAAAATATTGGTGTAAAGGTATACCTTACAGAAAGGGACTGCAAATCTGGGAGCGAGAGAATTGCTTCAGTAATCCCAGAACTTGTAAAAAGTTCTTGGGAGGGATTTAATCAAAACAATTATTTAGAAGAAGATAATAAATTGGAACAAACATTAGTAATTAATGTTCAGGCTGATCAACCATTTTTAGATCCAAATATCATAAAAGAAATGCATCATTTCTTTTTATCCCAAGATATAACTCCAGAAGTTGTTACTCCTATTTACAAGTTAAATAAAAAGGATATTCATAACTCTTCTGTAGTTAAAACTTTAATAAATAAAAATGGAGAAGCAATCTATTTTTCTAGATCTGCTTTGCCTTATATTAGAGATGTCGAAAAAAAAGATTGGTATAAGCAATATAATTACTTAGGTCATGTTGGTATTTATGGATATAGAGCTGATATTTTACATAAATGGTTTAATTATCCTTTTTCAAATTTAGAAAAATCTGAAAAACTAGAACAATTAAGATTGATTGATTCTGGAGTTAAAATAAATACGTTTGAAGTCGAAGGAGATTTTTTGTCTATTGATACAACTGAGGATTTATTAGAGGCTAGAAAATGGTTAAAAAAAAAGTAAATCTAAATTAAACAGTGACTAAAAGAGATTTTTTCATTAAAAAAGGATCCATCCAAATTTTATTTGAGATATGGAAGCACCTTTCAAAAAGGAGAAAAATACAATTATTAATATTCTCGATACTAAACCTTTTGAGTAGTTTCTCAGAGTCATTTTCTATAGCTATGACTTTACCTTTAATAAGTGTTCTCATTGATCCAAATCAAATGTGGCGCATTATATGGATTCAAAAATTGTTTTCTGCTTTCGGAATTAGTGAGCCATCTCAATTAATAGCTCCAATTACTGTTATTTTTATTATCGCTTCTTTATTATCTACTTTTATAAAATTATTTATCTTAAGAACGAATAATTTTTTTGCTGCTTCAATTGGAAATGATATAAGTTGCCTTACTTATTCAAAGATACTTAATCAAACTTATGAGCAACAAATAGAAATGAATAGTAGTGAGGCTATATCTGCAGCTACAAATTATGCTGATGCTACAAGAGAAGCAATATATGGATCTTTAAATTTTTTGTCATATTCTTCTTTTGTTTTAACTATAGAAATAACATTATTTATTTTTAATTGGAAAGTTGCACTAGCATCTATTTTGGTATTTGGAATATCCTATTTTCTTGTATCTTATAAATCTAAACTTAAAATTTTAAAAAATGGAAAAATTATTGCAATCTATGGAAAAGAAAGAGTTAAATCTATTCAAGAAGGCCTTGGATCAATAAGAGATGTTTTATTGGGAAGTAAGCAAAAAATTTTTATAGATAAATATTCTAATATTGATCTTATTTACAGAAGAAAAGCAGCTTCAAATAAATTTATTACTTTTTCTCCCAGATACATAATTGAAAACGTAGGGTTTATTTTTTTAGCAATTATTGCTTATAAACTTGCAGGTAGAGAAAATGGGACAAATAATACATTAGCTATATTAGGCACTTTTGCGGTAGCTGCTCAAAAACTTTTACCATCTATGCAACAATGCTATAACTCAATTGGCACTATAAGATCAAATAAATCGAGTGTAGAAAAATTGCTTAGTATTTTAAACAAAAAAAGTAATTCTTATAATTTAGAATCAATTCAACCGTTTGATTTAAAAAGTCAAATAAAATTTTCAAATATTTCCTTCAAATATAATAATTCTACTAACCTAATTTTAAATAAAATTAACATAGAAATAAAAAAAGGTGATCGTGTAGGAATTATAGGATCAACAGGAAGCGGCAAGAGTACTTTTACTGACATATTAATGGGTTTACTAAAACCAATAAGTGGAGAAATAATTGTTGATGGAGTCAACTTATATAATCAAAATGATCCTTTACAAATATTTAAATGGAGGTTGGCAATTTCACATGTGCCACAAAATATTTATTTATCTGATTCTAGCTTTGCTGAAAATATTGCCTTTGGAATTCCTTTAAATAAGATTGACTTTTTAAGGGTAGAAAATGCTGCGAATAGAGCTAGGATAGATAATTTTATAAGAGGAACTAGTAATAAATTTATGACAAAAGTTGGAGAAAACGGAATAAAATTAAGTGGAGGTGAAAGACAGAGAATAGGAATAGCTAGGGCTCTTTACCATAATTCAAAAGTAATAGTATTTGATGAAGCCACAAGCGCACTTGATGATAAAACAGAATCAGAGGTAATAAGTTCTTTAAATCAATTAGATAAAGATCTTACTATTATTATAATTGCGCACAGATTGTCTACTCTTAAAGTTTGTAATAGAGTTTTAAAATTTGAAGGCTCAATTATCGAAGAGCTTATATAGTAAGATTATGATTTATTTAAAAGTTTAGGATGATTTTATTAGATAAAAAACCTTTTAGTAAGAAAATAAAATTATCAGAAAAATATATGAATAATCTTTTTTCAAGTTTGCCGGATTTAATAGAATATGAGAAGAGTAATATTATCAAAAATATAAATAAGGATGACCATTTTGAATTGATTAAAGAGAACTGGAAATATGGCGTTTATATTTTAAACAAAAAAGAATTAGAAACACTATCTTCTAATTTTGTAATAAAAAAAATTATAAAAAAACTCATTAAGTTTCATGATTTGAAAACTAAAGATTTATTTCTAAAAAGTAGCTGTATTTTTTATCCATCAAATTCTAGATATACATTTGAAGCCAATAAACAAAGATATATTTATCATAAATATCATATAGATAGTGGCTGCCGTTTTAAAGCACTATTGACACTTAAAGATAGTAATAATGAAAAACAACAATTTTCATATATTAAAAAATTTCCAGAGTCTCTATTTATCTATTATATTAAAAGGCATTATTTTTCGAAATTAATAGTTTTAATTCAAAAAATTCTTTATTATGTTAGTTTAAAAAAAATTAAGCTATCTGGACAGCCCCCAAAACTTCCTTTGAAATATCAAAACCAAGAACTATACCAGAAATATAATTCTCTAAAATTTGGTGAAATTATAACTTTTAATAATCTTTATCCCCATTCATCACATAATGGAATTTCTTTTCATCATACTCCCATGTTACAGTTGGTCTTTGATAAAAATTAGGTATTAATTTTGTTAAAAAAACCAGAGATTTTAAAAAAAGTATATTTCATAATTTTTGATCTTGTTTTCTGTTTTTTTAAGTTAAATAAAAAAAATAATGATCTAACAACTAAAAAAATGGTGATATGGCTTGCAGAAACTGGATCTAGAGATTTTATTCCTAGATTTGCTCAAGCAATATCTCTTTGGAATGAGTATAAAATCCCATCTCTACTAATTCATAAACATTATCTTAGGAAATTAGGGAAAAGAATATTATCAAATTCAATTGTTATTGATAAATCTGCAACTATTAGTTGCATCAGAAGATTAAGGTATTCAAAATTAAAAGGATCATTTAATATGGTCATCCCTGAAGAATTATTAATATGTGATAGATCTGAGAGACTTATAAAGGGTTCATTACATCCGAGCACTTTAAAGTATGTAGATGCTGTAGTTTCAGATTCTAATGAGATAAAGCAACATTTAAAAATAGCAAACAAAAGTGTAAAAACTTTTCCATTATTAAATCCAAGACTTTCTTTGGACCTCATAGAAAAAAATTGCAAATTAATAGAAATACCAATTAATAAAAATAAAAATAGTTCTAAATTAAAATATATTTTAATAAATGATAAGCTTTCACTTAAATTTTCAAGTTATGATGATGAAATTGATCTAATAAAAAATAATATTTTTAAATCTACAGATGTTAATGCAAAAAAATATGTTGATAATTTTATAAGGCAAGAAGAAATAGAAGAAAAACTACTAATAGCTTTAATAAAAAATATTAGGAAAGAGAAAATATTTGATGGCTTAAAAATAATAATTAGACCACATCCAGCAGTTAATTTAAAAAAGTATAAAAGTTATTTTAAATCTAAATTAAATTCCACATTAAATTATTCAATTATTAGAAAAGGAACAGTTGTTGAATGGATGCAATCTGCAACTCTTATTTTTCATAGTAATTGTACAAGTGCAATAGAAGGATACTTTAAAGGTATAAAAAATATATATAATTTTTCAAGTGAATATAGAGAAGGTACTTCCGCTCAATTTATGGAAATTTTAAACCCTTTAGGCATTGAAGCTTCAATATTAAAAGCTAAAGAAAACTACTCAAAAAAACAACACATATCTCAAGAAAATAATTCCAACTTTAAATCACATAATAAAAAAAGTGTGTATGAATTTTTAGGATTATCAATGGGCAGTAGAGATTTAAAATTTAATTTTGAAGATTTTTTGGATGATCAGTTTAAATATGAAAAGATTACCGAATTTTCTGCTTCTGATAGATGGAAAGATGCGGAGGAAAGAATTAATTTTTTAAAGAAAAATAAATTTAAGGACTTTGAAATTAAGACTCTAGGCAGTATAGGAGTTCAAATAGGTATGGGAAAAAATTGAATTTATGAAAATATTTATTGCAAATTTTTTTTATTATAGTTCAGTAATTTCCGAGTTAATTTTTGCTGGATTCTTAAATTATAGTGCAATAATCTTTAGAAAAAAAACTATTAAAGATGTAATTCTTGTATATGCCCCTTATAGATTTAAGCCTTGGATTTTAAATAAGATAATAAATGATTTGAAAGCCAGTTCAAATAAATCGAAATCTTATAAGATTTTCAAGTCTTTATCAAAATTAGCTCTTTATAAGTTTTCTAATGGTGGCTATGTTTTTTTGATGCACCAATCCTCCATTAAAAGGTGCAAAATAACTGGCTTTAATTTAAATGAAATATCAGCTTTTTATACTCATTCTCAAATAAATCAAAAGGGTATACAAAATATAAAAAAATTAAAAAAAATTTTTTGTTTAAATGATTATGAATATTCTTTATTGAATACATATGGGATACCTACTACTAAGCTTGTTAGATTCCCTGTTGGTATTAATAAAAACTTTATTATAAACAATGATAAATTTAAAAATATAGAGAAGAGAGAAATTGATGTTTTGCTTAGTTTGAGATATTTTATTCAAAATTCTCATTATAAAATCAGAAAAAGGTATGAATTTATTATTAAATTGGTTAATTTATTGGCTGATTCTGGATTAAGTGTATGTATCCTTGGGGAAGGATGGGATGAAATCAAATATCTATTAAACAAAAATGTTCAAATTCTTAATTTAAAATATAATCAATATCCTAATATATATCAGAATACAAAAATTTATTGCAATCCATCTTTAACTGAAGGTGGTCCAACTTCATTAATTGAAGCATTCACATCAGGATGTTTTATTTTAACTTCCCCAATAGGTTTATCTTTTAATTTATGCTTAGATGATGATTCGTCTTATCTAATTGGTTTTGATAAAGATGAAGAAGATTGGAAAAATAATATCATTGAAATATTAGATAATAGAAGTAATTATGAATATGATAAATTTATTTCTGAAAGAGGTAAAAAAATTGGAGATAGCCTTTTTGAAAATTTATCAAAAAAACTAGAAGAAAATATTTTTCAGAAATATTAATGATTATAAATATCAATAAAAATATAATAAATAAAGGAGATAAAAAGATTTATCTTTTTCATAATCCTAAAAAACTACTTAATAGATATTTTTTTTCGGATAATAAATTTATAAAAATTGGAATAAGGAGAGAAATAGTTATAGGAATACCTAAATTAATTATCAAATTAATATTTTTTAAGTTAAATATTTTTAGGATTTTAGAAAAATTTCCAAGAAACTCTAACATTAGGCAAAAAATAATTAATATTTATTCTTTGGCTCTTTTAACAAATGGAATAAAAAAATATTCAAATTCAATTTTGATAATTGGAGATTATCAAGATGCTTTAAATATGGCAGTACTTCAATTAAGTTATTTTTTTGAAAAGTCAGAATTTTGGATAATTAATCAAGGTTCTGGTTCTATTGAACGAAAAATTAAATTTAAATATCCAAAAAATGTAAGTAAAGTTTTCTTCCCTTACTCTAATGAATCCATTTATGAGAATAATCTATTGTTAAAAGCATCATCAAAGAATTCAGGTATTAAATTTTTGAATATAGATACAACTTTAAATATAGAAATTTCTAATAATTTAAATAAATTGGCTATCTTTCAGGGTTATGATAAAAGAAAAAAACTATATCCTTTTTATATATTCTTTATAATTAAAGAAATTTATTTGATTACTTTTATCAAGGAATTTTCGTTTTTTGATAAAATTGATTTCTTTTTACACCCTAGATTAAAATATCTCTCTATTTTTAATTTCATAAATTCAAATAAGCTTATTTCCTTTAAGGTTCTAAATCCTAATGCTAAATACAAATATAATTTCATAATCTCATATTCTCCAACTATAAATTCATCTTTGAAAAAAAATATAAAAAATAGTGAAAACTATCTTTCTGAAGTTGGTTTAAATTTTAATAAAAAAAATATTATGAAAAGCTTAAAAAAGTTTTTGAGTTAATTTAGTCAAACTTAAACCATTTATATGGTAATTTTATTTATAGATAGTTATTTATAATTTGAATAATTCTAAAGAACAAATTATTATAGTTGGTAAATATAAAGGTTTTGGAGGCGTACAAACTATTCATAAGAACCTTTTAAGAATATATAAAGAATTAGGTTATGAAGTTTTTCTTATAGATTCTATTAAAAAATATATTAATTATCTTTTTAAGAATAAATTTTATAGTGTCCCAAAAATTGTTTTTTTTTCAGGTTTATCTCTTGTCTTCTCTCCTTTTTTTAAAGGAAATGCTAAACATATTTTCTTCACTCATGGATTTTATATTTATGAAGGTATTGATAATATTCTAAGAGTAGTTAAGAAGTTCATTTATGAATTCAGCATCAAATTTTTATTAGGCTTCTATAAATGGGTTATTTGTATTTCGCCTTCGCCAACATCTAGCCTTGTAAATTCGGTTTCCTTTTCCAAAAAAGTTATCACAATTCCATGGGGTGTAAGTGATGAGTTTATAAACTTCAAATTTAAAACTAATACCTTTAAATATCATCTTGTATTCCTGGGGAGGCCAAATACCCAGAAACTCCAAATTTCAACGATTAGAAAATTAGTAGAATTATTTAAAAGTCAGGAAATTATATCCTCTACCAATGAAATTTGTTTTGCATTTATAGTCCCAAATGTAAATAAGCACTTAAAATTTATACAAGATACTCTAGCTGAAGATTACCTTTGTTCCATAGAAACATTTGTAGCTTTAGATAACTTTAAAGTAGCTGAAATTTTATCTCAATCCCTTTATTCTTTTAATTGTTATGAATGGGAAGCTTTTGGTTTAAGTTACATTGAGTCTTTATGTATGGGATGTAATGTTCTTTTACCAATTACTTCACCTATACTCCCAATTATTGACCACATAAATGATTCTCCTGTTTTTAAATTTACAAATTCCGAATTTTTAAATCATTCCATTATTGAAAATGATTTAAAGTTATCAAAAAAAAGAATGACAATTAAACAAATAAATTATTATAGGAAAATCTTCAAATGGGAGTTTATTGTTAATCAGATACATAATTTACTAAACAAAGAATTCTATTAATGATTAAATTAAAAAATACATTAAATATGTTGTACGAGTGGATGAAAAGCTATGAATAGCGATTACGAGATTATATATAAAGAAAATAATCCAAATCAATTCTGGAGACTTTTTGATTCCTTTAAATTAGATTATCCTAATATTGGATCAATATATCATCCTAAAATACTTGATTATTATTTTTTAAGGGCGGCAGATAATGGATATCATTTAAAAGATTATTCTTGCATTTTTACTTTTAAAGATGAGCCTTATTCTGCTTTCTTAGGAGCAGAATTTACAAAAAATTCAATCTCTAATCTTAATTTATTTGAGATGCCATGTTTAGCTGTTGATAAAAATACTATTTCTTTAAATAAAAAGAAGAAGATTAAATCTTTCTCTGAATTTATATTAAAACTTAATTTAAAAAGCTTTCAAATAAAAGGTCCTGAATTAGAAAGTAAAATACCTTTATTATGTGAATTTTTATTATCTGATACTCAATCCGAATTGAAACCATATACGACAAGAATTATTGATTTAAGACATAATGAGATTGACTTAAAAAGAACAATTAGGAAGAGCTATCATTCTTTAATTAATTGGGGTTTGAATTCAATGAAAATACAAATACATGATAAATCAAATATAAAATGGGAAACTGTTCAAAAGTTCAGAAATCTACATATAAAAGAGGCAAGAAGAGAAACAAGATCAATTGAAACTTGGAGGAAACAGTTTGAAGCGACTTGTGAAGGAATAGCCTTTTTTATTACAGGAACATTTCAAGAAGAATTGGTTTCTGCAGGGTATTTTCTTTGTCCAGAAAAAATTTGTTATTATGGTTCTTCAGCTTCTAGAAGAGATTTATTTGATAAACCATTAAGTCATGCAATTATATGGACAGCAATATTAGAGAGTAAGAAGAGGGGTTCATTTTTGTTCAATATTGGTTCAACTTATGAATCAAAAATTAATAAAACAGCTACATCTAAGGAAAAGAATATTGCATATTTTAAGGAAGGTTTTGGTGGTAACTTAATAATGAATTATATTATTGAAAGTAAAAATGAAACTTAATATAGGTTTGAATTAAGATAATGTTCTTTCTAAGTAAATTAAGAAATTACTCTTGGTTAACAGCAAGAAAATTAATAGCAACTTTAGTTATTTATGATTTCTTGAGTATTTTTGCTTCTCTAATAATTACAAATATTTCATATAATTTTTATTTTATTGAAATTAAAGAGGCAATTTTAACTTTTATTATCTATGCAAGTTTAAGCTATATATTTGGAAGATATAAACTTCAGAATATTTATGGAACTAATATAAATAAAAGGATAATTATAAAAGATTTAATTTATATCCTCATACTAATTGTCTCTTATTTAATAGTTATAAACTTGTTATTTGAAAATCAAGAAAACAATCTTCTTTATATGAGAAAGTTGCCATTTTTGATGCTTTTATTTATTATATCCTCCCTTTCTTCGATCAAAATAAAAAGTAATTTCAGAAAACTTTATAAGAATCAAAAAAAGTTTGTTTTTTTTGGATCACAAATCGAATTTATTAATTTAAAAAAGATACTAGATTTTGAAGATGCGAAATTTAAGTATAGTATTGAACTTCTAAAAACTGGTCAGAGAATCGATCCTGATTGTAAGGGAATTTTGTTTAGTAAGAAAATAATTAAAGATTCTGATTTTAAGTATTTTTTTAGTGAAAGTTTAAAAAGTAAGGTTGATATTTATCCTTTGGATGATTGGCTAGAAAATAATTTAAATAGAATTCCAAATGAATATATCAATTTTGAAAAGTTTGTAAAAAAATATAATTTCATGAAACTAAATACTTTTCAAAATAGAGTAAAGAGATTTGGGGATGTTTTTTTGTCAATATGTTTACTTTTATTAACTCTGCCTATTTTGTTTTTAGCAAGTATTCTTATTTGGTTGACTGATCAATCTACCATTATTTATAAACAAAAAAGGGTTGGAAAGAATGGAAAGGAATTTTTCATTTATAAGCTTAGAACAATGGTTCTTGATGCAGAGAAGACTGGTCCAAAATGGGTTTCTATTAGGGATAAAAGAATTACATTAATTGGTAAGTTTCTCCGAAAAACAAGAATTGATGAGATTCCCCAACTTATTTGCGTTTTGAATGGAGATATGAGCCTTATTGGACCAAGACCTGAGAGACCTGAAATAGAAGTTGACCTGAAGAAATCCATTGATAATTATGAACTTAGATATTTAGTTAAACCGGGATTAAGTGGCTGGGCTCAAGTTAATGCCAATTATGCAGCAAGTATAGATGGAGTAAAGTTAAAGCTAAGCTACGATCTATACTATATCTCCAATCAATCAGTCTTGATAGATTTTCTTATTTTAATAAAAACGATTAAGGTTGTTTTTACTGCAAAAGGGAGTGAACCCATTTAGTTTTTTTTACAATTTAAGTATTTTATATGTGCTTTATAATTCTCACATTTTAATTTTTTAGTAGTAATTCTTTGTATAATATTAAAATAAAGCCAAATAAAAATATTAAAATTTCTTTTTATTAAACTTGTATTTGGTATTTTAAGAAAGAATTTATATATTCTGAATATTGATCTTATTTTGTTCTTTGATCTTTGGTAATTTGATATTCTGTAATATGCTAATTTTTTATTAATTAATAAAGATTTGAATCTTCTTACATAAATTAAATCTATCCAAAGCCCATAGTCTTCTGGTCTTAATTCTTTAAACTTGAAGTCTTTTATTATTTCTTTATCTATCATTATTGTCAATAAAGGTAAAAAGTTTTTGTTCAAAATATTTTGATGCGTAACTAACTTAGGTGGTTTTATTTCAAATAAATGCTTAGATTCATCAGTAACTGAAAATCTAATATATGAAGAATGAGTAATAGCTAGTGGATGATTGTATTTTTCTCTAATTGATATTGATTCTTTAAGAAAGTCTTTATGCCATAAATCATCTGCATCAAGAAAGGTTATAAATCTTCCAGAACAATTATCGAGGCCTAAATTTCTTGCTGCAACTACGCCCTTTTTTTTTTGATTATATAATTTAAATCTTTTATCATTGGCAATAAACCTTTTTACAATTTCAGTTGAATTATCGCCTGATTCATCATTAATTAATAAACATTCAAAGTCCAAAAAACTCTGCCTAATTATAGAATTTAAAGTTTCTTCTATAGTTCTTGAGGCATTGAAAAAGGGGACTATTATACTGATTATCGCCATTTATTTTATATATTTAAACTATTCTAGATTATAATTATTTTTCAAATTTTTCATAGATTTTATTATTATCCAAAATACACTTTGTTCCAATTAAAAGAGTCCAAACAAAAATACTTATTTTACCGTCATAATATGTAATGTCATTTAAATGACTTATTACTACTGTAATAGTAGAAACAAGCCAACACTTATTAATAAATTTAGTTTCGTCTTTTACTTGAAAAAGATTAATTCTAATCCATGTTTTTATAATAAGTATAGTTATGAAACTAAAAAGTAATATTGAAATTGGTATTCCATAGTTAAAAGCAATCTCCAAAGGCATTGAATGTGTATGTTCAACAGGATAATTGCCGCCATTAAGAATGTATAGATCTGAGAATAAAGATTTACCCCATCCAAAAAAAGGTCTTTCAGAAATTAATCTTGAACTTATTTTAAAGATCTCATATCTAGATGAATTAAAAAAGTTAAATGATGAGATTTTTTCATATAAATGAAAAGGGATAAAACTTATATTTAGAATCTCTTTATTATTAAATATTTTCAAGAAAATCAAAAAAGAGGCTAGCAATAAAGAACTTATCTTGAAGAACTTTGATCTAAAATCAAATAGCATTATTAGTATTATTATTAATCCAAAAAATGCGTTTTTTGATGTTGTTAAGAAAATGAGATAGATGTCTAAAAAAAGAAAAGAATATAAAAATATTTTGCTTTGAGATTTAGATAATTTTATTTCTGAAATTAAAAGCGGCACAATAGCAGTTAGCCATAAACCAGTATAATTTTGATTATTAAAAAGTCCTGTAACACCTAAATGGTTTTCCCCTATGGGTCTTTGATACCATATTACTAAACCATTAAATGCCTCAAAGGGACCATATAATTTAAACCATGCTTGTAATAAGCAAGAAATTATCAAAGGTACAGATCCTGCAATTAAAAATTTTGAAAAAAGCTTTCTTTGATTTATAGTTCGCAGATATATCTGAGAAGAAATAAAAAAAATAAAAAAGGGTATCCAATTAACAAGATCTAACCACATATTTTTAGTAAAATCTTCATATGTTATGTTGTTTGGAATCTCAAAAGCAATATTTTTTAAAATCATAAGTAAACCAGATATTAGAAGTATTAAATGGTATTTATTTCTATATTCGATCTTTTGTATACCCAGAAATGAAATAAAAATTGATAATAAAAAAAATAGAGCACTTAAAGGAAATGCTGATACTAAAAAGAAACCACCAACATAGAAAGAAACTTGTCCTAAAATTTTTAAGAAATTTGGTTTCAAGTTATTTGTTCATTTTTACGCTTCCTGCAGGATTCGAACCTGCGACCCACTGCTTAGAAGGCAGTTGCTCTATCCAGCTGAGCTAAGGAAGCAATATATTATCCAATTTAACTTGGAATAGGATTCCATTTTGGGAACTAATATTAATCTAACATTTGTATTTAACAGAGTAAAATATTATTAATTTTAATGAGTTATTGTTACCTATTCAAATTAATTTTCAAATATTATCGATGTTAAATCTAATATGTTTTTAATTAGAAATTTGCTTTTAGGATAAAATAAAAACTTTTAATTTCTTCCATACATATCGTCAAATCTGATAATATCATCTTCTCCAAGATATGACCCACTTTGTATTTCAATAATTACTAAGGGATCTTTACTTAAGTTAGATAGTCTATGTTTGCATTTTTTTGGGATATAAATACTTTCGTTCTCTTTAATTACTTTTAATTTCCCATCTATTTCTACATTTGCAATACCACTTACAACTACCCAATATTCTGATCTATGATTATGCAATTGCAATGATATACGAGCACCCGGTTTAATTTCAATTTTTTTCACCTTACACTTATCAGTTTCCTCTAAGTTAGTAAAGTTGCCCCAAGGCCTATAAATTTTGTTGTTGATTTTTGCTTCTTGGAAATTTTTTTTGTCTAATTCATTAACTAGTTCTTTGATAGTCTGAACGCTATTAATGTCTGCCACCAAAACTGCATCTCTTGTCTCAATTACAGCTATATTATTTATTCCTAAGCCTATGGTGAGTCTGTTATCACTTCTCAAATAACAATTTTTGCTGTCTTTAATAATAGTCCTCCCATTTAAACTATTGCCAAAATTATCCTTTTTTGATTTTTCCCAGATAGTTTTCCAATTCCCAATATCACTCCATCCAGCATCAAGATATGTAACTGTTCCTAGTTCTGTTTTTTCCATGACTGCTGAATCAATTGATATATCAGGACATTTTTTGAACTTATCGCCGTTAATTCTTTGAAATTCTAGATCACTAATTTCGTCCTTAAGAGATTCAGAACAAAGTTTTATTATTGAAGAATCGTAATTATCAATTTCTTTTATAATTGTAGATGATTTAAATAGGAAAATACCACTGTTCCAAGAGTAGAGATTATCTTTAATAAGTTTTTCTGCTAATTCCTTATTAGGTTTTTCAATAAATTTCCTAATCTTACTTGCCTTTTTTATATTTGAAAGTTCTTCAAAAGACTCAATATATCCAAAACCAGTTTCAGGATAATCAGGCTTAATTCCAAAAGTTATAAGTCGCCCATCTTGTGCATATTTATAAGCATATAAAATTGTATCTTTTAGATTATTGGAATTATCAATTATATGATCAGCAGAAAGAATTAAAAGAATAGGGTCAGAGCTAGTATCCTTTTGGGCCTTCAATGCGGCTAGAGCTATTGCGGGAGCTGTATTTCTGCTTACAGGTTCTAAAATAATTGATTTAGGTTTTATTTTTATCTCTCTCATTTGTTCGGCAACAATAAAACGATGCTCTTCATTACATATTATTATTGGTGCAGTTAATCTTTTAATACCTTTTAATCTTAAATAGGTATTTTGTAATAGCGAAAAATTATTTTTTTCATTTAATTTAAGAAATTGTTTTGGATAAGATTCCCTTGATAGGGGCCATAATCTTGAACCTTTTCCACCAGCAAGGATTACTGGTATTATGTTTGCCTTAGAATTTAAAATATCTTGAATGGCTTCCAAATGTATCTCAATTATAAATATACTATATAAATAAAAAATTATATAAATAATTTTTTAGCTCATAGAGAAGTAATTTTTCTCTTTAGAGAATATTTAATATTTATATCAGCTATATATTATGATATATTTATGATTTGATTAAAAATTTGGTGTCTAGAAAAGTTAACGAATCCCAAAAAAAAGAGATCTTAGAATTATTTAAAAAAGGTATAAATATTAAAGAAATATCAAAAATTTATAATTTTACTATCCCTACTATCACGAGACAGCTAAAGAATTTAATTGGTGCTAATGAATTTTCTAAAATAAAAAATTCAATTATTAAAAATAATTATTTCAAAGACAAAAGAGAGATAAATATAAAAGAAAAAACTGAGTCAAATATTAATTTATCAAAACAAAATTCTTTAGAAGATATAAAACCCAATAGTGAAATAAATAGTTCTAAATCCTTAAATTATAATGAAACTTTTCCTCAAGATTCTTTGTTTGTTGAACTTACTCCCATTGAATATGAAATAGAAAATTCAAAGCAAAAAGATTTTTCATCTGTTTCAATTACAGAGATTGAATTTCCAAAAGTTGTTTACATGATAGTAGATCAAAAAATAGAGTTGGAAATAAAATTATTAAAAGAATATCCAGAGTGGCAGTTCTTATCTCAAGAAGATTTGAATCGCAAGACTATAAAAATATATTTAGATATGAAATCTGCTAGAAGAGACTGTACTAAAGATAAAAAAGTAATAAAAGTTCCTAATACCAATGTGTTTAAAATTGTTTCTCCAATCTTATTATCTCGTGGAATTTCTAGAATTGTTAGTTGTGATCAGTTAATTGCATTATAAGAAATCTAGTCATTCTTATTTCTAAAGTTGATGTTAATTAGACTTCCTGTAATTGATCCAGATATAAAACTTAGGCCCAAAATAAAACTAATTGGAAGACTTACAGTATCAGCTGTTATTAAATTGACTTTATTTTTGTTTGTACTATTTTGTATTCCAATAATTAATATTATGAAAAGAGAAAAATTGAAAGTAATTGCAAAAACTATTTTTCTAAATGGAATTAACATTATTTAGACAATTAATAAACTAATTTTAGTACAAATTATAAATAAAACTTTTGGTTAGAGAATTCTTTTTAGCTAAGTATTTAGATGCTGATGTGAGGCTTAAACCTGCATTAATTAATTCATGGAGTTCTTTTTTTAATTCTTTTTTATCAAACTCGAAATTTTCGACTTTTTTATTTATGCCTTTAATAACAACTGTTATTTCGCCCAATATTTCTTTCCCATCAAAAATTGCTAAAGCCTCATTAATATCATTGCCAATATGTTCCTCAAATTTTTTAGTTAATTCTCGAGAAACTTGTATTTCTCTTTCGCCACCACAACATTCTTTTAATTCTTTTAATAAACTTATTAGGCGTTTCGGAGATTCAAAAATTATTGTTGTTTTTTCATTTACACTTATTTCTTGAATAAGTTTACTTCTCTCAGATTTTTTTTTTGGTAAAAAACCTTCAAATATAAATCTAGATGAAGGCAAGCCACTGGATACAAGAGCTGTTAATGCTGCACATGGTCCTGGAATACAAATAACATTAAAACCATTATTTTTAGCTTTTTTTATAAGGTCTTCCCCAGGATCACAAATACTTGGTAATCCAGCATCACTAACTAATGCTATTGATTTGCCAGAATTAAGATTATTAATTATTGTTGGAATTTTTTTAAAAGAATTATGCTTATTAAAACTAATCATTTTGTTTGTAAATTCAAACTTGTTCATAATCCTTTTTGTTTGCCTAGTGTCCTCGCAGGCGATCAATGAAACATTTTTCAGAATATTTATTGCTCTTGATGAAATGTCGTTTAAATTTCCTATGGGAGTACCAACAATATATAAAACTCTGCTTTCTGGTTCTGGGGTATTATTGGATGGCGAGTTTTTTTTATTCATTGAGTGATTAAATTACCCTCTGGCATAAACATTCAAAATCTTATAAATGATTTAAGGGTTTTAAGTTGGGAAGCAGCTGAAGTGCTTCTTCATTATTCCAAAATATTAAAAGATTCAAACTTTAAAAGCAATATTTTAAAAAATGTCGATAGTGAAGATCCAGTTACTCTAGCTGACTTAAAAGTAAATGAAGTGATAATTAAGAGAATAAATAATAAATATAAAAATATAAGTTGGGGAATATTAAGCGAGGAAAATGTAAAGGTTTCCTTTGAAAACTCTCATTATGATAATGATTGGATGTGGATTCTAGATCCTCTTGATGGTACAAAAGATTTCATACAAGGGACAGGTAATTATGCTATGCATTTAGCCTTGAGTTATAAGAAAAATCCATATATTGGTATTGTTTTAATACCAGATAAAGAGGAATTATGGATAGCCTATGGTGATAATTTGAGGTGTGAAAAAAAAGATGGGACAAAATTAGAAACCACTCTATCTAGAAATAAGAGTCTTCAGGCAATGACTTTAGTTACAAGCAAAAACCATAGAAATGAAACTCTAAAAAATTTAATACAAAAGATTCACTTTAATAAAGTATTAGAAATGGGTAGTATAGGCTGTAAGATTGCATCAATAATTAGAGGAGAAAGTGATCTTTATATATGTTTGAGCTTGCCAGATGGAAGTTGTCCCAAAGATTGGGATTTTGCAGCTCCACATGCAATTTTAAAGGCTGCAGGAGGAGCAATCACAACCATAGATAATAAAGAGCTTGATTATGGTAAATCAAATTTCAAACAGAGCGGTATAATAATCGCATCAGGTTCTGCAAAAGGACATGAAAGGTTATGTTTAGAGATTAAAGAAATTATTGAAAAGTATGCAATATTTCCACTCTAGAGTTAATTAAGAGGTGCTACAGGAGTTGGTGTAGGCTCTGGATAAGACATCCCTCCATTTTGAGATATTCCTCTCAATGTTAAATTAATCCTCCCTCTGCTATCTATCTCTCGAACTCTAACCGTTACTTCATCACCCTGTCTTACAACATCTTCAACTCTTTCAACCCTTGCTTCTGATAATTGAGAGATGTGAACCATACCCTCTTTACCAGGAAGTATTTCTACGAAAGCACCTATAGGGATTATTCGGGTAACAACTCCAGAGAATATCTCACCTTCATGAACTTTTCGGGTTAAACCTTCTATTATTTTTTGCGCCTCTTCTGCAGCGGCGCCATCATGAGAAGCAATAGTAACAATACCTCCATCTTCAATGTCTATTTTAGTATTAGTTCTTTCTGTAATCCCTTTAATTGTTCTTCCTCCTGGGCCAATCACAGTTCCTATTAATTCTGGATCAATTCTAAAGCTGAGTAGTCTGGGGGCATGGGGCGATAGAGATTCCTGAGGCTTATCAATTGCCTCCTGCATTTTCTCTAAAATATGCAACCTTGCAGGGCGTGCTTTTTTTATAGCATCTGAAATTACTGAGACTGGTAATCCTGTAATTTTCATATCCATTTGTAATGCTGTTATACCTTTCTCAGTACCAGCAACCTTGAAATCCATATCCCCAAGGAAATCTTCAATGCCCTGAATATCAGTTAAAATTCGGACTTCTTTACCCTCTTTAATTAGGCCCATTGCAGTACCGCTAACGGGAGCTTTTAAAGGTACTCCTGCATCAAGTAATGATAGTGTACTTCCGCATACAGATCCCATGGAGGTAGAACCATTTGAGCTCAAGACTTCGCTAACCACTCTTAAAACATAAGGGAACGTCTCTTTCCCTGGAAGAACAGGAATTATTGCTCTTTCTGCAAGTGCGCCATGACCAATTTCCCTTCGTCCTGGAGTTCTCATTGGTCTAGTCTCCCCCACGGAATAAGGAGGGAAATTATAGTGATGCAAATAAGTTTTTTCAGTGCTTGGATTGAGATCATCCATCTCTTGCGCATCACTAGGAGTACCTAATGTAGTTGTAGATAATACTTGAGTTAAACCTCTCTGAAATAAAGCTGATCCATGGACTCTTTTAGGAAGTATCCCAGCTAATGCTGATATCTTTCTTACTTCATCAAGTTCTCTACCATCAACTCTTTTCCCATCATTAATAATTTGGGATCTCATTAATTTCTTGGTAAGTTTCTTGAAGTCAGAATGAATTAATTTTTCATTATCTAAAGTGAGTATTTTTAATTGATTATCATCTTTTAAACTTTGAATTTTTGATTCAATATCTGATTTTATTTTTTCAAGCTCTTCATCTCTCTCTTCCTTTGATTGATCAAATTTCTTTAAGACTTGTTCAATGTGTTTAGTGCAATTTTTTTCTAAGTATAGCGATAAGGTCTGATCCTCCTGGGGTTCTTGAGGTTTTACCTGTTTAATGCCTAATTCTTTGAGAAGATTTTCTTGAGCTTTAATAAGTTCAGTTACTGCTTCATATCCGAAGTCTATTGCTTCAATTGTATCTTGTTCTGAAAGTTGATTAGAACCCGCCTCTATCATTACAATTCCATCGGGGGAACCAGCTACTACAATATCTAGATCACCCTTTTCGATTTCTCTATAACTTGGATTAAGAATAAAATCGTCTCCCAATAGCCCCACTCTGACAGCTGCCATAGGTCCAAAAAATGGTATCTCACCCAACAAAGTTGCTATAGAAGCTCCTGTAACCGCTAACACGTCCGCAGGGACTCTCTCGTCTAGGGAAAGGCAAGAAGCGACTATTTGTATTTCATCTCTCATCCAAAAAGGGAAAAGAGGTCTCATTGGTCTATCAATTAATCTTGAAATTAGGGTTGCTCTTTCCGGAGGCCTACCTTCTCTTCTCATGAAACCACCAGGAATTCTGCCAGCAGCATACAATTTTTCCTCGTAATCACATATTAGAGGAAGAAAGTCTGCAGGCTCTTTCTTTGTGGTTCTTGTCGCTGTAACTAATAAAGAAGTGTCTCCACACTCAATCATTACGGATCCGTTTGCTTGAGGAGCATATAATCCTGTAGTTAGTCGTATCTCTCGTCCGTCAAACGTGATCGACTTATTTTGTCCTTCCACTTTTTAAATTATAAATCTATACATAATTTATTCTTACATCTCATAGGGCCATATTGAACAAATTATTTAAATAAGATTTTAAAAAAATCTTATTTAAATAAAAATAATATCTCTAATCTATTGCTACAACTGTATTTTAACAAAAAATTAAAATTAAAAAGATTTCTTATTGTTATTGAAAAATTTACTACCAGCTAGATTTTACGACCCCGGGTAATTCACCATTATGTGCCCTAAGCCTTAATTGATTTCTGCATAGTCCAAAATCTCTGTAGACACCTCTTGGTTTGCCTGTAGCCCAACATCTATTCCTTACTCGATTTGGCGCAGAATTTCTTGGAAGACTTTGTATTTTTCGATGTATTTCTAATCTTTCCATTGGGTCATTAGCGGCTTTAAACTCAGCAAGCAATGATTTTCTTTTCTCAGCATATTTTTCTACTAGTTTTTTCCGTTTTACTTCTCTAGCAATCATTGATTTTTTTGCCATCAAAAAAAAATTATAAATTAGATTATTATATTAACAGGTAGACTATCAATA
The DNA here is from genome assembly GCA_003212175.1 of Prochlorococcus sp. AG-449-P16. Taxonomy (GTDB): domain Bacteria; phylum Cyanobacteriota; class Cyanobacteriia; order PCC-6307; family Cyanobiaceae; genus Prochlorococcus_A. The sequence continues at coordinate 44,402 of QCQN01000005.1, forward strand.
TTAAAAACTTTTTTATTGATTAAGAAATCTCTGAACTATTAATAATTGACTAGTATCCCTTATTATTAAAAGAATACTAAGGCCAACTAATAGAAAAAAACTTGATTGGGTAACAGCAATTTGTATTTTCACTGGAATAGGTTTTCCTCTCAAACCCTCGATAAGAGTAAAAATAAGCTGACCCCCATCTAATAAAGGTAATGGGAGTGAATTTAAGACAGCTAAGTTTATAGAAATTAATGCAGCGAACAATAAAATACCTGTACCTCCTTGCTCAGATAACTGGGCACCAATTTCAACAATTTTTACCGGACCACTTAGCTGTTGAGCGGTTGATGAGAAATTTGTTATTAATCCCTTATAACCTTGAATTGTTTTGATTAAGAGTGATGAGAACTCCTTATTTGTATACTGAAAAAGTTCTTTTATATTTTTAGTTTTTTTAGTTTCCTTTTTAATATTTGGCTGTAATTGAGCACCAATAGTTCCTTTACCATCAATATTTTGTGGAGTTAGGGTCAAATTTATAAGAGAATCTTCCCTTTTGATTTCTATAGAAATTGACTTTTCAGATGAACTTTGAATCTTCTTAACTAAACTTGATACTGCTTGATCTCCAATACCTAGTAAATTTCCATCTAATTTTAGAATTTTATCACCTGATTTTAGACCTGCGTTATAAGCTGCTTTCTCTGGTTGAGTTGCTAAAACTAATATCCCAGGTTCAGGGTCGTATGGTATGCCAACTGTTGTTAAGTTTACTATTAAGATAGTGTAAGCAAGTAGTAAGTTAGCAAAGACCCCCGCTGAAATTACAATAACTCTTTGAATTATTGGTCTATTTTTAAGAAGGTTTGGATCTTGTGGATCAATATTTTTTAGTTCTTCATCTGGAAAAGAAACAAATCCTCCTAAGGGGAAAGCCCTGAATGAGTAAGTTATATTCTTATATTTCTTTTTAATTATTGAAGGCCCAAAACCGATAGAAAACCCATCAACGTAGATTCCTTGAAGTATTGCAGCAAGAAAATGCCCCATTTCGTGGAAAAATATGAGGAATCCTAAAACTGTGATTGAAGTTAATACGTTCATTAGACTATTTTAGATATTTTTTATAGAGTTTGATCCAAAGTAAGGAACAAGAGCGTCTGGAATTTTTACACTTCCATCCAATTGCTGACCATTTTCAAGAATAGCTGCCATTGTTCTTCCAATAGCTAAGCCACTTCCATTTAGGGTATGAATATACGAAGAGCGGTTATTAATTTTTGTTCTAATTGATGATCTACGAGCTTGAAAGTCTTGACAATTACTACAACTAGAGATTTCCCTGTAAGATGAAGTACTTGGTAACCAAACCTCAAGATCAAAAGTTCTACTTGAGGAGAATCCTAAATCTCCAGTGCAAATGTCAACGAGTCGATAAGGCAAATTAAGTTTCTTTAAAATAATTTCTGCGTCAGAAGTTATCTCTTTATGTGCCTCTGAAGATTTGCTAGGTTCACAAAACCAATATAATTCAACTTTATTAAATTGATGAAGTCTTATTAAGCCTTTTGTATCCCTTCCGTAACTTCCAGCTTCTCTCCTAAAACATGGGCTAAAAGCAACATATTTAATAGGTAACAACTTTGAATCAATAATCTCATTCTTATGAAAAGCAGTTAGAGGAACCTCTGCTGTTG
>QCQN01000006.1 GCA_003212175.1 Prochlorococcus sp. AG-449-P16
CGGGTCAGTTAACATGTCACCAGGTTCAGGCTCCAAGGCTTTGGTTGATAGGGAAATTCTCCCTCTCTCCGAATCTAAATCTATAATCATTACCTTCATTTGATCATTTACATTTAAAACATTATGTGGAGTTTCAATATGTTCATGACTTATTTCTGAAATATGTAAAAGACCACTAACTCCTCCAATATCAATAAAAGCTCCATATGGTTTGATACCTTTGACCGAACCAACTACTACCTCTCCAACCTCAAGCCTATTCATTTTCTTTTCAACTAAGGCTCTTCTATGACTTAAAACTAATCTATTCCTCTCTTCATCAACCTCAAGAAATTTCAAGGGCAAGTATTCACCCTCTAAATCTTCTTTTAATTTGCGAGCACTAATATGAGAACCCGGGATAAAACCCCTTAACCCTTCAACTCTAACTAAAGCTCCACCTCTATTAGTGGCAAATACCTCAGAATATATTGTGGCATCTTCCTTTTGTAATTGTCTTACTCTTTCCCAAGCTCTTTGATATTCAATCCTTCTAATTGATAAAGCTAATTGACCATCTTCATTTTCCTCACTCATTATAAAAAATTCTCTACTTTCAGAGGGTTGTAAAACATCACTCAGCCCTTCTACACGATTTATTGAAACTTCTTGCATAGGCATAAATGCTGCAGTTTTAGCACCTATATCAATCATCGCTCCCTTTGGTTCCAAAGCAAAAACGGTACCTTTTACAAGATCCCCTGGCTTAAAGTTATAATCATATTTCCCTAGTAATGATGCGAACTCTTCTTGTGTAAACCCTGCAGTGTCAAAATCAGTATTTCTTCTACTTGTAGATGAGTCTGCTGATGGGATATCCTTTTCATCAAATCGTAAATCTCCCTCTTCAAGGGTTTCTGCAGTTTTTTCTTCTAAAGTTGAATTTTCAATTGGATTATCGTCTGAAATCTCTTTAAGTGTTTGGGAAGAATTTTCGTTCATTTGTTAAAACGCAGACTACCTTTGGTAGTTAGAAAGGAATGTTTTTAGCCTGCAAACTAAAAAGCATTTTGTTTGTATTGATTATTCTACACTTTAATATGCTGAATTTATAAAATTGAAGCTAATTCGTTTTTTGAATTACCTTTAAGGGATTCAAGTGTGGAAACAAAATCCTTTACACCATTAAACTTTCTATAAACTGATGCATATCTTATGTAAGCAACCTCATTTTCTTTCCTAAGGCCTTTGAGTATTAATTCTCCAATTAGAGATGACTTAATATCTTTATTTGAGTCTTGCGTGATTTGTGATTCAATTGCATCAACAAAGTTGATTATTTCGTCTCTTGAGAATGTTGTTTTTTCGCATGCTCTGGATATACCAGTTATTAACTTTTCTTTATTAAATAATTCTCTGCTCCCATCTTTCTTAATAACAGAAATTGGCATTGTTTCCACTCTTTCGTAGGTAGTAAATCTAAAACCGCAATTTAAACATTCCCTTCTTCTTCTTACACTTTTTCCAGTATCAGCAGATCTTGATTCTAATACTCTGCTATCTGTATTTTGACAGGTTGGACACTGCATATAGTCAAATAGAAGAATCTTTAACCCTAATAGTAGGTTATTATCAGGATCTTGGAAAGTAAAAAAAAACCTCCTTTTTAAAAAGGAGGCTTTTTTTTACTTTCTATCAAATTTAGGTGGATCCCTAAATGCTACAGCAAAGAATAAGGTAACAACTGCGAGAGTTAAAATAAGTACGTAGGCAAAAGCTTCCATGAGAAAAAATAATTAAAGATTAGTTTAAACCCCTCCTGGGATTCTTCTAGTTGTTTCATCTCCAAGTTTCTTAAAGAGACCAAACTCAACTTGATCGCCTATTTCAGCATCAATTCCTGCGAAGGAGTCTCTGTAAAGTGTTCTTGAGGCATGCCACCAATGGCCAAACAAGAATAATAGTCCGAAACATAAGTGGGCGTATGTAAACCAAGCTCTTGGAGAACTTCTAAACACACCATCAGACTTGTATGTTTCTCTATCAAATTTGAATGCTTCTCCAAGCTGAGCTTTTCTGGCTAGTCTTTTGACAACAGCAGGATCTGTAAATGTTTGCCCATTGAGATCACCACCGTAGATAGTAGCTGTTATGCCAGTTTGCTCAAATGAGTACTTTGCCTCAGCTCTTCTGAAAGGGATATCAGCCCTAACATTTCCTTCTTTATCTTCGAGAATAACAGGAAAGTTTTCAAAGAAATTTGGAATCCTTCTTACTTCTAATTCATTACCCTCCTTGTCTTGGAAAGCAATATGCCCTTGCCAACCAGTAGGAAGACCATCACCATTGACTAGTGCACCAACTCTGAATAATCCTCCTTTAGCAGGACTATTTCCTACATAATCATAGAATGCCAACTTTTCAGGTATGGAAGCGTAAGCTTCTTCTTTTGTAGCACCATTATCAATAGCAGTTTGAACTCTTCTATTAATTTCAGTTTTAAAATAACCTGAGTCCCATTGATATCTTGTAGGACCAAATAATTCAACTGGGGTTGTTGCAGAACCGTACCACATTGTCCCTGCAACTACAAAAGAAACAAAAAGAACAGCTGCTAGTGCACTTGCTAATACACCTTCTAAACTTCCTAGTTTAAGAGCACGGTAAAGTCTTTCTCCTGGTCTATTTGTTATGTGGAAAATCCCCCCGATAATACCCATCAGGCCGGCAGCAATATGATTAGCGACTATTCCACCAGGGTTAAAAGGATTAAAACCATCTACCCCCCATGAGGGTGCCACAGGTTCAACGTGACCTGTTAAACCATAGGGATCTGAAACCCAGATGCCCACATTGGCGCAATGAAAAGCACCAAAACCAAAACAAGTGAGACCTGCTAGAAGTAGATGAATTCCAAAAATTCTAGGAAGATCAAGTGCGGGTTCTCCTGTTCTTGAATCCTCCCAAAGATCTAAGTCCCAATAAGTCCAATGCCAGATTGAAGCTAGCATTAACAAACCACTAAATACAATGTGTGCTGCTGCAACTCCTTCAAAACTCCAGAATCCGGGGTCAACACCAGTAGCGCCAGTAATATCCCATCCGTTCCAACTACTTGTGATACCTAGTCTTGCCATAAATGGCATGACATACATTCCCTGTCTCCACATAGGGTTTAGGACAGCGTCTGAAGGATCAAAAATGGCTAATTCATATAAAGCCATAGAACCGGCCCAGCCGGCTAATAATGCAGTATGCATGAGATGCACAGCAAGTAGCCGACCTGGGTCGTTAATAACTACTGTGTGAACTCGATACCAAGGCAATCCCATCGGTTAAAATTCTTGTGACAATGCTGAATAAACAGCTAAACATCACGATAGTAAGGGTTTTTTAGACTTTCAGGGATTTTTGTAAATAAATTAATTTTTAGAGTAAATTTGGTCAAATCAATTATTACAACTGAAGTTTCAGGGAATTTTAGGTAAAAAACTGTTAATATTTTGGTCACAATTCTCAAAGTAAAGCGTCAAAATAGAAAAAAAATAACAAAAAAATGACAACTATCAGATTTATTCGTGAGGGCATCGATGTCCAATGTAAACCAGGAGAAAACCTAAGGGATTTAGTAATAAAAGAAAAATTGCAACTATATGGCTTAAAGGGGATCTTAGGTAATTGCGGAGGAGCAGGCCAATGCAGTACTTGTTTTGTTTCAGTAGAAGGAGGTCCTAAAAACTCTCTTAGCCCCTTAACCCCTGTTGAGGAAGAAAAACTTAAAAATAGACCTGAAAATTGGAGACTTGCTTGCCAAACTCTCATAAACTCCTCGTCAATAATTCTTACTAAACCTCAATCTCCTCCACCAAACCTAGAGTTGTTAAAAGAATCAGCTGAAAACAAAAAATTACCTCGTTGAATTGTTTAAGACTGTTAATGAGTTAGCGGAAATTACAATATTGCCCCTTAATTTCCAGTTAAATGTTTATATTCTAAATATTATCGATTAACCAATTATTCAATGGAAACAACAAATTTTGGATTCGTAGCAAGTCTCCTTTTTGTAGGAGTACCTACAATTTTCTTGATAGGTCTTTTCATATCTACTCAGGATGGTGAGAAATCAAGTTTTTATTCAGATTCCAGTAAAGGTAAATTAGGGCCAAAACGCTAATTCTTATTGATGCCTCTTGTTCCTGCAAATGATTTTATATCTTGGAAAGAGAGGCAAATCTCAAAAGGAGGAGATCACCAATCATTAGATCATTTAATTGATTCAGTGGGAGGTTGCACTAAAGAAAAATATCATTTGATTAAATTAAGTCTTAAGAAAAATATAGAGCTAAAAGTTAATCTAGAAAAACTAGAATCTTTATGGAATCAACATTTAAATATGGGTATTCCTGTACAATATTTAAGCGGAATTTCTTATTGGAGAGATCTAAAGTTGGAGGTTTCCGAAAATGTTTTAATCCCAAGATCTGAGACAGAATTAATAATTGAAATTGTTCAAGAAAGTTTCAAACAAAAATTTAAAGAGATTACTTTCGTTGATTTAGGAACTGGTTCAGGGGCCATTGGTATTGCTCTTGCATTGGCAAAACCTTTCTGGAATGGAATAGCCACTGATATTGATAAAAACGCAATTCAAATTGCTTCAAAAAATTTTGCTAGATGTTCCGATAAATCTAATTTGAAATTCTTATGTGGGCATTGGTGGAATCCTTTGGAAAAATTCAAAGGTAAAATAGATCTTGCGATAGCTAACCCTCCTTATATTCCTAAATATATTTATCAAAAATTACCAGAAGAAGTAAAAAATTTTGAACCTAAAATTGCTCTTTTAGGCGGGGATGATGGTTTAGATCACATTAAAATAATCATTAGAAACGCACCCAAATATTTGAAAAAAGGAGGATACTTGTTAATTGAGAATCATTTTGATCAAGGTAGAGAAGTTAAAAAATTATTCCTAGAAAATGCTTTTATATCAGTCAAAGTTTTAAAAGATTTTTCAGGTATTGAAAGATTTACAATTGGTAGATATAACCAAAAGTGATTTGATAATTAATGATGAATTTAATAAATCAAAAACTAGCTATAGAAAAACTTAATGAAGGGTTACCTATAGTTTTTCAGACTGATACTTTACCAGCAATAGGATGTCTCCCAGAATTCTCAGATGTGATTTACAGGACAAAAAAAAGAGATAAAAATAAACCTCTTATTCTTATGGGGGCAGATTATGATCAATTGACTCAGTATGTTCACAAAGCTGCTCAAGAGGATTATAAAAGTATTTCTTCAACGTATTGGCCTGGCGCCCTAACAATAATAACTCCAATTTCAGATGAGAAGCTTTCTTCTTTTTGCATCAATAATTTAACTATTGGCTTAAGAATACCTAACTCATCTAAGGCTAGATCTCTTATTAGAAAAACTGGTCCGTTGCTTACATCAAGTGCCAATTTGTCTGGCTCTAAAACTCCATTAACGGCAAAAGGGGTTTCAATGAAACTTCCCAATGTGAGTATTTTAGGGCCAATTCCTTGGGAGAAATGTAGCGGTAAAGGTAGTACTATTATTTCTTGGATTAATGATGGTAATTGGGAGTTAATTAGAGAAGGTGAAATTTCCATTTCTGGGATTTGTTAATGCTTATTTTACTTTTTTTTATATTGATTATCCAAAATTTTTCCTTTTTAATTTTTGAGCCTTTAACTGCATTATTGACTAATTTTCTTGAGATAAAAATATTCCCACTTTATCTGTTACTAATTTTTGTGTGGTTATTTTCTAATGAAAATGAGAAACACATTTCTTAAAACTTAATGCCGGCTAACAGATTTGAACTGATGACCTTCGCTTTACAAAAGCGCTGCTCTACCGCTGAGCTAAGCCGGCATAAATATATCTTACAATCAAAAAGGAATTGTTTTTAAAAAATTAAGTTAATTCAAAAAAATTATTTTTTTGGATTTTTTTCAATTTTTTTAAATTCTATTTCTCCAGTAATGGTTCTTTTAATAGGTAAATTTGCAACTAATGCAGTCATCCTATCTTCAGTTTCTAAACTTACGGCAACCTCGTCAAAATCTATTTCTACGTATTTAGCAACAACATCAAGAATTTCTTTTCTCATTTTATCTAACAGATCAGTTGTTAGTGAGCTCATGTCAACTCTGTCATGAGCAAGCACTAGTTGGAGTCTTTCTCTAGCAGTATTTGCACTAGAGGTTTCTCTTCCAAGTAATTTGTTAATAAGGTCTCTTAGAGTCATCATCGTTAAAAAATCTTTGTTTGCATTAATCTCATAAACTTATCTTTTAAGCTTTTCCCTTCATTCTTTGGATCTATAATTGGGACTTCTTTACCCATAAGCCTTTGGGATACATTTAAGTAACATTTTTTAGCGGGAGATTTACCATCTGAGAGAGTTAGAGGCACACCTCTGTTTGTGCTTATTATGACTTGTTCATCTTCAAGCACAATTCCCAATAGTGGTAAAGAAAGAATACTCTGTACATCTTCAATTGAAAGCATTTCTTGATTAGCAATCATATTAGGTCTGACTCTATTGATAATAAGTTGGATTGGTTTAATATCAGATGTATTTAAAATTCCAATAACTCTATCTGCATCACGAACTGCCGATAATTCAGGGTTAGTAACGACTATCGCTTCTTTGCAGGCCGATAGAGCATTTTTAAAACCATCTTCAACTCCTGCAGGACAATCTACTAAAATATAATCAAACTTTTTACTAAGTAGATTACTAATCTCCTTCATGTCTTCAGGCTTCATCCAATCCAGCATTCTGGGATCGCCTGCTGGTAAAAGCGCTAAATTAGGCTCTTTTTTATGTCTAACAAGTGCTTGATCAAGTCGACAATTTTTATCTAGAACATCTTGAGCGGTATAAATAATTCTATTCTCTAACCCTAGTAGGAGATCTAAATTTCTTAGTCCAAAATCAGCATCAAGAACTGCTGTTGATGCACCACTATTAGCAAGCGCAATTCCCAAATTTGCAGTTAAGGTAGTCTTACCTACACCACCTTTCCCTGAACAAATTAAAATAGTGCGTGTATTTTCCGCCACAAAATTTAACTATATTTTTCAAATAATAAACTAGATTAATATTCATGAAAACTAGAAAAGTTAAGTAATTCTTAAGTTTATTGATTCCATAAGAATTTATTTCAAAATATTGATTTATTTTATCTTCATATTAAGTAAGGTTTAATTATTATTTTTTGATTTTCCAAAACTGCTACTTCAGGAATTTGAGATTTTGGCTTTTCTTTTGGTCCAATTGCTACAACTTCACAAATCCTTAATTGTAAAGGGTTTAGATAAAGTGAAGCAACTGAAGCATTTTGATCGCCATTTTGCCCGGCAGAAGCAATTCCAAGTAATTTCCCCCAGACGTAAATATTATTTTGAGCGGATATTATTGCCCCAGGATTAACGTCACCGATAATCAGAAGATCACCATTTGAAGATATTCTATCTCCTGATCTAATTGTTCTTTTATGAACTATATTCTTAACTTTGTAAAGATGATTTGCGCAAAATTCCTGTTCTAAGTCGTTGCCAATAATAAAACTCGAATTAATTTTTAGAGAATTTCCTGCTATTACTGTTTCTCTATTGTTTGAGTAGATATTAATAAAATTTATATTTAGTTTTTCAAGACTAAGTTTCAATTTTTTTAATTCGATGCATTTAATTTTTTCATTACGAACAAAAAGAGTTGCATTTGCAGGATTATTTAGCAAATTTATTTCTTTGATTGTTTTTAAAATTGACTCAATTTCGTAGCAAGATATCGCTTTAATAAATTCGTTAGAGTCATTTCTTATTATTAGCTTCATTTATTATTTGTATTTATTACTGAAATCTGCTCATCTATGTATTTTTTTAAAAAACTAGGGTAAATGATAAGCGCACTATTGTGAGACTTCGTTAAGCTTTTAATTAATTCTGAATGATTTTCTAATGATTCTTGATATTTTCCATCCCAAATTTTAAGAGAATTATTAGATTCGAAACCTTTAAAAGATCTTTCTTTAATTCCACAAAATACATCCGCATCATAATTACTTAATATGCATTTTTTGCGAGCTAAAGCTAAAATTTCTAATCTTTTTATTTTGCTTAAAAAGGTTATATCTGATGCTTTCAGTAAATTTCTGTTAAGGAACATCTCACAAAGTTTTTCTAATTGTTCAAAAGATTTATCTTTCCATTTCATCAAGTGGTAGTACAAAGTGACATCATCATTAGATAAGAAGTCTTGAAAATCAAGTTTTTCAGGATTAAATATCCATTTATGCATACTTTCATCTAACCATACTTTTCTATTGGAATTTTTGATGGTATTAATAATTTTTTCTAAAATCCAAGTTGAAATTTCGTTTATTCGATGATTATAAATAGTTCGATACATCATATTTCTCAGAACCAAAAAATGTTCAATTGCGATAATTCCTTTGCGACTTACTGCAATATTTCCATCAGGCGAAAAAGTGAGAGCTGAGATGATTCTTTCTAAATCAATTAGGCCGTATTTAGTCCCTGTATTGTAGCTATCTCTTAAGAGGTAATCGATTCTATCGCAATCGATTTCGCTACTTATTAATGTTTTTATGGGGTTTAAACATAAACCTTTAGTATTAAATAAATCTCCAATCTCATTAGGTAAATTGTTCCCAAAATTTTTTATTATAGATGTTATTGGCGTATAATCCTGAACTAACTTTTTAGACCATAATTCGTGTTTGTGTGAAAATATAACTTCACTGGTATGGCTTAATGGACCATGTCCTAAATCATGTAAAAGAGCTGCCCCATAAACAATAAATTTAAATTTACTAAATTCAGGTTTTATATCAATTAGCTTTTTAAAGATTTTCCTTGCAACGCAAAAAACTCCAATTGAATGTGTGAACCTACTTGATTCTGCACCATGAAAGAGAAGTGATGCTGCTCCTAATTGCTTAATTCTTCTCAGTCTTTGAAATGCAACAGTATCTATTAATCTCATAATCATTAATTCTTCAGGTTTACTTGAATCAATAATTATTTCTTTATGTATTGGATCGTGAAAAATTCGTTTACTATTCATCATTCTCGAATTTAGACATTAGATATCATTTAGTTAATTATTTCTTTACTCATTTCAGTTAAGAAATCTCCGTTGAGATCTCTTTTAACTTCATTGTTGACATCTAATTGAGAGTCCAAAAGTATTTCAGCATTTCTTACCCATTTATCTTGGGTACTGCCGTATTCAGCGGCTTCTGGCAGGTCTAAGATTTTATCAGGAGTTATTCCCTTACCCTGAATATTATTCCCTTTTGGTGTTAGATAACTTGCTACGGTTATAGCGATGCCACTATTTTCTCCTAGGCTTTTTAATGATTGAATAAGACCTTTCCCATACGTTTGTTCACCCATCAGTATTGATCTGTAATTATCTTGAAGTGAACCAGCTAATATTTCACTAGCGCTTGCAGTACCTTTATTAACTAAAGTTACCATAGGGCCGTCAAAGAATGTATCTTTATTAGAGGTTATAGCATCTTTAATCCCATTCCTATCTTTTGTTTCAACAATAGGTTTTTCACTTAAGAATGACTCCGCTACTGCGATCCCAGAACTTACTAGGCCGCCAGAGTTGTTTCTTAAATCAAGAATTATTCCTTCAACTTCTTTTTCTTTGAGCTCCTTGAGTGCCTCTTCAACTTTTTTGGGAACACTTTCACTGAATTGAGTTATCCTAAGATACCCAATAGTATGGGAATCATTTCTAAATCTTTTTGTTCTTACTGGTCTTAGATCAACCGATCTTCTCTCTAAGTCAATCTCTTTGACTTCTTCAGCCGCATTAGATAATTGAACGAGAACCTTGGTGCCAGATTCACCTCTCAGCTTTGAAGCAGTATTAGCTAGACCTAGCTGAGAAGAGGGAATCCCATCAACTTTATCTATAAAATCCCCACGAATTATTCCAGCATCCTCTGCAGGGGAACCTGCCAAAGTTGATATAACTTTTATTTTTTTTGTTATTTCATCCTCACCAAGTTGAATCCCTACTCCATTAATTTCACTTCCAAAATTGCTTGATTTTAATAACTCATAATCTTTTGGCTTTAACACTCTGGTAAAAGGGTCTTCAAGAGGCTTCAACATATCTTCAATTGCAGAATAAGCTTCTTCAGTTGTTTCAATTTGTTTCTGAAGTGTTTTTTGTCTAATTCTCTTCCATTGGATATCATCAAACCTTTCTGGGTCATAATATCCTTCATTTACTAAACTCCAAGCATCAAGTACAAATTGCTTGGCATCACTGAGAGCATTGACGCTTGGAATATATAAAAAACAGGTTAAAAAAAGACAGACCAGAAAAATAATGATCCATTTTTTGAATATTAAAAATTTGTTAAAAGATGAATTCATTGGGTTAAGTGTTAACACCAAGTAAGTGAATTTTAAGTAAGCTCTTTATATCAAAGCTTTTTTTTTGGATGGCTAATTCCTCATCTGTTTATGACTGGTTTCAAGAAAGACTCGAAATACAGGACATAACTGACGACGTAACTTCCAAGTACGTACCCCCCCACGTAAATATTTTTTACTGTTTAGGTGGCATAACTTTAGTATGCTTCTTAATTCAATTTGCAACAGGTTTTGCAATGACTTTTTATTATAAGCCCACAGTTACTCAAGCTTATAACTCTGTAAGTTATTTAATGACTGATGTAAGTTTTGGATGGTTAATAAGATCTGTTCATAGGTGGAGTGCTTCTATGATGGTCTTAATGTTAATACTTCACGTTTTTAGGGTATACCTCACAGGAGGATTTAAAAGGCCGAGAGAATTAACATGGGTTACAGGAGTTGTGATGGCAGTTATCACAGTTGCCTTCGGAGTTACAGGATATTCACTTCCTTGGGATCAAGTTGGATATTGGGCAGTTAAGATTGTTTCAGGAGTTCCAGCCGCAATACCTGTCATAGGTGATTTCATGGTTGAACTTCTTAGAGGTGGAGAAAGTGTTGGACAGTCAACGCTTACTAGATTTTATAGTCTCCATACTTTTGTCTTACCTTGGTCTCTAGCAGTTTTCATGCTCATGCATTTTCTTATGATTCGTAAACAAGGTATTTCAGGCCCCCTTTAAAAACCTATAATTTATTAATAAATCAAAAAATTTTCTTTAAAATAAATTTCATTATGTCCACCTTAAAAAAACCAGATTTATCTGACCCAAAATTAAGAGCTAAATTGGCCAAAGGGATGGGCCATAATTATTATGGTGAGCCTGCTTGGCCTAATGATCTGCTTTATATCTTTCCTGTAGTTATTTTAGGAACCATAGCCTGCGTTGTTGGACTTGCTGTTTTAGATCCAGCAATGCTTGGTGATAAAGCTAATCCATTTGCGACTCCTCTGGAAATTCTTCCTGAATGGTATTTGTATCCTGTGTTTCAGATATTGAGAGTTGTCCCAAACAAGTTGCTTGGAATTGCTCTTCAAACCCTGATTCCTTTAGGGCTAATGATCTTACCTTTTATTGAAAATGTAAACAAATTTTCAAATCCTTTTAGAAGGCCTGTAGCAATGTCAGTTTTTCTTTTTGGAACTTTTTTAACGATTTATTTAGGAATTGGAGCATGTTTGCCCATTGATAAATCGCTAACTTTAGGCCTATTTTAATTTATATATTAAACATTTCAATATCGTTATTTTCTTCTCTGAGGAAATGATTCATAAGTAAAAAACCTACTATAGTCCATGTTTGATATGTTCTTGATTGCTGCCCAACCCAAGTACCTGTAGGACCATCAAAATATTCTGCCCATTCCTGTTTGGGTAATTGGTTTAATTGACACCAATAGGATTCCTCTATTAGAGATCTCATCTCCTCCATAAGGATCACGTCATCAGTGGGGTACCTTTTTTGATGCAATAATACAGAGGCACCGAAAAACCATAATAAACTAGGCCAATGACCTCCGTTATGGTAGCTCCAAGGCCAATTTTTAGGATCAGATCCAGTTTTATTTTGCCATTCCTCTACGTCCATTTGAGGGTGACAAATTCTCATTGGCATTTGGGCAATTAGATCTTTTCTATTGTGTAAAACCAATCTGAAAAGTGCTCTCTGTTCTGCAGGAGGTAGAACACCAAACATACAAGCAAGTGAATTACCTAAACTGTAAAATCTAAAGTCTGGTCTACCTGTACGAATATTGCCTATTAGATATCCGCCTTTATTCTCTAACCAGTCTTGAAGCCATGAAGGAACCACCTGAGGTTGAACATTAAACTCATTGAAGTGTTGATCATCCCCATATTGTTCTGTTGGTCTTCTTCTTAATATTTGCATTGTATTACTTGTAACCCAATAATGCTTTAAAAGAAAACTTCTTAAATCCTCTACCCACTGACGTGTAAGGATAAGTCTTTGATCTAATAATCTACTTACATGGTCAGCACGACTCAATTCCATCAAGTTAATGCAGCTTTTTAAACATCCATGAAGTAAAACTTCCACTTCCAATGGCGCGCCCCATACATCCATCGGTCTATCAATCATAAATGCACAGTCAGGGACAAAAAGAACTGGTGTTCCCTCAAAAGTGGGATGCAATACTAAATCTAATAATAGTTGTATGCCTCTTTGCACACTTTGGCTTTTCCCGAATGCATTATCACCACTTTTATTTACGTATAGCCAACACAAAATTGGCCACCATAGACTTGCGTCAGCTGAAGTTATTCTTCCAATGGATCTTTGACCATAGTCACCAATCAATTTTCCTTTTTCTTCAATAAAACTGGTTGGGAATACTCCACGGGTTTGATAATTAGTACTTTGTAACTCGAGACATACATTTAAAAACTTTTTAACTATTTCGTATCTTCGTTGGGTAATGAGGTAAATCATCACAGGAACATTGTCTCTAAGAAAAATTTCACCATAATTTAACTTTAGATTTTTTGAGGGATGTTCTAAAGCTGCGACACTCCCAACAAGCTCGCCAGATATCTCAACTAAAGTCTTCTCAAAATGCTCTTTCGCATTTGTTACAATTTTGTCTTCATCTGAACTTGGACGAACTCTTAAATTTTTTTGACTAAATCTTTCTGCCATTTTATTGAATTCCCTTTAATTACAGCCTAGTTGGTTAAGCGGATATTGAACCATAAAAAAATTAATAAAAAAATTTATGTATTAATGGTTGCATAATCACAGTTAAATGGTTTAGTATCTTCTTCTGGGCAGAAAAATATTTTTTTGCACTACTCATAGTGAATCTAAAAATTTTTTTAGTTCATAACTGTGAGTATTTTGAAGATGTAGATTATTCTCTATTTTTTCAACCAGCAGAAGGGTTAACCTTCAAATTGGTTTTGCAATTTTTTGTTAAACCTCGCACCTAGAAAATTTAAAACTTAGGAACTGACGCTTTTATTGAGTCTAAATAGACTAATTTTTTTAGTTTTATTCAAGATGTATATGCAATAAAGGTGTGAGGTCCCGTCAAGAATATATATAAAATTGTCATCAATTGCTAACTTTTAAGTTTTTGATGACGAACGGATCTGAGATCTTGGAAAGTCACTTTGAAATATTTTTAATGTGCACTCAATGTAATCCTTAAAATTTAAGGAGGCTAAACCAAATATTCAAGTTAAAACTTTATTTGGCTCTAGCAATTCAATTTGAGTAGATTTATCTACAAAAGGATTTGAACACAACGGAGAGTTTGATCCTGGCTCAGGATGAACGCTGGCGGCGTGCTTAACACATGCAAGTCGAACGAACCTTCGGGTTAGTGGCGGACGGGTGAGTAACGCGTGAGAATCTGCCCTCAGGAGGGGGATAACGGTTGGAAACGACCGCTAATACCCCATATGCCGATAGGTGAAATGAATTTCGCCTGAGGATGAGCTCGCGTCTGATTAGCTAGTTGGTGAGGTAATGGCTCACCAAGGCTTCGATCAGTAGCTGGTCTGAGAGGATGATCAGCCACACTGGGACTGAGACACGGCCCAGACTCCTACGGGAGGCAGCAGTGGGGAATTTTCCGCAATGGGCGAAAGCCTGACGGAGCAACGCCGCGTGAGGGACGAAGGCCTCTGGGCTGTAAACCTCTTTTCTCAAGGAAGAAGATATGACGGTACTTGAGGAATAAGCCACGGCTAATTCCGTGCCAGCAGCCGCGGTAATACGGGAGTGGCAAGCGTTATCCGGAATTATTGGGCGTAAAGCGTCCGCAGGCGGCTTTTCAAGTCTGCTGTTAAAGCGTGGAGCTTAACTCCATTATGGCAGTGGAAACTGATTGGCTTGAGTATGGTAGGGGCAGAGGGAATTCCCGGTGTAGCGGTGAAATGCGTAGATATCGGGAAGAACACCAGTGGCGAAGGCGCTCTGCTGGGCCATTACTGACGCTCATGGACGAAAGCCAGGGGAGCGAAAGGGATTAGATACCCCTGTAGTCCTGGCCGTAAACGATGAACACTAGGTGTCGGGGGAATCGACCCCTTCGGTGTCGTAGCTAACGCGTTAAGTGTTCCGCCTGGGGAGTACGCACGCAAGTGTGAAACTCAAAGGAATTGACGGGGGCCCGCACAAGCGGTGGAGTATGTGGTTTAATTCGATGCAACGCGAAGAACCTTACCAGGGTTTGACATCCTGCGAACCTCTTAGAAATTTGAGGGTGCCTTCGGGAATGCAGTGACAGGTGGTGCATGGCTGTCGTCAGCTCGTGTCGTGAGATGTTGGGTTAAGTCCCGCAACGAGCGCAACCCACGTTTTTAGTTGCCAGCATTTAGTTGGGCACTCTAGAAAGACCGCCGGTGATAAACCGGAGGAAGGTGTGGATGACGTCAAGTCATCATGCCCCTTACACCCTGGGCTACACACGTACTACAATGCTACGGACAAAGGGCAGCAAACTCGCGAGAGCTAGCAAATCCCATAAACCGTGGCTCAGTTCAGATCGTAGGCTGCAACTCGCCTACGTGAAGTAGGAATCGCTAGTAATCGCAGGTCAGCATACTGCGGTGAATACGTTCCCGGGCCTTGTACACACCGCCCGTCACACCATGGAAGTTGGCCATGCCCGAAGTCGTTACTCCAACCCTTGTGGAGGAGGACGCCGAAGGTGGGGCTAATGACTGGGGTGAAGTCGTAACAAGGTAGCCGTACCGGAAGGTGCGGCTGGATCACCTCCTAACAGGGAGACAACAAAATGTTTATATTAATTTTGTCACCTTAGGTCGATCGGTATCTCAGATTTTCAATTTTATTGAGAATTTCAGTTTCTAAGTTTTTTCTAGGTCACACCCATTACTTTTCCTGGGCCATTAGCTCAGGTGGTTAGAGCGCACCCCTGATAAGGGTGAGGTCCCTGGTTCAAGTCCAGGATGGCCCATATCTCTATGTTGGGGGTATAGCTCAGTTGGTAGAGCGCCTGCTTTGCAAGCAGGATGTCAGCGGTTCGAGTCCGCTTACCTCCACTGATTACCACCTCTACCATAAATGTATCAAAGGAAATGTTTTGAGCTGTGATCAAATTCTGAACGAATCTAGCCTCCTAATGAAATCATTAAGATGCTGGACTCATTGAATCAAATTCATTGTTTTCAGAGAACCTTGACAACTGCATAGATTTTTTTTAAAGACAATAAGCATCTTTAATGATGCAGATTTATTATTTGTGCGAATGCATTAATAACAATTCTATTAAGCTGATGCTTCAATTTTTGAAGTTATTGGTCAAGCTACAAAGGGCTCACGGAGGATACCTAGGCACACAGAGGCGATGAAGGACGTGGTTACCTGCGATAAGTCTCGGGGAGTTGGAAGCACACTTTGATCCGGGAATTTCCGAATGGGGCAACCCCATGTACGGCCAACTGAATATATAGGTTGGTGCGAGCTAACCCAGCGAACTGAAACATCTTAGTAGCTGGAGGAAGAGAAAGTAAATAACG
Organism: Prochlorococcus sp. AG-449-P16; assembly: GCA_003212175.1. Classification (GTDB taxonomy): domain Bacteria; phylum Cyanobacteriota; class Cyanobacteriia; order PCC-6307; family Cyanobiaceae; genus Prochlorococcus_A. The sequence goes on from QCQN01000006.1 coordinate 15,995, forward strand.
ACTCCCTCAGTAGCGGCGAGCGAACGGGGAATAGCCCAAACCGATAGTCTTGACTATCGGGGTTGTGGGACAGCAATATGGATCAACAAGTCTAGAAGAAACGTTTGAATGGCGTGCCACAGAGGGTGAAAGCCCCGTAATCGAAAGATAAGTTGACCTAGCTGTATCCCGAGTAGCACGGAGCACGTGGAATTCCGTGTGAATCTGCGAGGACCACCTCGTAAGGCTAAGTACTACTGTGTGACCGATAGTGAAACAGTACCGCGAGGGAAAGGTGAAAAGAACCCCGGGAGGGGAGTGAAATAGAACATGAAACCGTGAGCTTACAAGCAATGGGAGCCCGACTAATCGGGTGACCGTGTGCCTGTTGAAGAATGAGCCGGCGACTTATAGGCACTGGCGGGTTAAACCGGAAATGGTGGAGCCACAGCGAAAGCGAGTCTTAATAGGGCGTTTGTCAGTGTTTATAGACCCGAACCCTGGTGATCTAACCATGGCCAGGATGAAGCTTGGGTGATACCAAGTGGAGGTCCGAACCGACTGAAGTTGAAAATTCAGCGGATGAGCTGTGGTTAGGGGTGAAATGCCAATCGAACCAGGAGCTAGCTGGTTCTCCCCGAAATACGTTGAGGCGTAGCGTCTAGTGCTCCAGCAGGGGGGTAAAGCAACCATTTCGGTGCGGGCTGCGAAAGCGGTACCAAATCGATATGAACTCTGAATACCCTGTGTGTAACTAGGCAGTCAGACTGTGGGGGATAAGCTCCATAGTCAAGAGGGAAACAGCCCAGACCGCCAGCTAAGGTCCCAAAATTAACGCTAAGTGATAAAGGAGGTGGGATTGCCCAGACAACCAGGAGGTTTGCCTAGAAGCAGCCATCCTCAAAGGAGTGCGTAATAGCTCACTGGTCGAGCGATCCTGCGCCGAAAATGAACGGGGCTAAGCGTTATACCGAAGCTGCGGATAAATTTATTTATGGTAGGGGAGCGTTCTATGTTGGGTGAAGCGTTAGCGTAAGCGGACGTGGACGGCATAGAAGTGAGAATGTCGGCTTGAGTAGCGAAAACATGGGTGAGAATCCCATGCCCCGAAACCCTAAGGGTTCCTCCGGCAGGCTCGTCCGCGGAGGGTTAGTCTGGACCTAAGGCGAGGCCGAAAGGCGTAGTCGATGGATAACAGGTCAATATTCCTGTACCAGTTGTGTTTTGGGAAGGGGGACGGAGAAGGCTAGCCAGGCCAGATGTTGGTTACTGGTTCAAGCGTCCAAGGTTTTGAGAGATGGAGAAAACATCTTGAGCTGAGGCGTGAGTACGAGCTGCTACGGCAGCGAAGTTGGTGATGTCATGCTTCCAAGAAAAGCCCTATACCCGTTAAAGCACAAATGCCAGTACCCGAAACCGACACAGGTGGGGTGGTAGAGAATACCGAGGGGCGCGAGATAACTCTCTCTAAGGAACTCGGCAAAATGGCCCCGTAACTTCGGGAGAAGGGGTGCCAGCGAGAGCTGGTCGCAGTGAAGAGGCGCAAGCGACTGTTTACCAAAAACACAGGTCTCCGCTAAGTCGCAAGACGATGTATGGGGGCTGACACCTGCCCAGTGCCGGAAGGTTAAGGAAGCTGGTTAGCTTAGGCAAAGCTGGCGACTGAAGCCCCGGTGAACGGCGGCCGTAACTATAACGGTCCTAAGGTAGCGAAATTCCTTGTCGGGTAAGTTCCGACCCGCACGAAAGGTGTAACGATTTGCGCGCTGTCTCGGAGAGAGGCTCGGCGAAATAGAATTGTCTGTGAAGATGCGGACTACATACACCCGGACAGAAAGACCCTATGAAGCTTTACTGTAGTTTGATATTGTGCTCGGGCTCTAAATGCGCAGAATAGGTGGGAGACATTGAAATAGTACTTGTGGGTATTATTGAGTCATCGGTGAGATACCACTCTTTTAGAGCTAGGGTTCTAACGCTTACCCGTTATCCGGGAAGCGGACAGTATCTGATGGGCAGTTTGACTGGGGCGGTCGCCTCCTAAAAGGTAACGGAGGCGCACAAAGGTTCCCTCAGGCTGGTTGGAAATCAGTCGTTGAGTGCAAAAGCAGAAGGGAGCTTGACTGTGAGACCTACAAGTCGAACAGGGACGAAAGTCGGTTTTAGTGATCCGACGGTTCTGCGTGGAAGGGCCGTCGCTCAACGGATAAAAGTTACTCTAGGGATAACAGGCTGATCTCCCCCAAGAGTTCACATCGACGGGGAGGTTTGGCACCTCGATGTCGGCTCATCGCAACCTGGGGCTGAAGTCGGTCCCAAGGGTTGGGCTGTTCGCCCATTAAAGCGGTACGCGAGCTGGGTTCAGAACGTCGTGAGACAGTTCGGTCCATATCCGGTGTATGCGCAGGAATATTGAGAGGATTTCTCCCTAGTACGAGAGGACCGGGAGGAACGCACCTCTGGTGTGCCAGTTATCGTGCCAACGGTAAACGCTGGGTAGCCATGTGCGGAGTGGATAACCGCTGAAAGCATCTAAGTGGGAAGCCCACCTCAAGATGAGTATTGCCATGGCTTAAGCCAGTAAGGTCACGGGAAGAACACCCGTTGATAGGCTCTACGTGGAAGCTTGGTAACAAGTGCAGCGGAGGAGTACTAATAGACCGAGGGCTTGACCAAATAAACTTAATTTATTGTTTTTAATTTATATAATTTTCTATGCAGTTCTCAAGGTTCACACTATCCTGGTGTTCATGGCGATGTGGAACCACTCCGATCCATCTCGAACTCGGTTGTGAAACGCATCAGCGGCGAAGATATTTAGGGGGTAGCCCCTTGAGAAAATAGCTCAATGCCAGGTAAAAATATTCAAAAGGGTTTACGCAATGTGTAAACCCTTTTTTATTTTTGACAAAATTGACACCAATGGGTACTTCTTCCGGTAATTTTTTTTCTTTTAATTAAATTTCCACATTTGCGACATTCTTTACCAGTTCTCCTGTAGACATTTGTTTGTAAACCAAAATTCCCATTCTCCCCTTCCAAGTCTCTAAAATCACTAAATGTAGTCCCCCCGGAACCTATACTTTTTTTTAATACATTCACAATTGATTCTTGGAGCTTGATTAATTCATTTTTCTTTATGGTTCTAGCCTCTCTAAAAGGTGATATGCCTGCCAAAAATAAACTTTCATCAGCATAAATATTACCTAGACCTGCCACTATCGTTTGATCTAATAAAATAGCCTTTATAGACTTTTTTCTTTTAGAAATAACTTTCTTAAGGTAATTTGCATCAAATTCTTTGGAGAACGGCTCTGGTCCTAATGAACCTAATCCTTTAATTATTTTGTTGGGAGATAACCCTTGTTTAATCCACCACATTTGGCCAAAGCTTCTTACATCAATATATCTAAGCTCATTATTTTTTTTATCAAAAACTCTTATTCTTGTATGTTTGCAAGGTGAGGTAGAGTCATTAATAAATTTAAAATATCCAGTCATTCTTAAATGCACTACAAGAAATCCGTTATTTTTTAGGGATTTTTCTAGGGGACATTTAATATTTTCATTTTGAATCTTTTTTAGTTCAGCTATTAAATATTTTCCTCTTCTGTTCCATTTATATAAAATTGAATTCTGAAGTCCCTTAATAAAATCCTCTTTGTTAGTAGGAAAAGCTACAGTAGAATCCCTACAGACTTCTACTTTTTTTATCGTAAAGTTATCAAGTTTTTGCTCTAATCCTTTGCGAACAGTCTCTACTTCTGGTAACTCAGGCAATTATTTAAGCTTTCTCTAATTCACTTTCAGCAAAATTATTTGTATTGGCTCCACCATCAGTACCACTTATTCCGGCATAATTTACTTTATCAAATCTAACTACACAATTATATTTAATGCCTGAGGTGTCAACTGAAGCAACTTTACCAATTTCGTTGTACCAATATGATTCTGGTCTTTTAACTCGTACTAGATCTCCTCTTGAAATTGTCATTAGTTTTAATTTAACTTTTTAAACAATAACCCATGATTAATAGTCTTAAACAAATTATTCACACATATTAATTAAAATTTCTAACAAAAATCATTTATTAAATTTTTTTCGAATTCTTCCTTAGCCGGCTTACCCCCCATCCATTTTCTGCCTGGGATTCTTACATTTAATTCATTGGTATCGCAATTTATTGAGAGAAATAACTTTTTATTTTCTTGATTTAGTACATTTAAAACCTTTCTTCCTTTAATTTTTTTTAAAGATTTATTTTGAATAATTATTGGACCATAAATTTGTTTATTCAACTCAAGCAATTCATTATTTTTCTTTTTGTTAATTATTTGTAAATTTTCCGAACTGGATGGATTGTATTTGCTTAAGAAGAGTTTTTGGCCAACTTCTATAGAATCTGGATTCTTGAGATTATTAATCTCTATCAAGTATCCTGAATTTAACTTATATTTGTTTGATATCTCGGTAAGATTTTCACCTATTTGAACAATATGATAATTATTTGTTAATTCTGATTGTTTTGATGAATTACTAGTAGGTTCGGAGATAATAAGATTTTGGCCAACAAAAATATAATTTTCATCTTTTAAATTATTTAATTTAATAATAAAATCTTTATTTATTGAATAGTAATTTGAAATACTTGAAATTGTATCTCCAATTTTTACAATATGAATTTTTCTTATTTCATTTTTATCTTCAGTAATTGATTCTTTTTTAGTAATATTCTCAATTTTATTATTGGATGGTTCAATATTTTCTGCCGCTTTTATAAATGAGTAATTAAAAAAATTAATAAGGGTTGGAATTACTAAAAATACTAATTTCATTAACTTTGTTATTTCTTTAAAGATAATCTCTTAATTTAAAATCGCTAGGATTTTGAATAAAAATTTAAGTAATTTAAACTTTAAAAATAAATTTTAAAAATTTTTTTATTCTTTTGTAGGGAGGATATCTCAGATTTAAATCAAATAAAAAACCTTTGAAAGTGATAGATTTTTGATTTGAAAAATTTCGAAAACCTTCCTCTCCATGAAATTTACCAATACCACTCAGCCCAACACCTCCAAAAGGTAAATTTGGAATAAGAACTGGTAACATCACATCATTGATACATATTGTTCCTGAGCTAGTTATTCTTGAAATATAATTATGGATTTTTTTATTCCCACCAAATAAGTAGATTGCTAATGGTTTTGATGTTTGACTAATCTGTTTTAGAGCTGATTCTTTATCATTGATTGCAATTACTGGAAGTATTGAACTGAATAGTTCTTTTTGCAAAATATCTGTTTCATCTAAATTACATCTCAAAATTGTAGGAGAAATTTTTAACTTTTTCTTACTAAAGTTACCACCATATATAATTCTTTTTTCTTTTTTATATCTTTTGAGGATTTCTATAGTTGATGAAAATTGTTTTTTTTCTAATTTGGAAATGTTTTCAGAAATAATTGGATCTTCTCCGTAAAAACTTTCTATGCATTTTTTTAATTTTTCAATAAAGTTATTTTCAATTTCTTTATCTATAAAGATATGATTAGGAGCCATACAGGATTGACCAGAATTAAAAAATTTGCCCCAAACAATTCTTTTAGCAGCAACTTCTAAATTTGCATTTTTGAAAATAATTACAGGATTTGTTCCGCCTAATTCAAGAGTTAATGGAGTTAAGTTTTTTGAAGCTAATTTCATGATAGATTTACCTGTCTCGGTACTGCCTGTGAAAAATATATGGTCAAAATTTTGTTCAATTAATTTTATAGATTGTTTATAGTCTCCCTCTACTGTTAACAAGATATCTTTTTGGAAATATTTGGAAGTAAGATTTTTTATTAGTTTTGATGTCGAGGGACATTTCTCTGAAGGTTTTATAACGGCAGTATTTCCTGCGGAGAAAATATTTACCAATGGTTTTAAAACGTACAGCAATGGATAATTATAAGGACCAAGAATCAAGACACATCCAAGAGGTTCATAAATTACTTTCGAGGATGATGGGAAAAGATAAAAAGGAGTTTCAACCTTTTTTGGATGCATCCAAGAATTAAGTCTTTTTTTTATAAGTGAAATTTCTTGTTTGACTAAAAGGATTTCTGAAAGCCCTTCAATTTCAGACTTTCCTAGATCAATAAAAAGGGATTTTATGATCTCTTTTTTATTTGCATCCAAAAGTTCAGAAACTTTATTGATCTGTTTGATTCTCCATTTTATATCTTCCGTTTTGCCAGTGAGAACTGTATTTTTTAATTTATAAATATCTTCTAAATGAAATTTATCAGAAATTTTCATTTTATTCATATGAATAGAATAATATTAAATATATCAGAGGATAAATTATAAATAACTAAGGTTCTTAGTCACTTAAATCAAGGTGAATGATTTATAAGAAATAATCAAATTTATTAATATTGTCTTTAAAATTTCAAATTTTTCTTGGTTAGTATATTTCTATGAGGAAAAATTTTTCAATTAGATTGATATCTATTAATGAAATACCAGAAGTTACAAACTGGGCAAGGTTAGAAGGATTTTCCCCTGGTATGGATGACGTATCAATTTATAGAAATACAGATACCCAAGGGGTATGGGTCGCTTGTCTCGATAATAATCCTATAGGTTCTATTGCGTGTATAAAATATAATTCCTCGTATGGTTTTATAGGTTTATTTATCGTTAAAAAAGAATTCCGAAGTAATGGATATGGAGTGAGATTATGGCAACATGCCTTAGAGTATTTAAAAAATGTTGATTGTATTGGTCTTGAGGCTGCCCCAGACAGATTAAATGATTACTCAAAGTGGGGGTTTAAAAAATCTTCGATTACAAATCGATGGAAATTAAATGGGTCTCAACATTTGCCATTGAAAAATTTCTATAAAGATCAATTTCATTCTTTTAAAGTTGTTCCTGGTCATAAAATTTCATCTGAAGCGGTCCTAATTTATGATGACCAAAGAGAACCTAGTCCCAGACCACATTTTCTAAATGACTGGTTGAAAAATTCTCATGGTAATGTCAGTGCCATTATCGATAATAATGGGATGTGCCATGGATTTGGAAGGATAAGACCTTGTGTATTGGAGGATAATGAGCAAGGTTGGAGAATAGGACCTCTTTTAGCGGATACTCCACCGCTTGCTGAATTATTAATAAGAGATTTAGTTGGTGACTTAAATGCTCAAATCTTATTGGATTGCTCTAATCTGAATCCTTATGCAAATTATCTTTTATCAAGTTTGGGATTTGAGGAATTATCAAAAACTTACAGAATGTATAAAGGCATTCAACCTCCTTGCCCAATGAATCAAGTATACGGACTTGCCTGCTTGGAACTGGGGTGATTCCCTTGTAAAGATTGCATGTTGCCTTTTGTTTCTTCAATACTTAAGGAAGTTCGTTTGATTATTCATAAGCTTAACTTTGAGAAGGTTTCAAAATTTTTTCTACAATATCCGCGTTTATTACAGTAATCGCTCCATTATCAATATTGGCAACTTGAAACAAGGTCCATGAATTTGGATTTCTAGCTCCTCCAATGCAGTCGATAACTTGACCAACCCAATAATTTTTATTCTTTTCCTTAGTATTTTCGCAATTTTCTTTTTTAATTGCGACATAATCTCCAGGCCTAACGAAAAGAAACTCAGGAGTTGCTGAGCTCACAATAAATAACTAATAGTATATGCGTACTATAGCAGGTTATTAGTTTTGTTGCTGAACTTTGAATTATTTAGCAAAATAGGGGTAATTCAAAAATAAAATGGAATCAACTGAAATTGCCATATTTTCAACATTATTGGGGTTGATTTTAGCTTTAACTGAAGCCTATATAGAAAGAAATATTCCTGGATGATATTTACAATTCATTTCTTAAATTAAATAAGATTTAAGCTGGTCTAGTATGTCGGCACGGTTGGAGACTAGTTTTGTAAAAACTAAATATATCAACCCTCCCATTGCTAGTCTTCCGTTAATTTTCTCTAGCTGCTTAAGTTTTCTCAATAGATCAATTTGCGGCTAAACAAAATTTAAAGGATGTAGAAAATAAAAAAGTATTGATTACTTCAAAATAAAAAAAATTTATAAATTTACAGAAATATTATTTCAAACACGAATTAAATTTAAAGCCAAGCCTCTTTCATCTCAAGATAAAGCCTCTCGCTTTCAGCAGAATTAATTTTGCTGTCTGAATAAGATTGCTGCTGCTGCTGCTGCTGCTGCTGAGTTGAGTTAGTGTTGGGATTTTGGACTTCGCTCATTAGAGGACTTGGATGTATGTGTTTATTCTCTCATATTTAGAGCTTTTTTTGTCAATTTAAATTCTTAAATTTTATTTAAATTTTCTACGTTTTAATTTTCCTTTTTTTTGAGTGAAGTTATTTCGCTATTGTGGTTTTGGTGTATAGAAACTTAACTTCCCAATATACAATTCCTAGAAAAATAGCACTTGCAATAATAATTTCAGAAATGGCTAACATTTTATTTGTCGATACTAATTAAATTTTGGTATCAATTTACACAGAATGCAATAGGTACTAATTACATCTAAGATTTTTTAAAATCTTACTTAATAAAATAAGGGTTCGAAATAATATAAAATTTTAAGTTAGATACATATTATTTTCTTGGGTAATTTCATAAATTCAACAATTTTTATACCTTTAATGCCTCTAGTTACGACTTTGTTTATTTTAATTCTATTGGTAAGTTTTAACAAAACGCTTAACAGGTTAACTAAACCGGTTACCGCACTTGTTGCATTATCTTTATTAAGTTCTGCTGCTATAAGCTCATTTGACTATTTGAAGAAAATTGAAAAAGAATTAGTTTTATCTGAATTCCTTAAATTTTTGGAAGAAACAAACTTAGTTATACACCTCAATTTAGTAAATGAGAAAATTATAATTTTTTTCTCATTAATAATGTTACTAATAATCGGATTATGTTTTTATAAATTACCCAGAAAAAAAGGTTATGTCTCATTGATGATTAGCCTAGGATTAATATCTTCTTCGGTGATAATTTCAATATTATTAATAGATTTTTCAGCTCTAATCTAAACTGAAGTAAGCATTGACAAAGCTTCGTTTAGTTCTTGTACATGATTTAATTCATCTTGAGCTATTTCTTTTATTTTTTGATCATTAGGATTATCTTTTAAATATTTGGAATAAGTTTCAAATGCATGTTTTTCAATTTTTATGTTGACATCATAAGCATTAGCCGGAGAGAAGAAATAATAAAAAACCATGATCCAGTAATAAACAAGCACAAGGTGTCTCGCAAAAAATCTATCAATCCAGAATTTATCTCCTCCTCTTTTCTCCATTTCTTTAAGATGCTCAGTTTCGTTAATAGCTTGATAAAAATGTTCTTTCATTAAAATCATTGTTTTTTCATTTTTAATTCCTAGGGATTCTTTAAAATGCAAAACTGAAAGAAATGCAAAATAAGGTGATCGAGCAATGACTTCTAAAACCCAAAATCTTTGTAAATTCCTGCCAGAGTATATGAGGTCTAATAAATTGACAGTGCTATTCAAAATCAAAGAATTTAATTTTTTCATAAAACACTCTTTTCTTTAAGTATATTTACTTATAAATAATAAATCTACGTTTTATATTTTTAATTAACCAAAAATTAATATTTCTACTTTTAATTGAAAACTTCCATTGAAATATTTTTTTTTCATGTATTAATTGGATAGAAACGAATTTTATATGAAAACATCTGAAAAGATTGCAAATGCGCAAAAGAGGATCGAAGAATTAGAAAAACTTATAAAATATTGGAACGATTCAGAGCAATGCAATAAAAAAATTGTAAATTTTCCAAATCAAATTGAAAAAAAAGTTGCTTAAATATTGATAATTTAGCCTGATTAATTTTGAGTGGTCTCATATCTTTGAGGTTTATTTATAATTTTCTATATAAATAGAGCAATTAAACCTATTCTCAAAAACATTAAGGAAGCAATAATCTAAAAGAAAAATCTATATGAAAACCTATTCAGAAAAATATATATTTCCAATTAAGTTTTTACCATTGCTTTTTTGGGTATGTATATTTTTAGTTAGTTTATTTTTGTGTAAGACAGCTTGGGTAAGTTGAATTTAGAAAGTTCCTTAACTTCTTCTTAACCAATCAGGAGCACCGCCAAACCAGTCAGATATATCATCTTCATTTGGGTTGAAATGATTTTCCTTGTCGATCCCATCAATTCCCAATGACTGTAGTAGGTTTTCAATTTCACCGTCATTTCGCACGCCAATCCTCCTAAAACTGTTAGCTTTCTTAAGCCAAAGAGAAATTGTGGAATTATGCTGAGCAAATTTCTCTACATATATCCTGTCTTCTAATGAGATTGATTTATCTTCTGCAATTCTTTTAATTATTCCCTGAATCTTCAATCTCTTTTGATTACTAAGAAGCATTAATTTAATTAAAATTGTTATTCCTTTATAGGAGCGATGGTTAAAAATATCTTGTCAATATGAATTTCAACAAATTCATTATTTTTAAAAGGTTTTTAGCAAGAAAAGTGTTAAGACACTAAAAAAAGGCATTAAAAAGTGACGTATTATACTTTGATTCATTTATGAAACTTATGGATAATATAAATTACATAAGACAAATAAAATTTAATTAACTCCTGAAGACCCTTGAACCGGAATGAATAAGAGTAGGGGTTGTTGCATATTAGTAAATTTGTACTATTATTGGTACAAGCGTATTATTAAGTTATGAAAGTGATTTCTTCTTCTCCTTATGCCACTTTTAATTCAAAAGAGTGGAATTCTATAGTAAGTAAAAATGAAAAGTTTGAAAATACTCCAATAAAGATTCAAAAGAAATTTTATAGAACTTTTACCTTAAAAAGGATAGAAAAAGATAATCTTTTGCAAGAGAAGAAAGAATTTCATCAACAAATGCAACTTGTATTCGCGTAGAAAAATTTCAACTAACAATCTTTTTATTCAATATTATTTTACGAGATCCAATTTTTTGTTAGATTAGTAGAAACATAAGAAGGTTTAAATTGGCTGTAGATCAAGAACTTTTAAAAGAAGTTACCCAAGAACTTTGGAATACCGTAAAAAAATTAAGACCAGAAATTGATCGGCAAACCCGACTTCAATTAGTTCTAAAGGCATTATTAACTATTGGAGATTTGCCTGATCAAATGCAGGCTGCAATGGTGGTTGGTGTTTGCGCAGAAATGGATAAGAGTGATACTGAAAAACTTGACACCAGTTCTGAAGCAAAAGAATCAAATACTTCAAGCAGAGTTGACACTTCCTCAGGAAGAAAAATTGTAAGGAGAAGTTCAGCTAAATAAACTTTATAACGATCATCCTTTAATTTTCTTTGATTCGTTTTTATTCAGTTTATTGAATAGGTAATATGAAATTACAAGTAAGAGAGGAACAAATATTGAATGCAAAGTCATCATTAGTTCTGTTTGTCCCATTCCTATAAGGTTTGAATCGCTTGGTAGTTGTTCTGACCAAGTGCCAACTAGATGCCAGGCTTGAGGAATTGATAAGAAAAACATATAAGAGCTATAAGTTAAGTTTATGTTCAGATAAAGATTATCATTATTGAACGTTTTTGCTTTCTTTATTCTTATTTCTTAACTAAGTATTTGTAAAATTATAAAAAGTACATGATTCATAAATTTATTTTTTTTAGAAGAGTTTTAAATTCTTTTTTTCCAATAATTTTTTCAGCCGCGTAAGCACCGCTTGCTGAAACAGCAGGAATTCCAATGCCTGGAAATGTACTTGCACCGCAAGTAAATAAATTTTTAACTGGAGTTTTACAGCCTGGGAAAAGACCTTTTGCTGCAGATAATGCAGGGCCGTAACTACCGCAATGGGTATTGGTGAATTTTTTATGAGTAATGGGGGTTCCTAGCATCTTTAAATCAATCCTTTCATCTATGTCAGGGATGAATTTTCGCACTGCATTAAGGAATATTGAACATCTTTCTTCTTTCAAATTTCTATATGCTAATTCCTTTGGATTTAGGTTTTCCCAAATTGCCCAAGGCTCATTTGCGGGAGTATATCCATGAAGAACGTGTTTCCCTTTAGGGGCCATATTTTTATCTAAAACAGATGGAATTGAAAATACAGATATATTTCTTTCTGCGGTAATACCTTTTTCCCACTCATCAACATGAATAGCATGTATTGGTAAATCTTCAAGGCCATCAGCATCAAAACCTAAATGTATATGAAGGAATGAATCACATTTATTGGGGGTTAATGCTTTTGGCTTCCATTTTTTTGTAATTTCATTTGGAATTAACTTTTTTAAATTCCAAACATCAGTATTCGTGACAATAGATTCACAACTGTAACTTGAACCATTATCGAGGGTTATACCTGTCGCTAAATTTTTATTGAAGTTAATTGTCTTTACTCTCGAAGAAAGAATTAATTCTCCACCATTTTTTTTTAATCCATTAATTAAGGCGTTTACAATAGAATCACTACCACCTTTAGGGTATTCGAGGTATGAATTTGGTTCAAACCATTCGTTAAACAAAGTAGCCATCGCAGCTGTATTGGTATCATGCATTGACATGCCACTTATCAAAAAACTCAATAAATCAACCCAATTTCTGAGAAAAGGATCCTCTAAATGATTATTTACTAAATTCCCAAAACCCTTATTAATTTTAGGTATGTGCTTGATATTAGGTAAAAATTTTGAGGTTAAATTTATTAGATCTAAGAAATTTATTGATTCAGGAGAAAATGAGAGTAAAGGTATTTCATTTATTATTTGGCTAAGAGGTTTTATTCCAGAAATAAATGATTCCCATTCTTTAACAGATTTCTCACCTCTTAAAGTTTGTATTGTTTGTTTAAAGGGTAATTCTCCCACATCAAGATTAAAGTTGCCTTCTGGGACAATAACTTGCCAACCTTTGTATTGAAACAGTTCAACCTCTTCATCAAGTAATTTGAGAATTTGCCCTAAGGGATTTGTTGTCGGCCACCTACCTATTCCACTCCACAACGAAGGGCCTGACTCGAAAGTGTAACCTTTTCTTTTGAAACTGTGAGCAACACCACCTGGTTGGCTATGTGCTTCGCAGATAAGTACTTTTTTGCCTGATAAAGCTAGAATTGAACCACAACATAAACCTCCTATTCCACTACCAACAATTACAACGTCATATTCATCCATTAAATATTGACCTGCTCTTTTAGTAAACTAAATTGTTTTAAACAAATGTATTTGTTGAAGTTGTAATACTTAGTACAACTGCAAGAAAAAATATGTAAGGAACTGCTTTTAAAGGTATGTATCCTTGGCTTTTAGAAATGAAATCCATTAGATTAGTTACTTTATGTAAACATAATAACGAGATCTTGTTCCTTATGTGTGCCAAAAAAATATTTTTTTAGAAATATATTGAAACAAAGAAATCTTTTTGGAGGAATTTTTTAACTAAGAACATTTTTATGAAGTTATCTTAGTATTTGATTCTTAGATTAAAATTTATTATGAAAAACTTTCCTGAAATTAATGAGATAAAACTATTAGAAAAAAATTCTCAAAAAAATGGTAGCGGAATAGTATATGAGGAATTGATAGGAATATGGATGTTTAAGTATGTATGGGGAAAAGAGTCAGATGAAATAAAAAATATAACCAGTTCGATTCTCCAAGTATTGTCGGCAAGACTCGAATTAAAAAGTAAAAATAAAGAGGATCAAATAAATTATGAAATAAAAAATTCAATTAATTTCGGATTATTAAACATTACCTTTAGAGGTAGCGCAGAATTAAAAGGGCTTAGACCTTTGTTGGCTTTTTATTTTAAAGAATTGAAAATTAGTATTAATAATTTTCCGATATTTATTAAAGAATTAAAAAAACCTGAAGATAAAAAAATGCCTTTTTTCTCACTTGTAGGAATTAGCACTAAAGATAATTGGTTATGTGCTCGAGGCAGGAGCGGAGGGCTTGCAATATGGGTTAAGTTTTAAATTAGTGGTATTCTCCTGGATGATCTACCTTTCTTACGGTAACTTTATCAACTTTTTGTCCATTAAATCTTAAGAGATCATCTCCTGAAAAGTCATATCCTAAATTTTGACCTATTAGGGCCACGTCGTCCGCTGTAGAGGATGAAGTAACCTGCTTTTTTAAGCCCTCATCAGATTGCATCTTAATTAAAAATTTCCTTATTTCAGAAAAACTCATTACTAGAATGTGATTGATGTAAAAAATTTATAAAAATCTTTTTCTTAGAAAGAACAAGATAAATAGATAATCATTATACTATTTACATGACATACTTATTCCTTTACGTATTTGGCATAATTTTAATATGGTGGACATATCGTGTTGGTTGGCTTGAGGCCCTCAAAACAGTCGTTAAAGTTATAGTTCCCTCAGCTCTTATTATTTTGTTTAATATTAAAGCGGGAAGATTACTTTTTAAATCTCCTGTAGTAGGTTTATTAAGCGCTTTGCCTACTTCTATTTTTATTTTTAGAGGTTCATTGCCTTTAGTTAGTTATATAAATAACTGGATAGAAAATAAAATAAATAATTATGATGTTTCAGAAGTTATAGATACTGATTCTGTTCCTTTAGATGATTAATTTAAATCAATCAAAGCCAAGAAATAATTCTTTGTGTACAACAAGAACATCAAATAAAGTTGTCCCATGAATAGGACTTAATGGGACTTTGTCTATATTCAATGCTTCTGCGCAGATTAAATGAGCATCCCATTTTGTATCGTGATCACTAATTTCAATTGACCACTCAATTACTTTTTTGAAATGATCTGGCATCTCTGAACCAATTTTTCTGCAAATTTGACATAGAACTGACAAAAGCGGGGGCTTTGATGGCCTTTTTAAATCTTTAATAAGACTTGGCTGTGTAAAAACGCTTGTATAGCGGATGTAATCTATTAATTCATATTCTTCTTTAGAAAGAGCTGCTTTATCTAATGCTCTTTCAAATTCTTTTATTGGGGTTATGGGCCTATCCAAGATATTAGTTGGGGCTGTTTTCTTTATTTGAAAAATTCTTGTTTTCTGAATCTATTTTTTCTTGATTAATTTCATTTGTTTGATTGCTTTCTATCGATTTAGGAGATTCCTCTTTATCTTGTTCGTTCATAACTTGATCTATTTCATTTTGAAATTCGTTCGAAGCTTTTTTAAGACTTTTCAAAGTTTTGCCTAGCTGTTTTCCTAATTCTGGAAGCTTTTTTGGACCAAAGATTAAAAGAGCTAAGATTAGTATTACAGTAACTTCAGGCAAACCTACACCAAAAATATTCATGGCTGATAAATATAAAACTTATGAGAAAATCTATCATTAAATATAGTCAAAACATTTAAAAATTTCATTCTTTGAATAGCTTTATTAATATTAAAAAATTTTGAAGAATATTATTGCTATTAATACCCCCTTAAAGAAAACAAACCAAAGTAATTGATAATCACTCAATTTGAATTTTTTTTGGTACCTCTTTATAAGAGTTTTGTGTTTATCTATTAATTTTCTCATTTTCACGGAAATTATTTTTCATTATCACAGATTATATCTTAATTTCTTTTATTATTATTTTGTGAGAAATCCTAGATTCAACTCAAATTAGATTATTCTATAAATTTCGATCTTGTACTAAATTAATTTTGTTCCTAAATTCTTGAAACTAATCGCTAAATTTCTTTAAAAAAATGAAGTACTTATTTTTTGTTTTTTACCTAAGTTTTCTAATTTATCCATCCCAAGCCGTTACCACTAAAATGTTTAAAGTATTGGATACGTGCGCAAGGTATAGACTTGGTGAGACTGATGCTAATGAGGCCTTAGAAAAACTAAAATTAAAATTAACGAATTCTTCTGCTAATGAGCCAAAGGACTTAGTAAGAAAATATTGCTCAGTATTTACTCCAAATGAAAAAATTGAATTTTAATCTTAGAAATAAATATTTAACTATTCTTTTTTTGAATAATTTTTAGCTTTGTTTCGTACTTCTTTAACTTTTTTAAAATTAGTTATTTTTAAATTAAAAATAATTCCTAAAAAAAGAATAAGAAATAAAAAAATATAAATTATTAATTCCATAATATTGAATTAATAAATTTACCCTAGTATATTTCAATAATTTTTTAGTATCTTTTAAAACAAAAAAATTGATTTTAATTTAAGTTATTTACTTTGAAGCCCACAAAAAAAACATTTTAACTTCTAATATGGAGCTTTATAGGAATTATTGTGCAGATCGGAGATAAAATCCCAGAATTCTCTTTACTGGATCAAAATGGAATTAAAAGATCAAATAAGGGATTAAAAAATCCACTTGTTTTGTTTTTTTATCCAAAAGATGATACGCCGGGTTGCACTATAGAAGTTTGCGGATTTAGAGATAAATATGACTTATTTAAAGTATTAGGTGCGCAAGTTTGGGGAGTAAGTAATGGAAGTACCTCAAGTCATTTAGCATTTGCTAATAAAAATAAATTACAATATCCACTTCTTTGCGATACGAATGACTCTCTTAGAAAAAATTTTAAAGTTCCTAAAGTATTAGGTTTTATGGATGGTAGGGTAACTTACGTTATAGATCGTAAAGGGACAGTTAGGCATATTTTTAGAGATTTGTTGAATGGCCCTGAACACATTAAAGAGGCTATTAGAGTACTTAAGGAAATTCAAAATCAATAAATTATTATTTACAGAACTATAGATTAATAAGTTTTGTTTTATTATAGTTTCAGCTTTATTTTAATATATGAAGAGAATGGGAATGCAGGCTGTCGACCTTGCTATACAAAATGGAGTCGATCTCGACGGTACTCCAATCCCTCAAAAAATGCTAGATTTATATAACAGAATTATGGATGAGGAGAATAAAAGAAAAAGGAGTGGTGTTAAAAAATCAATGAGAAATAGATGCGTCAAAACTGGTTCAAAACATTTTGATAAAGACACATTGAATCAATTATTAATAGACTCAGGGTGGGAAGGTCTCAAAGAAAAGGAAATTTTATTTTTTTATAACTAAAAAAATTTTTAACTCATCTTAAAATTATTTATACTAAATTTTACCTAAATTGCGAAACTGAGAACTAAATATTTTTTTAGATCTAATTTTTTGTATTATTTAAACCATCCTTTTTTGTCAGAAGACACCATTTTCTCTTTTTCAGCTTTTGTTTTAATACTTGCTTTTTTAAAAGCTAAGTATGCTTCTATAACCGTAACTATTGATATCAAAAAAAGACCAGAAATCCCAATTATTTGTTCTTTTTGAGAAGGTTCTGAATCTCCTTGTAAAAAAAACCCTAAACTGAACCATGCAGTACTAGAAGCGATTGTTAAAAAATATGGTTTCCATCTTCTTTGATACAAGTAACCCGATCCTAAACCAGGAAGAAAATTTAAAAAAGATCCTACCCATCCTCTTGAAGATGCAAGTATTTCTTCTCTAGAGGGGTAAGACATTTGGTTAGGTATTTATTAAATGTGCATTTATGTAAGCAAAAGATATTGCTGCGCAGATCACCCAACTAAAGGGTAAAAACATTCTTACCTTTTCTTTTTTATTGTTCATTTTTTTATTATGGAAAATATTTTTAGAATCTGTGGATTAATGGATATCTTAAAACTAGAAGAATTAAAAAAAGACGGTTAAAAAACCGTCTTTGGAAATGTAAATTCACTAAGAATAAATTATTTATTTTTTGAGGCAGAGAGTATTTTAAGTTCTTTCTTTACTTCTTTCTCTCTCTCTTCAAGATGTTTTAGTTGAGCTTTAAAAGCATCTTCGAGTTTTACTTTTTGTGTTGTAATTTCATCAAGCTCTTCTTGATGATGGTTTTTCTTTATCTCCTTCATTTCACTATCAGAAATAACATATACTTGGCGATATGAAGGTGTTTCAAAAAGAAGATCAAACATTGAATACATAATTGAACTTTGAATTAGTACAAATTAAATATCTAATAATTTTTTGAAATATGAAAGTATAAATACCGAAGATATTGATACGGCAAATACACCGAATTTCGGTTTACCTAACATGACCGCCCAGTATTTACCGATCAAATTTTAAAGTATTAGAGATATGATTCTAGAAATCTTAATTAAGAAGGACTAAAAATGGATTTAAAAATTACTAAAATATTAGTAATATCATCCAAAGAAATTAAGTTGCGATTTTCTAAGTCCTCCGGTCTTAGAAGGCAAAATGTAAATAAAATAGAAAGTAGAGTAGAGATTATTTTTAATTTATAAGATTCAAAAGTATTAAATGATTATCAGAAAGGAGTTCTTAAGATAAACTTGAAAAAAAATTAGTTAATAATAACTTACGTTAAGCAGTTCAAGAATACAGAAATCAATTATTAAAAAGACAGCTAGCTTTAATCAAATTTAGTTAAATCATAAAAAATGCTTTAGATAAAACATTTATTTAAATAAACCATTTAAATTAAGAAAATCTTCACAACCAACTAAAGAATGTCAAAAGAAAAGAGTTGAGATTAAGAAAAAACGTTGCGAATTGAAAAAAGTAGACAAAAAGAAAAAAACATATCAAATATGAATAAAGAAAATAAATATTTACTTAGCAAACTACAATCAAACATATGATAGATTTAATCTTATTTTGGTTTATTGACTTCAAATAATGATTTCTGGTTAATTGACTCCAATTTTGTAGGGGTGATGCGTTTCTACAAAGATAAAGATAATCCTAATAAATCAATTGATTATGTGTTTGTTGAAGAAGGAATTATTATGGGAATTTATGGAGAAAATCCTCCATTAATGAAAACTAGAAAAAAACTTGTTATTGAAGAAGCAAGATTGTTATGGAAAAATTTGTTAACTGAAGGTTGGCAAAAAACTAATAAAAAATGGTGAGAAAAATTTCACCATCAAAAAATTTTTTTATAAAATAAAAGACCCTTTAGGATATAGCTTGGCAATTTTTTTATGCTGTAAAAAATTCCTTTTTTTGATGTCGTATTCATATCTTTTCAACATCATTAAATAGTTTGTAACCCCAAAAAGTATTAAAAAGACAATGAATCTTATTCCTGCCTCAAAGTTCATATGTTTATTAAATTAAGCTTTATCTTAATTTGACAATTATTAATCAAAAATCAATCGGTATTTATATCTAATTAAAAGGTCTAGAGAAAATCTTTTTTGATTTTATTGCATAAAAAATACATAACAATACTAATATTAAGATTGCACTAAAGCTGCCTATTGGGTTTGGAATATTTTGTGTAAAAGGCCCTGCTAAAAAAGAAGGTGTATTTTCTTTAAATTCTATTAATCCGTTATTTATAAAGAACCAAATGCCCACAAGTCCTCCATGAATTCCTATGCAATTCCACAAAGAACCTTTATCTCTAATTCTTACCAATGATAGAAATATCCCAAGTAAAATAAATCCTAAACGCAATCCAATAGTGTTCCAAAAGATCTCATCTGATAAATTATGAACTAAACTAAAAACTAAAGCTTGTAAAGCTATTGATATTTTTGCACCATATTCAAATTTCAACTCTTCTAGTAACCACCCTCTAAAAATTATTTCCTCTGCGAATCCAACGCCTAATCCAAGTAGAATAGAATTTAACAATATGCTAGGCGAGAATTCACCTATCCAAGAAATACAATTTTTTTGCAATAGTGGGACCAAAATTATAATTATTAAAACTAAAGCAATTAAAATACCTTGAGAAAAACTGACAAAGTTCTTTAAGAATTTGTGTTTAGTTATGCCTAGAAGTAACCATGTGCTTGATATGTTCCTTTTGATATAAAACCAATATGGAAGTAAAATAATAAAAAGTAAGAAAGTCAAAATAGTACCAATTAAGGATAAATTTTCTTTTTCAAAATTTAATAATAATAATGGCTGAGATAAAGCCCAACCAATGCCATAGAGAATTGGAACAAAAAATATAGTGGATAAAAAACTTGGTTTTAAAAGAAAAAAACTTTTAGTAAATATTATTAAATTTTTCATCTTAGTTTAAATATTAATTACCTCCAAGCTTTGCCTTTGACTATTCTAACTACTTGTTCAAAAATATTAAATTTTTTCTTTTTACTATAATTTATGTTTTTTGAGAGATGAGATAAATCTTTATAAAATTGTCGAGTTATTTTATCTTCTTTATCACTAGGCCAAAGTAAATCTGAGCCCTCTTCATATTCTTCTTTATATCTTTCTTTATTCAAACCTTTTTGATATCTTAATAATTTAAATTCTACTTATTGCAAATGTTTAAAAGTGATGTTTATTAAAATTGTATATTTATTTAAAATTTATGCTTATTAATCTCTCGACTTTAATTTTTACATTATTATCTCCATTACTTATTTTTGCAGTAATAGTTTCCGTTTACTTATTTCATTAGAAAGTATTTATAAATAATTTAAACTTACTTAAGGGCTTATTAAACCTGCTTTTTCTAATGCAAATGATAAAACTGCAATTATTGCCATTAGAGTTAAAATCTTGTTCTTTTTGATGAAATCCATAATTCATATTTATAATCTATTTATTAAATTCTTTTATAAAGTAATAAATAATTAGAATTATTATATCAACTATGATGGAACTTAATATATCTAGGAGATTTAGTTCCCTCAATAGCTTCTTACAAAAAGATTATTGAAAAATATTATAAAGTTATTAAAGAAGGCGAATTTCATGAAAACCCCCTTGACTTAGATTTTTATTACCCTGATTGGTAAATATGCTTACTACAAAAATAACTTTTGCCTTAGCAGATTGGATTAGAGATTGGCGAAAATGCCGGGATCAGAATCCTTCTATTGAGGATTGTATAAAATTTGTTCAGTGGAAATTAGAAGATTATAAACTTTCTGATAGTGATAAAAGAATAATAGAAGCTATTTTGCTCTATGAATCTGAATAAGGAAGAATAATGGACTTTAATTTTTTAAATATATCTATAAAAAACAAAGTATCATGAGCATCCTCTTACAAATTAAGAAAAAAGTAAATCAGCATATTTACGGATTTACTGAAAATATAAAAAGGAGTAATTTATAAATGTTGAGTTCGGAGGCAATCTAAATGATTGATAGACCGCCTGAAATTTAGCAAATTCCAAAATATAGGAAGCGTATTCCTGAGAATGGGATTTTTCGAAAATTAAAGTTCAATCAATAAGTCTGATAAGACTTCGCTTTATAATTACTAGCGACAATAGGGACTGAAATTATCGAGATAAATCCCCGAATTCACGTATTCTAGGTTTATGAGTATGTAGACTTTAAAATATGTAACTTTATATCCTGTAAGAAGGAAATCAAATATCAAAAAGGGCTGTACAAACAGTCCTTTTTTTTAATCACTTCTAAACTAGACTTATTTTTGGATAATATAGATTTATCAAGTGATTAAAAATATTTCAAAATGAAAGATCAAATCTTGTTTCCGAAAATTGAAGTACGTGAAAAAGGGTTTTTGCAAGTAAGTGATATTCATACTATTTATTGGGAAAGATCTGGCAATCCAGATGGCAAAAAAATACTTGTTATTCATGGAGGCCCAGGAGGAGGAAGTCAACCAAGATATAGAAGATACTTTGACCCAGATAAATTCGATATTATTCAATTTGATCAAAGAGGTTGCGGTTCTTCAACTCCTTTCTCCGAATTAAAGGAAAATACGACTAATCATTTAGTTGATGATATTGAGAAATTAAGGATTCTATTAAAAATAGATAGTTGGCATTTATTTGGTGGATCTTGGGGGTCAACACTTTCTCTTATATATGCTATTAAGAATCCCTCAAGAGTTATGAGCTTAACTTTGCGAGGAATTTTTTTATGTAGAAAGTTTGAACTATTATGGTTCTATCAATATGGTGCAAGTGAGATATTTCCTGATGAATTTGAAGAATATATTTCTGTAATACCAAAAGAAGAAAGAAATGATTTGATAAGTTCTTTTTATAAATATCTAACATCTTCAAATGTGGAGCTTAGATCAAAAGCAGCAGCAGCTTGGACAAAATGGGAACTTTCAACAAGCCATCTAATAAACAAAAAATTTGACTTAAATAAGTATGAAAAAAATTCTTTTTCAGATGCTTTTGCAAGAATTGAATGTCATTACTTTATGAATAATATTTTTTTAGAAGATGATTTTATTTTGAAAAATATAAAAACTATAGAAATGATACCAACAAAAATAATTCAAGGAAGATATGACGTTGTATGTCCCGTTAGGAGTGCTTGGGATCTAAAAAAGAAATTAAAGAACTCTGAATTAATTATTGTTAATGATGCAGGTCATTCGATGAGTGAAAAAGGCATAAGTATCGAATTAATAAAGGCTGTAAAAGAAATTGAAAAATTTTAATATGGAAGAATTTATGATTAAAAATTAAAGTCCGTTATCTTCTATATTTTGGGCGATACTTCTTAGTAATTCGACAATATCGGAATCATCGCATTCAGTATCTTCTTTGAGCAAAATGCACTCATCCCTGATACTTACATTAGTACTCCACCAAATCCCGGAACTATTGGTATCATCCCACTCAAATCTATTGGACATGATTAATTATTGCTGATTTTAACATCTTGCTTTTGTTCATTGGACTCTTTAAGTTCCTCTTTAGGTTCTTCTGGCCATTCAATATCAAATCTTGCAATTTCTTCTGTCGCAAAGCCCTCAGGATTAAAAGAACATATTTTCTTTCTTTTTACAAAAACATGATCAACTCTTTTTTCTTCATCAGGAGTAACTATCCTTTCTAGTTCTATCACTTCTTTGAATGGAGTTGATTTAAGCTCTCTAATTGGTTTTGTCATTATTTTTTATAATTGCATATACCATAAAGCTTGGAAAACTTGTCTGTGGATATTTTGAATCAATTTATTAAATCAATTAAATTCTATAATCCTAAATTTAATTCATATTGGATTAGTTTTTTGTTAGTAACTTTTTTAGGTATTCTATTAATTGCTGTTTTTTTCCTTGAGCCATGCTTTAAATAGATTTTTTTTGATATATCCCAGTATCCTTTTTTTTGCGTTATTTCTTTAATTTTTTGCCTAGCCTCTCTAGATGTTTTATGAATATCAACTATTGGTTTTATGTAATCTAATTTTGCGTATTCTTCACTATTAAAATTACTCATTAACCAAGGTTCATGAATGAAATTATCGTATACGTTTTTTAATTCTGGTACCCATTTTTTTATAAATTCACCTTTTGGGTCATGATCTTTACCCTGTTTAATGGGATTGTAAATTCTGTTGGTATTTATTGAGGTTGTCCCAGACTGCATTTGGCATTGATTCCAATGTATTCCAGGCTCATAATCTATAAATTTATTTGCTAATTCTGAACCTGAATCTTGCCAAGGTAACCATAAATTATAGCTTGCAAAAGACATGAGCATTGCACGCATTCTGAAGTTTATCCATCCATTAAAGTTTAAAGAACGCATACAAGCATCTATAAAAGGAAAACCAGTATTACCTATACTCCATAAAAAAAGTAATTCAGCTTTCTTCTTTCGAATGTTTTTAAAATAAGGATGGAAATCTTGGAATTCTAATTCTGGTTCGCTTTCAAGTTTCTGAATAAAATGACAATGCCAAGTTAATCTACTCTTTAACATTTTGGAATTATTATTTTTATGTAAATTTGAATTATAAAGAATCTCTCTTAATGAAAGACATCCCCAACTAATATATGGAGATAATCTTGAGCAGCTATCAAACGATTTTTCTGGGCTTGAAATATTTTTCGAATAAGAACTTAATTTTTCTTTAAAAAAGTACTGCATTCTTTTAATTTCATTTTTTCTTCCTCCTTTTAATCTTCCTGGGCATTCATCTTTCTCAAAAGGAAATATTTTTTCTTCGGGTATGTCTCCAATATCAAAATCAATTGGATTAATGTATGAAGGTGGTTTAATTAATTCCCTTTCGACATTTTTTCTCCACTTTTTGGACCAATTATCTCTATTTAAATTTCCTCTAAATACAGAAAACTGTAAATATTCTTTCCAAATTATTTTTTTACTTGAAGCCCATAATTTAACTTCCTGATCTCTTTTATAAGTAATCCAATCTCCAGTCTCTTGATGACTATATATTCCTTTTATATTAAATTTGGAACTTATTTCTTCAAATATTTTAATTACTTTGCCTGTTTTTATTATTAGTGGCTGCCCTAATTCATTAAGCGAATTTCTTAAATCTAAAACACTTTCTTTACAAAATTGCCATTGCCTTCTTGAGTGAGTTTTTTGATTCCATACTTCAATTTCAAATATATAAATTGGTAATATGTCGCAATCTTTTAAAGATTCTAGAAGTGCCTCATTATCATCTATTCTCAGATCCTTTTTGAACCATAAAATATTAATATCCTTCATTAATTTTTTATTTTATACTAAAAAGTAAAAGTTAAGTTTGGATATAAATTTATTAAATTACTTATTATTTTCAAATAACTTCAGAAAGTCTTTATTTTTCATGTCAGCAAAAAATCTCCTTATTAACTGAATGAATAGCTTTATAAAAATATCTATATTTATTTTGGTAATTAATTATTAATAAGATAATTTTCCAATTCTTTAAATAAAATCTTCTAGATAATTCATTAAACTCCTTTTTATAAGTTATCTCTAATAGTTTTTTATTAGTACTAAAATTTTTTTCAATTCTTTTAAATAGATCTTTATAGATATTTCACTTTTCTATTTATTTGCTCATTTTTATCCATTCTTTATTTAATTTCATCCCCTTTTTGTAACAAAAAACGCTTTTCTTAAAAGGAGGAGAGTAATTTTGGAATTTTTCTGGAAATTGTCAATAAGTTTTATTTAATTCTTTATTGATTTTAGTTCACGAATAAACATAAAAGTACCAAATGAAAAAGCAAGCGAAATAATAAATGTTAGAGGGAAATAAATCCCCCAAAAACGTAATTTTAGTCTCCTTCCTTCAGCTGCATAAAAAACAAAAATAACTATAAGAAGAACAATAGTATCTGCAGATATAAATCCTGAGGTAGGAGTTATCCATGCATCATCAAAAAAGGCGTTTACTATATCTATCAAGGAACCCTCAATATTTCCATTTCTTACCAAATTAATAAACTGAATAATAAAATAAAAGGGCCATATTATCCCGGCTATGGAAGTAGCTCCGTAAATGGCAAGTCTAATATTAGACCACATAGTTTTTATATAGGTTTAGCTAGGATTGTCCTATTTTTGATGTATAAAATAATATAATCTTTTTTGAAAATTTTACTTAATTCATATTTAGAAAACTTTTTTTGGTATTGAGATATTTGATATTTATAAGTAATAAAAATAATACATTTATTTGTGCAAATTCACTCTATTATTGATTGATATTTTATGCGGTTGGGTTTAATAAATTACATCATAAATTTGCTTAATCAGCTATAAAAAAGTTAGACAGAAAAACTATTATGACTCAATATTTTTACATTGATTTTATTTTAAGTCTTATTGGGTTGTGTTTATATATTTTAGGTTTAAAAAAATTACTGTTTAATGATATAAAAAAAATTTCAGGCTTAAAATAAAATGTTAAAAAAAAAGGAATGCCAATTGATATTGGAATTAAAAGACTTTCTATCTTAAAAGATAAAGGTTTAATCTCAGATCTGATTTTCGCTGATTCAAAGGAATTATTATTGCAAAGTGAATTGAAAGTCTTTAACAAAAAAATTACTTAATTTGAGTAATTTTAAATAATTGATTTCTTAGTTATTTAAATTCAAGAATGATAGAATTTTTCTAAATATTTAAGGAAAATTGATGACAATTACAAAGATACTTTGGGATGATAATTATGAAATTGCTTTGCTCAGTTTAAATACAAGATTTGTTCAGGGTCTCAAATCTGGTAATCTTCCTAAGCACATATTTCAAGAATACATAGCGCAAGATTACTTTTTTTTGGAGACTTTTGCAAGAGCTTATGGTCTCGCCATCTCTAAATCTCAAGATAAGTATTCAATTAGGAAGTTAAGTGAACTTTTAATGGGAGTTTCAGAGGAGTTAATACTTCATGAAACTTATGCAAAGGAATGGGATATTGATCTGTCTAATAATTACATATCAAAAGCTACTAAAAATTATACAGATTTCCTTGATGATACTTCCAAGCGTCTTAGTTCCGTTGAAATAATGTTTGCAATGACTCCCTGTATGAGACTTTATTCTTGGATAGGGAAAAGTCTGTTTGAACAGGATTTTGATAATAAATACAAAGAATGGATAATTACTTATTCTGAAGTCAGCTTTGAAAATTTAGCAAATTCACTCGAAAATCTTATTGAAACTACTACGGAATCATATGATATTCATCAGGTAAAATATCTATACAAAAGAGCAATGGAATTAGAGTTGGAT
>QCQN01000007.1 GCA_003212175.1 Prochlorococcus sp. AG-449-P16
AAAAGCCCTCATGTCTAAGGGAAGAATAATAATGATTGAACCTAGTAATAATTTATGGAGTAAATTTATTTACAAGATGGTAGGTCATGAAAAGTTTGATACTAAACAAATTAGTTGGCAATTTGAATCCAATGACCCCTTATTGGACTCCAATCAAGCTCTATCTTGGATTATATTTAAAAGAGACTATAGTAGATTCAAAAGATTGTTTCCCATGTTTTCTTTAATAAAAAGGAAAAGTATCATGCCAATTTCTTATTTAATTAGCGGCGGTCATTCTTTAAACACCAATATTGGTAAACCTATTATAAAAATAATTAGACATATAGAAAGAACATTTTTTGATAAATATTTTGGAATTTTTGATTTAATATGTATAGAAAAAATGTGAATTTTAATTCAACAACTTTTAAAGTATTTACTTTATATTTATTTATCTACTTTCTAACATTAGTTCTTAAATATAATAATAGTCTTGATGATTTCTTGGTAAACATTGAATATAGATACTTGATTTTAGTTAATATATTCACAATTTCATTAGGTCTTCCTTTATCTTTCTTGTTTGATTTTCTATTGATAAAATATTTTGGTTTTTTTTATATAATATTTTTCGCACCTGTATTGACTTTAATAGGTTTTTTACATATAACACTATTCAGAAATAAAAAAATCGATTTTTTAAAAATTAACTTCTTAAAAAATAACAAGCCTTTTAATTTTTTTGATCGTAAAAAAAATAAACCAATTAATATTATAATAATAAGAACTTTTCCTATATTTCCATTTTTATTTGGAGGATATATTATCGCAAACTCCAATAATAGTAGAAAGACTATATTTACATACTCATTAATAGGTTCATACTTATACTATTTATCCATTTTCTTGATAATATACAACGGCTAATCAAATTGGATATTTATTTCCAATATCAAAATAAATACAAATTGCTTGATAAAAAGTTTAATTTTTTTATTTAAAAAAGTTTTAAAAAGTTTATTTTTATATTCTATAAAATTTATATACAAAGGTTTTGAATATAAAGTTATCAATTTTGTTTTAATATGCTATGGAGCCACATCACGTTAAGAATTTTGAAATTAATTAAAACTCCTTGGGGATCATTAAATCCAGAAGTCAATTTATTTCCCATCTATTACATAATATTTATATATGGATTTATTTATATATTACCGTTTGGGGAAAATGTAATTGGTTCATCTTGGTTTAATTTATTAAAAACTGAGGATGGACCTTTGGAGTGGTTGCAATTTGCTGAATACTTCATTTCGTCATTATTTGGTTTTATGATTATTTACAAAAATAAAAAAAGGAATTCATTGAATTCATTTTTATGGTTATTTCTAAGTACATCATCCCTCTTCATTGCTGCAGAAGAAATCAGTTGGGGAGAGAGAATTACAGGTTTTAGTATTAATTCGTTAACTACAATAAGTATACAAGGAGAAACAAATCTTCATAACCTTCCCTTTTTCCATAATTTCCTCCTAGACCCGCTGTTGGTTGGAATTTGTATCTTATTCGGATGGGTAGGCTGGCGAAGGTGGTCCCATTTAAATGCAATCCCCAAAAAAAGGCTAAGTTTATTTTTCCTAATTACAGCTTTATATATTTTCTATTATGAAATTTCTTGGGCTTCTACAATACCTCACATAAGAAATGATATTGAAATTTATGAATTTCTACTATCTACAGGAATATTTTTACATTTTTTTGAAAACTTTAAACTATCTTTAAAAACAGCAAATTAATTGAATAATGAAGACTGATTTTTATTAAAATACACTTTTTAATAAAGTTATTGTTAGGATTTGAATTTAATATAAAAATGAGTAAAGGATTTGCTCCAAAAATAAACACATCATCAAAAACAAAAAAAGTAATATCATCCTCCGAACCTAAAGGAAGGCTAATTTCCTGGTCACCGTGGCCACCTGCAAATTTTCAAACTCGATATCCAGGCTTCCCTTTTGTCATGACAATTATAGTTTTAGTTGTAGGACAATGGTATTTTTCTCTTAATAGATAATTTAAGAAACTTTTTTTAAAATTCACTTTTAATGTATCCTAAGAAATCATTTTGTTTTATTTAAGTTTATTTATTGCTCATCTAATGGCAATGGTTATTCCAATAGTAATTGGAATAAAATCTATAAATAAATTTAAAAGTATTAAAAATAACGAGTTGATTCCATATTCTTTTACTTTTTTAGGTCTGGCATCATTTTTTGAAATGTTAGATCATACTCAAACTTCTTGGATATATGTTGATCATTCTTCTATTTATAATTGGCTTTTTTATTCTTTTTTATCTTTAGGACTAACTGGTCTATCAATATCCGTAATTAAAAATAAACTTACTTTTAAGATCTGTGCATCTTTAGCTTTTTGTTCAATTTTTTCTTATTTGTTTTTTGATAAAAGCATTTCGATTATTTTTCAATCTCTTATAAGTATCTTCCTAATAAGAAATTGGCAAAAAACTTTTAAGGATTGGCTTTTCATACTTTATCCAATATTTGGTATTTTTTTAACAACACTTTTTGGTAGTTTTCTCAAAATAAGTGGTGACCAAATTTGGCATATTTTAATAGGACCATCTGGGACACTAAGTGTTCTAACTTTTTATTTAGTCTTAAGAAGATCAGAAAAAATTTATTAGATTTATAGTGAAATTCTCCATTTTTAAATTTTTATTTATTTCTTTAATATTCTTTAGCTTACCTTTGATAACTTTAGCTGAAACTCCTCTTAATGTTTATATGAATGATTTCTACACAAAATCGAACAAAGCAAGTCAGATTCTCAAAGATATTGAAAATGAACTTAAAGATGGTTCTAGGGAAAAAGTATGTTCAAGACAAAGAGAAGCTGCGAGATTAGGATTATTAGCTAATAAATCATTGCTTAAAGCCTTTGAGATAGTAAAAACTGAGCCTCCATCAGAAATAATTAAAGCAAGTCAGGAAAGATGGGAATCCATCCTAAATGAATGCTAAAAATATTTGAGCGATTAAATTTGCATCCTTACAGATTTACTTATAAAAGGTATTTCGGGTTCAATTCCAAAAAAACATTGAACAATAGAATATATAAAAATACAAAGTGTCAATATAAAAACGACTGAAGCAAGTTGGACTAATGGAAAAATTCTCAAAAGGTAAGAACTAATAATCAAAGAAATATCAAGAAGCAAAGCTTGACAAGCATTATATCTTAAGAAATAAGGGACTTTTGGATTTCTGACTAATCCTGCGAACAAAATTATAAATAACAAAAAGTTTCCAAAAGGTATTGATTTTTCAATTATTGCTACTGGTAAGGTTAGAAATAATAATATTTTTAAAAAAGAAAATTTCAATATCATATAATATCCCAAAGGTATTGATGCCTTTAGTGGCAAAGTATACATAAGTATTGATGAGAATCTCTGAATAATCTGATCCAAAATATTGGTGAAACTGAATGGTTGTATCTTAACCTAACTTACCTAAACTTTATATACTTATTATCCTCATAATCATCTCCTTTGGCATATGGCAATTAAATATTAGATAATAAATTAAGGTTCATATTTCTGATGCGTATCCTTCATACCATGTTAAGAGTTGGAGATTTAGAAAACTCTATTGATTTTTACGTTAATAGATTAGGTATGACTTTGTTAAGAAAAAAAGATTATCCCCATGGGAAATTTACTTTAGCATTTGTTGGCTATGGTTCAGAAAAAGAAAATACAGTAATTGAATTAACTTATAATTGGGGTAAAAAGTCCGACGAATACGAGCTTGGAGATAAGTACGGTCACATAGCTATAGGAGTAAAAGATATTCATACGATTTGCCAAAGATTAGAAGATAATGGATGTAAAGTATTAACAAAACCTAAAATAATGAAAAATAGTACTACTATCTTGGCTTTTGTTGAAGATCCGGATGGATATAAAATTGAACTAATTGAAAGGGATTAAAAACATAGAAACTTTTAATAGATTATTAGATATTTTTTTTCTCAAAAATATTAATTTTATTTAACCACTAAAACTCCATTTATTTATCAGAGGTTTATAAACAAGTTGCTTCTTAGCACTTTTTTGAATTTTTTTAAAATTATTAATTATTCAACAACACTATTTATACAATAAAAATATTGGCAGAATAAGCTTCGTTTGTAATTTATACAATCGAAATATATTCTATATAGATTATGTAGACAATCTATATAGATTGAACTATTCTAGAGTTATCGTATAAAGCTTATGCTTAGTAATTGGTCAAAGTTAAGAGATGAATGGCTTGATAGTACCGCTGTACCGACAGGTGATGCTAAATGGGCATTAGAAGCCTTAATTAACTCTGAAGAAGATTTATTTGAAATAGAACAAAAAATCCGAAATAAAGAAGACGCTACGGGAAAAGTTAAAAATTTTAAGAAAAAAGTAAAAGAAATTATTTCCTCCAAAGAAATTAGTCTTGATGATATTGCTTTAAATACTTCAAATTCAAACAAAGTCCAAATTTCAGTACCATCAAATCTTACTTATCTTTTGAAGGTTTGGGCTGCAGCCGAGGGGCGAGATCTATCAAGTGTTGCTTTTCAATGTTTAGAAACTGGTATAAGGGAAATGAAAAGCAAAGGTTCAATACCTGCAGTAGCAATAAATAGATATGATTCTGCATGTCAAAAGAGAATTGCACTAGCAGAAGTAAATAATTTATTAGAGAAATATGAAATAGCTCAAAATGAAATCAAATAATTATGGATAACAAAAAAATCAAAAAAGAATTCAGAAAATTAAGATCATCAACTTTAAATTTTGATACTTTTGCAGATAGATTTAAAGATGGCATAATTTATACCCTTTATTCTGATAAAAGTAATTCACTTCAAGTAGGTTTCGCCGAGAACGATAGGGTTCTAGCGACCAAATTATCAAGCGAAGCATTAATTTTATTGGACACAAAAAAAGGCACAAAAAAAGAGCTAATTTTGTTAATAAATATTTTAAATGAACTTGGTATCAAATCTTTAGATAACCTTAATTATAGATATTCAACCTCCATAATCAGACATTTATCTACTTTAGGCTGGCCTATTGGAAGATCACTTTTTAAACAAAGAAAAATCAAAAAAGAACTTTTATGCGCATAAATTTAAATATAATCGCATTCTAATGTCTCTCTTGTTTCTCTTTTTGTAATCGGATTAATGCCAGAGGCATCCTCACAAAATTCCCTTACCACATCTTTTGGCAAGAAAACATTTGTAAAGTCTGCGCCTTGTATTCTTACATTCTCAAACTGAGTACTATACGCAAAAGAGTCCTCTAAATTAGTATTTGTTAAATCAGTTCCATCTAGAACAGCTGAATCCAAAGTTACTTCTTTTAAGTTTGAGTTACTCAAATTAGTATCTTTCAACTTTGCTCCATATAAAGTTGCATTTTGAAGATCACAGCCAGATAAATTTGCGTCTTGCAAATCAGTTAAATAGAAAGTTGCCCCTTTTAAATCAGATCCAGAAAAATCAGTCCCTACCAAAGATTGTTTACCATAATCTAATGCTGCAAAGCTTACTGAGGGAAAAGTTAAAACAACCATCAAAACAGTTAAAATTATCAATCTCATTTATTTTGGGTAATATTTAAATAAAATTCTAACTTCTTGAGTTGAAATCTAGAAATTAATTATTTACTGAATGCTATATTTACTTAAATGACTAACAACATATTATATTTTGGATTTAAAACCTTATGATGCGATTATTGTTGGTTCTGGAGCTACAGGGGGAATAGCAGCACTTACTCTGGCCGAACAGGGTATAAAAGTTTTAATAATAGAAGCAGGACAACAATTAAAAAGGCATGAAGCGAGCAATTATGAGCCAAGTAGCACCTTTAAAAGATTTTTAGGAGTTTTAACAAATAAACATACCAACCAATGTCAACATCCTGGTTATTGGAAAAACAATCCTGATTTATATTCAAATGAACTTAAGCATCCTTATGAATTCCCAGATAAGAAACCATTTCTTTGGACTCAAGGCAAACAATATGGGGGGAGATCATTAACCTGGGGGGGGATCACATTAAGACTTTCCTCAGAAGATTTTCAACCCGCCAAAAAAGACGGATTTGGACCAAATTGGCCTATTTCATACGCTGAACTCTCCCCACACTATGACTTTATTGAAAATTTCTGTGGAATTTATGGTCGGAAAGATAATATTTTAGAAGTTCCAAATGGCAAATATATTGGTGAGATCCCTCTTACTGAAAACGAAAATATTTTTGGTAACAAAATTAAATCAAAATTAAACTATCCCTTTATGCAATCAAGAGGGTTTGACCGAAATTCATCTGTAAAAGAAAAACAATGGCCAAAGTCTTCTAGTTTGGGAAGTACTTTAAAAAAAGCTTTAGATACTGGTAATGTTCAAATAATCTCTAATCACTTAGTAGAGTCTTTTGAGATTGACAAGATAACAGAGCTTGCATCAAAACTAACGATCGTGAACCTAGAAAATGGTCAAAAAAAAGTATTAATTTGTTCGTTAATTCTCCTTTGCGCATCAACAATTTCAACTCTGAGAATACTTCTGAACTCAGAATATAAATTAAATTCCTCGGGGTTTAAAGACAATTCTGGGAAATTAGGTAAATACCTAATGGATCATATATCTATCTGTAGATTTTTCTCAGTTCCAAAAACAAAAAACTCAGATAAGCTATTAGAAAATCCTCCCCATCTTTCCGGAGCAGGAAGCTTTTTCATTCCATTTGGTACAAATTTACCAAAAATTGATAACATAAATTTCTATCGAGGTTATGGAATTTGGGGGGCAATTGATAGATTAGGAATACCTAAATTCTTGCAAAAAGACCCAAATAAATCTATAGGTTTTCTAATCGCACATGGTGAGGTACTTCCTAGGAAGGAAAACTCAGTTTCTTTGTCAAAAAAAACAGATGAATGGGGAATCCCAATACCCCACATTAAATTTGAATGGAGTAAAAATGAGTTAAAGATGGCTAAACATATGGCAAATACTATAAGAAAAACTATAGAAGCTGCAAACGGGGAAATGAAAAATATTGAGGAACTAATTAATATTCCATTAGGGAATGTATTGACAAAGAATCTGATCGCGCTTTCAGGTAGTCCTCCTCCTCCTGGATATTACATTCATGAAGTAGGGGGAGCTCCAATGGGATTTAAAGAAGAAGATAGTGTGGTTGATAAATTTAATAGATTATGGAGATGTAAAAATGTACTTGTATTAGATGGAGCTTGTTGGCCAACTTCATCTTGGCAGAGTCCCACACTTACTATGATGGCCCTGAGTAGAAGGGCCTGCTTAAATATTAAAAAGACTTTGATGGAGTAAATAATTGATTTAAATAAATCTCTGAAACAGAATTGTCAGTACATCCGTTTTGAATAAGAAAGGTAGCTAATGCTGAATTTATAAGTTTATATTGATCCCATGTTGGATTACTTAATACAAAGTCTTTCATAGTTTCATAAAGCGTTTCTGAAAGCTCTGTTTCTAAAGAAACTTTATTCGAAAAACATTCTTTGTTTTTCACATCGGATGAATTTGGCTGACTGATTTGATCCATAGATTTATTTCTGCTTCGAAACAATGATCTTGTTTTTTTCACTAAAAGTCAAAAAAATCTTGATAAACACTTTTTTAAATTATTAAATGAGACTCATGTTATAAATCAAATTTCTCAAAATATTTTTTTTTAACATGGAAATTGATAAACTCTAGAAAAAAAGTCAACAATAATGTTGAAGTCCTGTTTTTTTCAAAAAATACTGGCATTCCTAATCCAATGTGGATTTGGACGTGGAAAACTTCAAAAAATATGTGGAAAAGGTAGCTTTATATAATTCCGTAAAATCATATTAGTAATACTTATATGCAATAAGTCTATTGAGACTCGGCCAAGATAGAGACAGGTGATTCAGTTGTTTTCAATGGATTTTCTTAAGATTTGATCATCTTTAGGCAAGCGAAGCGTGACAGGTCCTAAAGGGTGTTTTGAATTTGGATAAATATTATGGTTATGGTGATGATTATGATCATGTTGATGGACTTCCTCATGTGAATGCTCCGGATAATCAACTTCTACTAGATTTAATTCACCTTTATTAGAAGTTGGGATTTGATTTTGTATTTCGCAAGCACCATTGCATTCAGGATCACATAAATCACAGCTTATACCCAAGCCTTCTACATGATCATGATGACTTTCTTGCACCAACCCAACTTCTTTTTCAAAGCCAAATAGATTTGATCTATATTTACAAGTTGAACAGTTCATAAAATTATTACCCTTGTTATTAAGAATCTCTTCAATCCTTTCTACAAAGGTATCTACTACATAAGATTGTGATGACAGATATTTTGCATGTATAAATGAAATATGCGGATTGTTAATCGCTACTAAATCACTTTGCCTTTTGATTCGTGTAACAAGTACTCCTGAAAAAAGGAAATAAGGGAAAATAATGATATTTTGATAGCCAAGTCTAACGACATTTTTTAACCCAGGTTCAACAAGTGGAAATGTTACTCCAGAAAAAACTGTTTCCCCCCACCCTAAACCAATTCCCTCTACAATCATTCTCGTTATTTTTGAAACGTTAGAATTTGCATCAGGGTCTGAGGAACCTCGTCCAACAACAACTAATAATGATTCTTCAGGATTAAGGGAATTATTTTGTTTAAATACATCTTTCACTCTCTCACAAGCTGCACTGATCATTAAATTATTTATCCCAAGCTCTCTTCCATAAATTATTTCAATGCCAGTCTTACTTGAATAATTAATAAGCAAACTAGGTATATCATTTTTTACATGGCCTGCAGCAAAAAGCATAGCGGGTATTGCAATTACTTTTTTTATAGATTTATCTTTTAACTTGTCTAGAGCATCAACAAGGGAAGGTTTAGCAAATTCTAAAAAACCATATTCAACTATTATTTTTGGATATCTTTTTTGAATGAGTGAAGTTAATTCTTTAAATTCTGTAATGGCTAATTTATTTCTACTACCATGTCCACAGATAAGAATACCTACTTGATTATTTAACTTGGGATCTAAGTTATCCAAAAAGAAGTTATTACTTATAACATAATAGTAAAGAACAATAATTAGTAGTGAAAAAAAATAATAACTTGATTAAAATTCCAAATATTAACTCAAGTGATGCGAAATTTGAGAAATTAATTTATGACGTTGAAGATTCCTTATTAAAAAAACATAGTTACTTTAAAAAAGATTTTGGGCATCTTTGCATATGTAGTGGAGGTACAACCTCTAGCTGTGCTAAAAATGGTTTCACCACTCTAGACCTTAGAAAAAATTACAACAAAATTAACCTTGATAGAGAAAGTAATTTAGTAACTATTGGAGGGGGAGTAATCATGGGAAATCTGATAAATCATTTAGAAAAACATAAGCGAAGTTTTCCTATTGGACTTTCAAAACTTCCTGGAGCAGGCTACATACTCACAGGGGGAGTAAGTCCCCTTAGTAGAGGCTATGGTCTCGCGATTGACAATATTGAATCTGTGAAAGGTTTCTTGGGAAACGGCACATTCATTTCTTTAAAAAAAAATCAATTAAGTCAAGAAGAACAATTAATTTGGGAAGGAATAAAAGGTGCTGCAGTATTCTTTTCAATAATTACTGAAATAGGGCTCAAAACTATTCCATCCAATCCTATTAAGATTATTGAGGGATTTGTAAATCCAACTGAACTTTCAGAAATAATAAAACTTTCAGAGGAATTCCCAGAAAATATTAGTCTTCAATGGATATATGCCAAAAAAGTTTACGTATATGTTTTTGCCGAACTCAGAGATAACTTTGAGGATAAAAGAACAAAAGAATGCATTTTGCTTTTAGAAAGATATTCCTCTCTAGAAAAAAATCTTTATAAGAACTTTAATGAAATAAATTTCTTCCCAAAGGAATTAAAATTATTTGAAATGAATTCAAATTATCATTCTGAGGTCATCAGTCTTCTTGGAGAAGATTTAAATACTGATCTCCAAATTTTTATAAGATGTTTGAATGAAATAATGGAGAATAAACCTAATAATTCTTGTTATATTGCTTCTCAACAATTGGGTTGCAAAACTAAAAAGTTAAACTACGGATCAAGCTTTTTTATTCATAGAAAAAGTACTTGGAAACCCTGGATATATGCATCATGGAAAAAAAACGATCTTCAAGAAAAAGAAGTCGTTATGGACTGGATGTATAAATCATGGAGTAAACTTAAAAGATTTTATCCAAATATTCATTTAGCACAATTGCATAATCACTTAAGTTCTCATAGGGAAGAACTCACATTAGCTTTTGGTAAAAGAATTGACGAATTAAAAACTTTAAAGAATATTTGTGATCCGCAAAGTATTTTGCCTCCTTTATGAAGTAACTTCATAGTTATAAAGAAACTTAAAATGTCAAATTTTTCAAAATATTTATCTAAAAATTGGTTAGATGATCCAAAGTCTAATATTCTCTCTGGCTTAGTTGTTGCTTTTGCAATGATCCCAGAAGCAATTGCTTTTTCAGGTATAGCTGGTGTAGATCCTAAAGTTGGCCTTTTTGGTGCATTTTGCTTATCTATAACAATTGCACTTGTTGGAGGAAGGAGAGGAATGATAACCTCAGCAACTGGATCAACAGCTCTTTTGATGACTGGACTTGTTGCTTTTGGAGAATCACAATCTCCAGGATTAGGAGTACCGTATCTTATTGCCGCTGGAATATTAACAGGAATTTTCCAAATACTTTGGGGATATTTAAGACTTGCGTACCAAATGCGATTCGTACCAACAGGGGTATTAAGTGGATTTGTAAATGCATTAGCACTTTTAATATTTCAAGCACAAATGCCTCAGTTAGGAATAGGTATCCAACAGTCAAAAGGATTAGTCGAACAAACTTTAAATCAATATCCAATTAGCTCTCAAATTCCAATTGTTTGGACTCTAGTAATTTTAGGATTAGTGATTATTTATGGACTTCCAAAAATCACAAAAGTAGTTCCATCACAACTTGTCGCAATAGTGGTAATTACATTGATAAGCATATTTTTTAATTTAGATATTCCAACTGTAAGTGATCTAGGCAAATTACCTGATGGATTACCAACTATTTCATTACCTTTTGGATCAATAGAAAGTGGGAAAGTACCTTTTAATTTGGAAACATTAGGTATAATTTTACCCACTTCATTAGCTATATCACTTGTTGGACTAATGGAAACCTTTTTAACTCAAGACATCCTAGACGATGTAACTGATACAAGCTCCAATAAAAATAAAGAGGCAAGAGGTCAAGGGATCGCAAATATTGTGGCATCTTTATTTGGAGGCATGGCAGGTTGCGCTTTAGTTGGGCAATCTGTAATGAATACTGAAAATGGCGGCAAATCTAGATTATCAACTCTTTCCTCAGGGGTTTCTTTACTAATTATGATAATCCTCCTAAAGGATTGGATAGGTGCAATACCAATGGCTGCTTTGGTATCAATAATGATAACAATCGCAATAAGCACAGCAGATATAAACGGATTAAAAAATATTAGAAAGATCCCTAAAAGTGATACAGCTGTAATGCTCATGACATTTGCAGTTACAATGCTAACAAAACCTCATAATCTCGCACTTGGGGTTATTGCTGGAGTCGCATTAGCTGCAATTCTTTTCAGCAGAAAAGTTGCCAAAGTCATTACTGTCTCAAGAACAAGAGAAAAAAACTTAACGACCTATAAGGTAAAAGGACAATTATTTTTTGTTAGTAAAATTTATTTTTTACAAGGATTTGATATTCACGAACATCCTGAAAATATAATGATTGATATGTCCCAAGCACATATATGGGATCAAAGTGGGGTTGTAGCTCTTGAACAAATTTTAAGAAAATTCCAAAATGGTGGCTCAAAAGTTGAAATAATTGGTTTAAATAAAGAAAGTCTAAACCTTTTTGAGAGATTGGGAGGTATTGAGAGCGCTCACTAATAAATTTAATTAAGGCTAACTTGCTGATAACAAAACCAAAGCCATTGCTGAAAAAGTAAATTTCTATGCGATCTCCAAGCAGTTTTCGAGCTATTTTCATCAAAATTTTCAGGTGGAGGGACATCACCCTTTTCTTTATCCCTTTTAATTTCACTAATAATTCTATGAACCGTATATTCGGGGTGACCTAAATGCATCAGTTGTTTTTGATCATTAGTCTCGAATATTGTGTATCCTACGTTTTCTCCATATGCCAATAAATTTAGTTTTCCTTCTTTTTGAGCCTTCTCCATCTCCAAATCTGGTAATCCTGCGAATCTACTTTGGGGGCAAATAAATTCATCATCTTGAGTTCCCATCAATGGATGTCCTGGAACGAGGCTTTTTAAAGGAAATACACCAAATATTTTCTTACTAAAAACTGTCTTATCAACCCCTGCCAAATAAGCCAGAGCAAACCCAGCCCAACATAATCCAAGAGTACTTGCACAAGTTTCTCTTGCATCATTAACAATTTCTACAAATTCATCCCAATAATTAACATCTTCAAAAGCTAAGTGTTCAATGGGCGCTCCGGTAATAATAATGCCATCTAAAGGTTCTGGATTATTTGCTTCTTCCCAAGTTATATAAAGATTATTTAGATGATTAAGATCCCAAGTTTTGTAAGAATGAGTTTTAAGCTTAATCCAAACTGGTTCTATTTGAAGGGGCGATAGCCCAAGCGGATGCAGTAAATTAAATTCATACTGTTTTCCAAGAGGCATGATATTCAAAATGCCAATCCTAAGAGGGCGTATATCCTGTCTTTTTGCCAATTCTGGCTCGATCCAAGATATATGATTTTTTTCAACATCACTTATCTTGTGATAACTGCTAGGAATTATTAAAGCCAATAAATCTCCTTTCTTATGTGATTTGCGAAAGTGCTTGTTCGAAATCTGCTTTTATATCATCAATATGCTCAATTCCTACAGAAACTCGTACCATGGTTGGGGTGACTCCTGCAGATAATTGTTCTTCTTCAGATAATTGCTGATGAGTTGTTGAAGCAGGATGAATTACCAAGGTTTTTGAATCACCTACATTAGCAAGGTGACTTGCTAATTTTAAAGAATCAATAAATTTCACAGCATTTTCATAACCTCCATTTAAGGAGAACATGAGCATGCACCCCATTCCCCTCCCAGTAGTATATTTTTTGGCACTTGAGTAATATGGGTCAGATTCTAAGCCAGGATAATTAACACTACTTACATTAGAATTAGAATCTAACCATTTTGCTAATTCAAGAGCATTAGAAGTTTGTCTTTCTATCCTTAAACTTAGAGTTTCCAAACCCTGTAATAACAAAAACGAATTAAAAGGACTTTGAGCTGATCCCCAGTCTCTAAGACATTCAAGTCTTGCTCTTAAGGCAAAAGCAATATTTCTATTGTCAGGTACTCCCAAAGATTTACAAATATCACTACCGAAACCAAAAGCATCCCAATGAACGAGGCCATGATAGGCATCGCTTGGCTCGCTCATTAATGGGAACTTACCATTCCCCCAATCAAAGGTTCCTGCATCAACAATAACTCCTCCAATACTAGTTCCATGTCCACCAATCCATTTCGTTGCACTTTCAACAACAACATCGGCCCCAAAATCAATTGGTCTTATTAAAGCACCACCCGCACCAAGCGTATTATCTACTATTAAAGGAATTCCATACTCCTTTGCCAGATTAGAAAGTCCCTCAAAATCAGGAATGTTGAACCTAGGATTTCCCATAGATTCGACGTATATTGCTTTGGTTTTATCATCAATTTTATTTCTAAAGCTATCAATGCTATCACCATCAGCAAATTTAACCTCTATTCCTAATCTTGGAAATTGTACTTTAAATTGGTTGTAGGTCCCACCATATAGAAAAGATGTAGAGACAAAATTATCTCCTGCCCTCATACAATTCACGATTGCCAGGAATTGAGCAGCTTGACCTGAGGATGTTGCGAGTGATGCCATTCCTCCCTCCAAAGCTGCCATTCTTTTTTCGAAGACATCTGTGGTGGGGTTCATAAGTCGAGTATAAATATTTCCAAATTCTTTTAATCCAAATAGATTTGCTCCATGTTCGGCATTATCAAAAACATAAGAACTAGTTTGATAAATAGGTACCGCTCTAGAATTTGTAGTTGGATCAGGCACTTGACCTGCATGTAACTGAAGAGTCTCGAACTTTTGGTTGCTCAAAATTTTTAAATAATCCTATTATCTATTTAACTTAAAAAAGTCCAAAAAAAAAACAAAAAAAAGATAAATATTTATAAATCCTTTTTTAATGAAGGGTAATTATCTTTCATATATAAACTCAAATCCTCTTTTATCTTAGATCTTAGTTTCTCAATGTTTGCAGACTCAACTATTGGAAAAGTTTTATTAGCATCAGGATCTTTTTCAGTTATTGATTTCCAATTCTTCCCAACATCTTTTTCAGATTTGTTAAGAACCTCATCAAAATCAAACCCCATGTCGTGATTTTTAGCTTCAAATTCGC
Source organism: Prochlorococcus sp. AG-449-P16 (assembly GCA_003212175.1). GTDB lineage: Bacteria > Cyanobacteriota > Cyanobacteriia > PCC-6307 > Cyanobiaceae > Prochlorococcus_A. The sequence goes on from QCQN01000007.1 coordinate 14,615, forward strand.
TAAAAGCTCTATTTAAAAGCTCTTTTCTATTTTCGAACAGATTCTTGGCTTTTAGAGTATCGGGAAGACCCATAACTGGTTGTAATTCCTTAAGGAGTTTTATTTCCTCTTCAATTAACAGTGTCCAAACACCATATTTATTTTTTGGAAGATTAGAACTACTAAAAATATTAATTTCATCAAGGTAAAATTTTAACCATAAATAATATGATTTTTCTTCAATAGTTTTTTTAACGGATATCTTTTTGTTTTGGATCTTTGGGAGCAACTTTTCTGCTTTTTTCAAAAACTGTCTATCTTCTCTTTCTAAATTTATTAGTCCCCATCTTTGACTGTAGTCCCATAAATCTTCATATCTTGATAAGTCTTCTTGATTCCAACCAAGAGCTTTCAGTTCATGAGAACGATGTGTTAATTCCTTTTTCAAAAAAAACCTTTTAAACCATAATAATTGTAACCCCGCAATCAAGATTAGTAAATAAATGAAGAATTTAGCTTTTTAGAAGATTGAACAAAAAAATCAATTATTAAAATAACTATTTATGATTATCATTACATTTATATAACTTGGATTTTTTTTTGAAATTTTATCAATATTTTGATTTGCTTTAAGATTTTTTTCCCCTTTATCAATAAACAATTTCCTGTAAAGGTTTTCGATATCATTAGAAATATAACCGCCATTTAATTTTGCATTTAGTTCTAGAGATAATTCAGATTTCACAGATTCTTGACAGAAATTTGTGATTTCTTCTGAACTAATTAAAACCTTATAAATTTCTTTTTTTTCATCTGAGTTAGCATTGAAGCATAAATAAATCAGATTAATCATTGAACAATTATTGTTCTTAATTTTAAATTCTTTATAAATATCTGGCCAAAATTTTAAGGATTTAAGGCCTTCTAAACCACCTTGACTGAGGGAGGTTTTATTGCACCAATTTACAAATTCAGAGACATCTTTTGGACATCTTTTGAGTTGCAGTAGCATATCTGATAAAACTTGACCCGCCTGAAAATTCCTTGTTGGTTTACCTTCAGTTGGTAGAGTCATACTTCCCAAGACATCTGCCTTAACAGCATTTAATTGAGAAAAAGTATAATCTCCCTTTTCACAAAATTTTTCATTAATTAATTCCTTTGCACTAATTACTTCTTCACCATAACCAAGTTCTTTTAATGAAAGATATTTATTCTCTAATTTATTTTCTTTTCTAACTTGTAATGATACTGATGCGGCCTGATCTAAACATTGAGTTAGCAAAATTGTATTTATGGTAGGCAGCATTCCTGGTTTATCTGAATGAAAGTTATTTACAAAACCTGCAAAAATGGATGAAATATTTTTAATTGATTTTATATATTGACATTCAATATTATGAACTCCAGGAGAAACTTGAATTTTCGGTGACAATCTATTCAAAATGCGAGCTCCTATTAAAGCTGTTAGGGGATCAGGATGACAGAAATTTGCAGTAAAACTATCATTAGGATTTCGCAAAGCTCCGTGACGATGAAATCCTGTAAAAAAAGCTAAATTCGGATACTTATTACAGAGAATAAAAGGATTTTTATTTTTAATATCAATGCAGAAAGAACCTACAAGACAGCAAAGAACCACATTTTCTCTTTTCAAAGTTTGTCTGAGTTCTAAAGCATGTTTTACATCATCTTGTATGTGATTACTGTTTGAAGCAAGAATAACTATCTCACATTCCAAGAGAAGATTTCTTAAATCAAAAGACTTTCTTTGCCCTTCTAAATCAAAATGCCCCATTCTCTTAATCTTTTCAATAATCTCATTATCCATATCCAAAAGAACATCATTGGAGAAAGCACCTAACAAATCTCTACCTTCCCTAGGAGCTAAAAGAATATTATTTGATTTTCCATGCATGGCACAGTTATATGCTAAAGATGCTGGATATAAACCAACACTGTAAAATCCAACTTTGCTTTTCTCTATATTTTCAATCAATGAATAAAAATATTTTTCATCAATAATGTTTTTTATAAAATTATTCTTCATTTTTGGAATTCTTGATAATTTTTTAATTTCTTATCCATACCTACATTTTTCTACATTAAAGCAATTTTTGATCATAGCAAATTATTTATTGTAAATATTGAATTTTTTAATTTATAATTTCTATGAAATATTAATTTAATTAAAAGATAAATAATTATAAATATGGAATATATGGTAAGTAATTTGAATGTACAAAAACAATTAATTTCTTCTAAAAATATCTTATTTATTCAAGATATTGACGGAGTTTGTATACCTCTAGTTAAAGATCCCATGACTAGAAAATTGAAATCAAAATATATCTATGCAGCCAAAGCATTAGGAGAGGAATTTTTTGTCCTAACATGCGGAGAACATGAAGGAACCAGAGGGGTAAATAGAATAATAGAAAGAAGTTTAGGAAGCCTCATTGAGCCAAAAAAGAAAGAACTTTATCTAAGAGGTTTGGCAGCCTGTGGAGTTGAATATCAAGAAAATAGTGGTGAAATTAGTTTTGAAGGAGTTTCAGAAAAAGAACTGGATTTTCTATCAAAAGTACCCAGTTTAATAAGGCCAAAATTTGATTTAATAGTTAATAATATTTTCCCTGAACTTAACCAAGAAGATATCAATTTTCATGCAGCAAAATCAATATGTCAAACACGCTTCTCGCCAACTATTAATTTCAACAGTCTTTTTGAATTGGTAGTAGAAGATTCTGATAAAAGGGAACTTATCCAAGTTAGTTTTGAAAAAATGATGAATGAAATAATGCGCAAGGCTGAATCTGAAGGCCTCAAGAACAAATTTTTTCTTCATATTTCGCCAAATTTAGGCTATAAAAATGGTAGTGAAATAATAAAACTTTCTACTAAAAGTGATATTGGATCAACAGACATACAATTACTTATTAAAGGAGCGGTTAAAGATTCTGGAGTTTTATTTCTTTTAAATAAATTTATTAAATTTAAAACTGGCAAAGCTCCTTTTGGAAATAATTTTAACTTTAGAAATTGTCCAAAATCTGTCAGAGAAAAAATTGATTTATGCAAAAAATCTATTCAGATTTGCGATATGCCTTTAATTGTAGGAGTTGGGGACACAGTGACATCAAAAAAACATAATGGTGAGAAAAGTTATTTAAGAGGAGGAAGTGACAGATCTTTTCTAGAATTTATACAAATATTGGGGAATGAATTTGGTATTAATAATAAAATAATTTTTGTAGATAGTAGTTCTGGTGAAGTTGAGAGGCCATCTACAAAAAAAAATGGTTTAATTGGGATAAGTGATGCTTATGACAATTTAAAGTTTGATATTATTTTTAAAAATGGTCCTAAAGAGTACATAAATTGGTTTATCGAGCTTTCTAGAAAGAGATCAAAATTTAAAAAAAATAGTTGACTTTTTGATTTTTAAATGTCAATTTACAAAAAATAGATTTATGAAAGAAAAATTCCCCTCAATATATAAAGAACCCATAGAAACATTGCAAATTAATATAGGGTATAAATGCAATCAGGCTTGTAAGCATTGTCATGTCAATTCAAGTCCCCTTAGGACTGAAAAGATGTCCAATGAAATAATATCTCTTATTCCAAAAATAATTGATAAATACAAAATCAAGACTTTAGATATTACAGGAGGCGCGCCAGAACTTCACCCAGAGTTTAAAAACTTAATAACCAGTTTAAGCACAAAAAAAGTTGACATTATTGATAGGTGCAATTTGACAATTTTCTTTGAAGAGGGATATGAAGATATTCCACAGTTTCTTGCAAAGAATAAAGTGATAGTGACTGCTTCACTTCCATGTTATGAAAAAAATAATGTTGAGTTTCAAAGAGGTTATGGGGTTTTTGAAAAAAGTATTAACGGTATTAAAAAACTTAATGATTTAGGATATGGTAATAAAGAAAGTGGATTACAACTAAATCTTGTTTACAATCCTGTAAACCCAATACTTCCTCCTTCTCAGGGAATATTGGAAAAGGACTATAAAAAAATACTATTCGAAAAATATAATATTGTTTTCAATAGTCTATACACAATAACTAATATGCCAATAAATAGATATAAAGAATCTTTAATTAGAGAGGGGAAACTAAATACTTATTACAAATTACTAAAGAAAAATTTTAATGAAAATAACTTAAAAAATCTCATGTGCAAAAAGACTATTAGTGTTAATTGGCTAGGAGAAATCTATGATTGTGACTTTAACCAACAAATAAATTACTATTCAAATAAAGGGCCAAAGACACTTTTTGATCTAATAGATAAATCTTTTACGTTTGACTATGAGGTAGCCGTAAAAGAACATTGTTTTGCTTGCACTGCAGGTGCAGGATCAAGCTGCGGAGGGACTTTAACTTAAAATTTGCTAAATACAATTAGGGCATATAGCTCTTACATTTAAAGAGGATTCAATTAATTTAAACCCATTTACTTTTGCTGCAACTTTGCCTGCTTCTAAAACCTGTTCATTTTCAAATTCTTCTGTTCTTCCACACCTAATGCAAATCAAATGATGATGCTCAGGAGTATCGTTACTAAGCAATTCATATCTATGGCCGCCTTCACTAAGTTCTAATTCATGAAGCAAACCCATTTCCACTAAAAGTTTTAGAGTTCTATAAATTGTTGCAAGTGAAACTTTAGAACTTGATTTAACTAATTTTTCATGTACCTCTTCAGCACTTAAATGCTTTCCAGAACCAATATTTTCAAATAAATTTAGGACCTTAAGCCTCTGAGGTGTTAACCTTTTTCCATCTTTGTGGAGACCATCGCCAAGAGGGGATGCAATGAGGTTGTATTGAGAAGATAATGACAACAATTAACTTATTGCTATTCTCAATAATACTCTCTAATGAGAGTAAAACAACTTTTTGGTTTAAAATGTTTACTTAAGTTCTCCAAAACATTATTTTAAATACATCTTTACGCAGGGATGATGAGAAATTATGAAAAACTCTACTAAAAAATTGTTACCTAAAGTAAATTGCCTGCTAATTATAGATATACAGGAAAAAATCATAAGAGGAATATTTAATAAGGATAAAATAATCAAAAATATGAAAAAGCTAATAGATGCTTATCAAATTTTAGAAGAAAACATTTTTGTTTCTGAACAGAACCCAATAAAGTTGGGTACCACAATTCCTGAATTATTGCCCAGAGCAAGATTTGAAAAAATTGAAAAGATGGAATTCAGCTTAGTTAAAATTCAAGAATTTTTAAAAGTACTTAAAAATAAGAAAATTACAAATTTGATAGTTTGTGGTCTTGAAACGCATATTTGTATTCAACAAACGGTCTTAGATTGTTTACAAAAAGGACTTGAAGTTACTCTCATATCAGATGCCATGGGCAGTCGAAATAAGGAGGATCATGAAATAGCATTAAAGAGAATGATTCAGGGGGGGGCGATCCTAACATCTACTGAATCAATAATTTTTGAATTATGCAAAACTGCTGATAGAAAAGAATTTAAAGAAATTAAAAATATAATATTGAGTTAAATAAAAATTCAGACTGGTTTGTTGATTAGAGATAATTTAAAATTTTATTAGATATAAATTATTAGGGTTTATTTGAATATGAAATTAGTTACTCAAAACTTTCTTATTGCAATATCTATTTTTTTTATTGGAATTTTATTGTCGATAATAATTACTAAACTTTCAAAAATATTTTTTAAAAAGATATCCAAAAGGACAAGAACAAATTTTGATGATTTTATTTTTGAGGTGATCTCTGGAATTATAAAACCTATAGGGTTCCTCCTTTCATTTTATTTTTCAATTGACTATTTTTTTACTGATGAAATAACTTTTAGTTCTGTCTTATTGAATATTCTGAAATTATTTATATTGATAATCATTATAAAAGCTATCAATAAAGTTTTAATCAGATCTTTAACAGAATCGACCTCAAAAATTAATGATTCCTCAATAAGTTCAATGATATCTTCACTAAATCCTTTGATAAAAGCATTAACTTGGACTATTGGTTCAATATTTTTCTTACAAAATATTGGTGTTCAAATGACTGCAATTTGGGCTTTACTAAGTGCAGGTGGAATTGGAGCAGGATTAGCTTTAAAAGATCCAGTTCAGGAGTTTTTTGAATATATAACAATTTTGCTTGATAAACCTTTTCAAAAAGGAGATTTTATAAAGTCTGATGGTGTACTGGGAATGGTTGAGAGAGTTGGAGTAAGATCATCAAGAATAAGGAGTATTAATGGTGAAGTAATAGTAATGAGCAACAGCGCCCTAACAAATGGAATAATTTCAAATTACGCACAAATGGAAAAAAGGAGGTTAGTTCATAAATTAGGAGTTGTCTATGAGACATCTCCAAAACTTATGAAATTAATTCCAATAATAATTAAAAAAATAGTTGAAGAGACGAAAGATGCGTCTTTTGATAGATGTCATTTCACAGACTTTGGCGACTTCAGTCTTAATTTCGAACTTGTATATTACATACCAACAAATAATTATCTTGCTGCAATGGAAGCGCAACAATCTATAAATTTAAAAATAATTGAGGAATTCACATCTAATAATATAGAGTTTGCATTTCCCACACAAACCTTAAATATTGAAAGTAATAAAGCCAAATGATCTGCAAATCTGCTCACTTAACATCCATAGTTTTGAAGCCAACTCAGGGCTATTTGCTTCATCACTAATATTACTTTCAACTAATTTATGTTTTTTAAAAGATATCAGTTTATTACTTAAATATATAAAACCAATATTATTTAAATTTGGATCAAAGACAATCTCAGAAAGAATCTTACCAGCATTTTCTATATTTTCAGAAATTCCTAAAATATTTTTTGCAAATATAGAAAAAATTAAATATCCAAAGGGATTAAAACACTTACTATATCTGAAGAACCCTGAATCATCATTTGGTATTACGAGACCGGGAGCCCATGTAATTACTGAAATTTTACTAGAGGATATTTTTAATTTTTTCGCAAGTTCTTTAGCAAACAAAATATTACATAATTTACTATTTTTATAAGATCTATCAGCATCGAAGTTTAAAAATCTTCCAGTAATCTCTTGTCTAAAATCAATCAAATTATTAAGGCCTGCTTTCTTTCCTATATTTCCTCCAGAGCTTTTTGGGTCATGAACATCTGATGACGTAATGATAATTTTGGATCCCTCTTTATCATTAACTAAATCTTTTAAGCTGTTTATCAAGTAAAAATGTGCTAGATGATTAACTGCAAAAGTTAGTTCTATGCCTTGTTTTGATACTTTAGGATAAAAAGATCCTGTATATTGTAATCCTGCATTCAAAACAACTACATCTAAAAAAATCATTTTACTAATAAAGTAATCTTTAATTTTTTTTATATTCTCTAGATCTGAAAGATCGCAATTTTCAATAATATTTAAATATTTACTCAGGATATTTTTATCAATATATTTCACAACTCTATTAAGAAATTCTTGCTTTCTTAATTCAGATTTTATGACAATGTATAAATTATTTTTCGTCTTTAGTAAATCAATAATAGCAAAAAGTCCTATCCCTGAATTACCTCCAGTAATTAAAATATTTTTATTTTTAATCATTTAAAAACTTACATATTTTGTTTATGATAAAAAAAATATGTAAGTTTTTTTAATTTTGTAATCTTATAAATTATTGTTAAAACACTGAAAACTTAGTCACTAGTAATTGAGTAATTTGATTATTATTAACCTACTCTCATTTCAAGTATTGGATGAAATATAAAAATCTAACCTCAGAAATAATACTTTGTTCTATAAGTTTCTTTAATCATAAGATTTATATTTAATGTCACAAAAAAGCATGCCAGATGTTCTTGTTTTGGGTGCTGGGCCTGCAGGCATGGCAATTGCATCAGCTTTAGGTAAGGAAAAATTAGATGTTGAAGTGCTTTCTCCAAATGGTCCAGATGAACCTTGGCCAAACACTTATGGAATTTGGGGAAAAGAAGTTGATCAACTTGGGCTTCAAGATTTACTTGAATATAGATGGAAGAATACTGTAAGTTTTTTTGGGCATGGCGCTTTAGAAGAGCAGGACGACGAGAACAAAGCAACGGAACATTCTCTAGATTATGGACTATTTGATAAGAAGAAACTCCATAATTTTTGGTTTAATGAATGCAATAAGTCTTTTATTAAATGGCATCAAGGCTTTGCAAACAAAATATATTTTGAAAAATATAAAAGTACAGTAACTACCAAAGATGGCAAGACTTACTCTGCAAGATTAGTAGTAGATGCAACAGGTTATGACCCTGTTTTTCTTAAATTAAAATCCTGTGGTCCTTTAGCAGTCCAAACTTGTTATGGGATAGTGGGTAATTTTAGTAAACCACCTCTTAAAAAAGGGCAGTTTGTATTGATGGACTACAGAAATGACCATTTGAATGAAGAGCAAAAAAAAGAACCACCGACTTTTCTTTATGCAATGGATATGGGTAACGGGAAATATTTTCTTGAAGAGACATCTCTTGGTTTAGTAAATCCTCTAACAATGGAAAATTTAAAAGAGAGACTAGAGAAGAGGCTATCTTATCGAAATATATCTATCACAAGCATGCAACACGAAGAGCTTGGTTTGTTTCTACCAATGAATATGCCAATACCAGATTTTAAACAACAAATACTCGGATATGGTGGTGCAGCTTCAATGGTACATCCTGCATCTGGATACTTAATTGGTAATGTTTTAAGAAGAGCTCCACTTGTTGCAAAAACAGTGTCAGAAGCAATTAAAAATAAAAATCTCAGTACCTATCATATCGCTAGAAAAGGTTGGGAAACATTATGGTCAAAAGAATTAATTAGAAAGAAATCACTTTACCAATTTGGATTGGAAAAGCTCATGAGATTTGACGAAAAACTATTAAGAGAATTTTTTGGCAGTTTTTTCCAACTACCTAAAAACCAGTGGTATGGTTTTCTCACTGATACTTTATCTTTAAAGGAGATTGTATATGCGATGTGCATAATGTTTTTAAAGGCTCCATGGAGTGTAAAGAAAGGTCTGATGATTATGCATGGAAGAGAATTCAAAATGCTACTTAGGATAATTTTTCCAAATATATAGTTTAAAAATGAGAACCATACTAATAAGCGGAGCCAATAAAGGTATTGGATTAAGTATTGCAACTAAAGAATTAAAAGAAGGCAATAGAATTAGTGTTGGAATAAGAAATCCTCAATCATTAAAAGGAAGCGCTATCGATCCAAATAAATGGCCCGAAGGGAGAATTTTAATAAACCACTATGATGCGTTAAAAAAAATTACAGCAGAAAATTGGATAAAAAATACAGTAGATGAATTTGGGGGACTTGATTCAGTAATAAATTGTGCCGGAGTATTATCAAAAGTTCCTTTCTTATTCAAAGATGGTGATGAAGAGGATATTTTAAATACACTAAATATCAACTTTTTAGCAATTTGGAATTTATGTAGGCTTTCTTGGGATCATTTATGTGCCTCAGAAAGAGGAAGAATTATTGTTTTAGTTTCAATGAGTGGGAAAAGATCTAAAGGAGATTTAGCAGCCTATTCTTCTTCAAAGTTTGCTTTGATGGGATTATGCCAAACAATGAAAAATAAAGGTTGGGATAAAAATATAAGGATTTCAGCAATTTGCCCAAGTTGGGTTAATACAGAAATGGCACAAAATATCTCTTCTCTAGAAAAATCAAGCATGACACAACCTGAAGATATTGCTGAGATATGCTCAACTATTCTGAAGTTACCTACCCAATCAGTCCCATTTGAAATTGCATTAAATTGTAATTATGAGATTTAACCTAAATTGAAAATTAAGTAAGCAATTGACAGCATTGCAATAGCTATAAATAGACCTTTTATTCGATTAGTTAACAATGAAAAAAGAGATAAATCTTCAGAAAAATATCCCCCAAAACTACCTGTTATAAATAATACAACCATTGGTAAAGATGCTATTCCAAAAGAATAGGATATGGCCTTTAAAAATCCAAAATTTATATAGTTAAATATTAAGGCACTTAGTGAAAACAATATAAAAGATGCAAATAAAGTAATGGAAACTTCAGCATCTAAAGTGTGAGGTAAGCTTCCCTTTAATTCAAAATGCTTTTTGCATTCTCTAATTTGTCTTTTAGAAAGCTTTAAATAGCCAGTTTCAGGAATTCTTTGCGACTTATATTTTCTTAGTAATCTTGCTTCAAGAGTTTCTGGCTCCTTAGTCATAATTGATGTTAATAATTCATCTGGTTTTAATCTCTTGATTTTCTTTTCAAGATTATCTGTTTTACCAATTCTATAAAGGTCTCCTACTCTAATAAGGTAAACATATCCCGACATTTGCGTTGTAAAATTAATAATATTCCTATTTAAATAATACTAAAAGAATCAAGTAAATTAAAAGTTTTTACAAAATGACAAACGATATTTTATATTCATTTAGAAGATGTCCATATGCAATTCGTGCTAGATGGGCCCTATTAATTTGTGAAATAAAAGTAGAGATAAGAGAAATTGATTTAAAAAATAAACCTCTAGATTTTCTAAATAAATCAAAGACGAAAACGGTTCCGATACTTATAAAAAAAAATAGTAAAGTTATTGAAGAAAGTCTTGAAATCATCTTATGGGCTCTTTCAAATTCAAGAAAGGATTTTAAATTTCGTTATTTTCCTGATAATAAAAAGGAAGATATTTTTAAAATAATTAATGAAAACGATACCGAATTCAAATATCATTTAGATCGATTTAAATATGCCACAAGATATCAAAATAGTAATGAAGAATTTCATTTCACAAATGCGATTAAATTTATCAAGAAATGGAACGAACTTCTGGTCGAAAATAAATACTTTTTCGGAGATAACCCCACTATCGCTGATTGGTGTATTTGGCCTTTTATAAGACAATTTAAAATCGCTTGCGAAAGTCAAAAAAGAATAAATTATTTGGAGCCACCAATAAAAAAATGGTTAGATTCGTTTGAAAATGATAGGAAATTTAAATCCTTAATGTATAAATACGAATTATGGAGACCATACTCGAGAACAAATTATTTTCCCTCTGATTAACTTTCTAACAACTTCCTTTTCTCAATTATTCTTGCTAACTCCAAAAAATATCCAGCCGTCCTAAATTTTCCTATATTTTTTTCCTTAAAATCAAGATCACTTCTGATTTCTGCAGTCTCCGCCATAACCAAATCCAAATCATTTGGTCCTAGACTATATAATTCACCCAGTTCAATTTCCCTTCCTAGCAAATGACTCCTAAACCATTTCCCTTTATTTTCTTGAGGTGGAATATCGTAGGAAGAAGATGACATTAAAAATTATAAATCTAGTACTATTCTAAGGTTATGATTGGTACTTTTTCAAAAAACCATGATTAAAAATAAAAGCTATTATGAGAATTAAAAAAGTAAAAGCGGCACAAATTTCTGTCCAATAATCAAGGCCTATTTTTGAAATCAAAATTGGAGCTAAAACAGTAAATAATCCTCCCGAAAGAATTAACTGGGCAAAAAGCTGTTTTGATGTAAAAATTGGTAATGTTTTGGAAATATTTTTTGGATCTGCTAATCTCAAGAGAAGCAAACCTGAAGCAACTACACCAGTAGAGTTGCCAAATTCTATTAAACTTTTTTCAAACCAGTAATCGTCAAATATAAAGTAAGCAAAATATGCAATACAAATTAAATTCCAAAATAAACCAAAAACAGTAAAAACTAAAATAATTTTCCAATTAGCCAAAACAACATCAATATCTAAACTCGCCATAGCCGTAAAAATTAATAAATCAGTAGATAAAATACCAATTTCTCTTTGCAATATATTTGAAATAAATTTTGTATTTTTGGTTTTTTCTAAGATATATCTAATAAGAAGTGAACCAATAAGAATTAAAGGGAATACTGGAAGTGAAAAGATTATTTCTTTGGAAAAGTCACTGAAAGAATTAGCAATGTATCTTAAAAGTTTAAGTAACAAGACTCCAAAAGAAATAGCCAAACCAGAAAATCCAAGATTTACTATCAAAATTCTTAGATCTGCAAAGATACCTATTTTCGTATTCGAATTTAAATAATCTTTTGTTTCAATAATTTCCTTAGTATCAGAAAGCCCTAAAGTTCTTCCAAGGAAAATAAATAAGCTTCCTAATATAGAAGATGACAAAAGGCCCATAGTTGCCATTGCAAAGCCGAGATCTAAGCCATCTGAGAATCCTAGCCTTCTAAAAGTCTCCCCAATGATAGATGCAGCCCCATGCCCCCCTTCAAAACCAACTTCTATTAAACAACCCATTAATGGATTGGTTTCGATTGATGGTGATAATAAGTATTTAACTACTAAGCCACCAACAAAAAATTGACCAAAGCCTAGAGAAAGAGCGAGAAAAAATTGATTGACAATGGGTCTTACTAAACCATTTATGTTAGGTATCGGTCTGCCCATCATTAAAGTCGCAAAAACTAACGATAAAAGAGGAGTTGGGAAATTACTCCAAACATTTGTAGTTTCTTTAGGCAAAATATGAATTACTCCAAATGGACCTATTGATATACCTACAATTCCAGAGATAACAGCTATAGGCAATCCAAACCTCTCAAGTTGAATAGCCAAATTTAATCTTTTCCCAAAAATCAATAAAAAAAATATCGTTAAAAATCCAAAAAGACTTATTAATAGAGAATTTGAAAAAATATTCAATGAACTCAAAACCTATTACCCTATAAATCTAAATTAATTAAGAATTTATTTCAAATAAAAAAGGCTCCATAAAACTGGAGCCTTTTAATATTTGTAATGTAATTAAAGATTTAATCTTTAAGAGTGACTGTCGCACTATCAATATTACTGATAGCATTAGTAACTCTCTTGAAGTCAAAACCTAGAGCTCTTAAAGCATGCCATAGGTGACCCTGAATAAAGAAGAAACCAAAATAGTAATGAACATTTGCTAACCATGCCCTTGATGTGTACTCACCATCAGGAAGATCAACAGTATCAATCCAATAAGGAGAAATACTAAACTTAAGTTCTAATGGCTCACCAAAGAATTCAGTAGGATAAACTGTAGTATTAGCAGCACTCCAGAAGGCAGCAATAATAGCCATCCAACCTATGCCCGCTAATGACCATGAGAGAACAGCTTCCGCTGAAAGAAGACCTTTACCTTTGAATTTAGTATATTCTCCAACTTGCTTAGTAGCAATGTGCCAAGCTCCACCTGTTATTTCAACAAAAGCGAGGAAGGCATGACCACCCATTACTTCTTCAAGACTATCAATAGTCAAAAAGTCAGTTTGATGATTCCAGATTTTGGCTAAGTTTAATTCATACTCAACTTGCCTTACGGAACCGATAGCTGGATCATAAATTCCGTGAACTCGAGCCCATTCTACGAACGCAATAACTGCAAATCCAAGAATTATTAAATGATGGCCAAGTATAAATGTCAATTTGTCTGGGTTGTCCCATTCAATGTTGAATTTTCTAGCTCTTGCAACATCAGAATCTTCTAAATTTCCAGGAAGAAGTAAAGAATGTAAAAGTCCGCCGGCTGCTAAAACCATAGAAGAAACTAAGTGAACTATTGCTATAGCAAGTACAGGTTTAGTATCTCCCATGGCAACGCCATTTGCATCAAACCCTATTCCAAGAGTTGCTAAATGAGGAAGAACGATTAGAGGTTGATGTCCCATGGGAACACTAGGGTCAAATCGTGAAAGTTCAAAAAGGGTGAATGCACCCGCCCAAAAAACAATTAATCCTGCATGTGCTACATGAGCAGCGATGAATTTTCCTGAGCGATTTGCTACACCTGAATTACCAGCCCACCATCCGTAGGTAGTATCTGGATTGCCGTAGGTTTGCATTTAGGAATTGATTAGCTTAAACGTTTTGAGAATACTTTATATTTCAGCAAAGAGTTGAATTCACAACAAAATTGTAAAGGTTATTAATCCTATTCAAGTAAAACTAAATATCTTAAAAATAAGAACATCGCCAAAGATAGTAGATTAAAACTGAAAATTTATTATGTATAAGGGATATTTAAACGAAAACTAAAATATTTATAAATTTGAAGATTATTAATAAATTTCTTTTTGCTGACATTAGTTATCTTTTTTTTCATAAAACTATGTTATTTCTTGCCACATGCTGAAACAATTATTAAAAAGGGGGTATGCTACTTTTTCTTTTATGAAAACTGCTCAGGAATCTTCTAGAAAATTTCTACTAGAAATGAAATCTGAAGGTCATTACAAAAAGGCTGCAAAATCTTATAGAAAATCAGCACAATATACAAAAATGATTAACTTATATCCAACTTTACAAAATACATTAATTGAATGTAGAGATGAAAATTTAATTGAATAGCAATTGTGTAATATTTCACAAGTCAATCTTCAAAGGTTTCAAAATCAGGCGGCAATACTATCTTCATGTTCCAAATAAAGTTTTTCAATTACTTTTTTGCAGGTTATTTTATTAAAAAGAGCTTCTGGATTCCAGGGTTTTTTTTGCCCATAAGGTGAACTTTTCCAATGGATGCCAGGTTTTAAGAATCCATTCTCCCTTAAATAAAAAAGTTTCATCTCAGTTATTCCTAATTTTTTAGCTGTAATTTTAGAAGGGTTCCATATATTCCCTAACATTGCATTCAGTAAATATTATTAATCCTTAATAACGTTTATTTTCTTATTTTGAAAGGGGTAAAATTTTTAAATAATTATTAAATATCAGAAAACTAAGTCTTATTAAGCAAAAATTGAATAAACAAAATAAATGTCAAAATTAAGAAATATTAAATAAAGAATCCTGATTAATGAAAATTTTGCTTACTCCCTCTTTACCTTTATTTGAAGATTTATATAATGTGTATTCATCAGTAATTGAATCAACTTTAGGAAGATTAACCCACCCTTTTTCCCAATTATTACTGTTTAAAAATTCCTCTTGGTTAATTTTCAGATTAATTTCAACATCAATAACAGAAACTAATAAAAAAACAATTTGATCTAATTCTCTGGCCTTATTTACAAGTACAAAATGTCTTAATCCATATATCGGTTTTTTAGAAGTCCAATAATTTCCCATAAATACCTTAAAAAATTAAGTTTTTTTGATTTTACCTTTAGATATTTTTTTATATTCGTCTCTAATTTCTTCTAATAAAACTTTTCTTTTATTTAAGTAAGAGGTAGAATCTTCTTTTTGTTGGCAATATCTTTCCTTCTTACTTAAATTCATCCAGTTATTGAGATTACTCTTGCTAAAAGTTGTAATTTTTTTATTTCTATGAAATCTTTTTTTTAATTTCAAATTAAGTTGTTTTTTAAACCTAAAGTATATCAATAAAGAAATAAAAATAATCATAAATTTAAATGTATGCACTTTAAAGCAAATTATTTTGTATCCACTTCTCTAGTATGGATTCATTTTTAATAGAAATTGTTTCTTCTTTACTTTCAGAATTTACTTTATCAAATAACTTTATGACAAATTCTTTTTTATTTGCTTCATCATCACCAACAATAATAATACTTTTTGATTTTAATTTATTTGCCTTTTTAAATTGCTTAGAGAAACTGGCTCCAGTCAGGTCTAATTCAACTAATAAATCATATCGTCTTAATTTTCTGGATAATTCCAACGCCAATGGTTCTGCTTGTAAACCTTGGTTAATAATGTAAATGTCCGTTTTTCTACTTATTTCTAGTTCTTGTCCTGCTAATAAGATTAATCTTTCTAATCCTATTGCAAAACCAATCGCAGGGATTTTTGGTCCGCCCATCTGTTCTATTAACCCATCATATCTCCCCCCACCGCAGACTGTTGCTTGTGATCCAAGAGAGCCACTTGTAATTTCAAATGCCGTATGAGTGTAATAATCTAAACCTCTCACTAAATTATAATTTTGAACAAAAGGTATTTTTAACATTGCTAGTTGTTTTTTTAGAGTTGAATATCTTTCAAGACTTTTTTCAGACAAAAAGTCTAATAATTTTGGCGCTTCTTTAAGGATTTCTCTGGTTTGAACATTCTTTGAATCTAAAATTCTCAAAGGATTTTTATTGATTCTTTTCTGAGAATCTAAATCTAAAAAATTCTTATTAATTTCTAACCAATTTAAAAATGACTTTTGAAAATTAGACCTATCATCAATATCGCCTAGAGTATTAATCTCCAGATTAAGTTCTTTTATTCCTAATTTAGCTAAAATATCCCAAGCTAGAGTAATAATTTCTATATCACTTCTTACAGATTGATAGCCAATAAACTCAACACCTAACTGATGAAATTGTCTCTGTCTACCAGCTTGAGGCCTTTCATATCTAAACATGGGGCCCATATACCATAATTTCTGAGGAGGTTTAGATGATATTCCACTTTGTATTAAGGCCCTTGCTACAGAAGCAGTTCCTTCAGGTCTTAAAGTGCAGGACCTCTCCCCTCTATCTAAAAATGTGTACATTTCTTTAGCAACTACATCTGTGCCCTCTCCGATACCTCTTATAAACAATTCAGTCATCTCCAAAATTGGAGTTCTTATCTCTTTAATAGAAGCCCTTGAAAGCTGTTCCACTAAAATTTTTTCAACATTTTGCCACTTCACTAATTGTTCAGGTAAGAGGTCTACAGTTCCTCTTAGATTTTTAAAGTTATTCAAGGTTCAGATTAATAATTAAAAATTTTTTAATTTAAATAGAAATTAAATTTTGCTTGGAAGTTCTGTGTGATAATTTTAATTTAACATCTCTACAAATACTTGGAAATTAAAAACATTAAAACCAATCAGCATTGTGGAACTCAACCAAAAAAATTTGCTTTTGGAATAGCCCCACTGGGTATTGTCTCAATAGGGATTGTTCCGATGGGAGTTGTAAGTATTGGAATAGTTCCAATGGGGGTATTTTCTTTTGGGGCAGTAGCAATGGGAATTATAAACTTGTCTGTAGTTGGTATGGGAATTATCTCTGCTGGGATTACGACTATGGGAGTATGGGAATATTCCCCTAAATCTCAAACTCATAACCACCATAGTCATTCCCAAAAAGCATTCAAAATTAATAAAGGGAATAAAAATATGATTTCGGATCTTTTTGATACCAGAGAAGATGCTGAAAAAGCTTCCTTAAAATACGGATGTGATGGGGCACATAAAATGGGTGATAAATGGATGCCATGTAATAAGCATTAAATATTTTCAGTACTTGAAAAATTTACAAAATATCATGGATGATCTCAACATTAAAATCAAGTTTAGTGGCTTGTTCTTTCGTTAATTTTTTTGACCATGCACCTTCCAAAGGAAAATTCCACCTAAACCCAGCATTCTTGGCTAACGATCTATCTTCATAATTTACTAATGCCTTATATAAAAAACGAGGTTCAGAGGCCTTAAAAAGAAGATCCTCCAAATTCTCACATTTTTTAAATACTTCTGATAGGTAAAAACAATCTGATAAGGCTCTGTGTAAATTCCAAACAGGTATTGAAAAAGCTAAAGCAAGATCAGTGACAGAAGGCCTGTTTTTTAATGATTTTTGGAAAGACCAATCAATATCTTCTAAACTACAAATCCATTTTTTATCAATTTTAGGCAATCTTCCTTTCCCAAACCATTTCCTATCAAACTCAACGTTATGAGCCACTATTAAATCAGAGTTTTCCACAAGTTTTAAAAAGAAATTCAATCCTTCTTCCCATGGTTGTTCAATATTCGTAACATCTGCAGATATTTTATTAACAAATTCCGCTTCATTTGTAGTAACTGGTAATAAGAACGAAACTTGTGAGAGGACAGATTTGGAAGGTATATGAAACAAAATACAACCTATCTCAATAACTTTATCTTTATTTTCATCTAAGCCTGTAGTTTCAGTATCAAGAATT
Source organism: Prochlorococcus sp. AG-449-P16 (assembly GCA_003212175.1). Taxonomy (GTDB): domain Bacteria; phylum Cyanobacteriota; class Cyanobacteriia; order PCC-6307; family Cyanobiaceae; genus Prochlorococcus_A. The sequence continues at coordinate 32,555 of QCQN01000007.1, forward strand.
AAAATTTTCTCTATTTTCTTTTTTTGATTATCAAAAGCATACTCTCCTCTTGATTTATTACTAATTTTAGAATCTTCATTGTTAAAACCTTTATTAAATGAATTACTATCAATTTCATTTTTGAGAAAGTCCAGTTGATTTAATCCTTTTTTATTAAGTTCCACACTTTTTAAAAAACTTTCTCTTATCTTGACGCAATTAAGAAATTTTTCTTTTAAATTGATATTAATTAAAAACATTTGCAAAACTTTTAAATATATTCTCTGAAAATTTGGAATAAACTTGAGAGATGACTTTCACAAAATATCAACTTAATAATTATTGCTATTGGCCATCAAATCCTAAAAAAATAATTGAATTTATAGGTGGGAGTTATCTTGCATCTAAACCTGACATTACATATAAAAGATTTATAGAAGGCCTTATTAAAAAAAACTATGCTGTGCATGCTTTTCAATATACTCCTCAATTTGATCATCAGGAACTTTCAATTAAAGCATGGAAAAGTTTTAAAAGTTGCCGAATATCATTATCAAATAGGTTAGGGAAACCGCTCTCTTCAATAAGAATTGGGCATAGTCTTGGTTGCAAACTGCATCTAATTTCTCCTGATGGAGGAAGAAACTGCGAAAAATTTATTTCAATAAGTTTCAATAATTTCAGCGCAGGCAAGTCAATTCCATTACTAAAAAAAATATCTCAAAAATTAGAATTCAATAGTGAATTTAGTCCTAGCCCAGGAAAAACTTTGAAAATAATAGAAAATACTTACAGTCAAAAAAATAACTTTTTAATAAAGTTCAAATCTGATGAATTAGATCAAACAAATAGTTTGCTTGCATGTCTTAAATCAAGAAAAGAAGATAACACAGAGGGGATAGTGTTAAAAGGAACACATACTATTATTGCAAGCGCAGGACTAAGAGAAAATTTTTTGGGAGATTGGGCAGATGATATTTTTAAAAGAAAAACTATTAATATGATTTCTGATTTAATTGATAAAACAAGTTAAGAGCTTTCCTTCAATTTTTCTAAAACAGAACTATCTTCAAGAGTGCTAATATCTCCTGTTATTCTTTCTCCAGCGGCTATTGATCTAAGAATTCTCCTCATTATTTTTCCACTTCGTGTTTTAGGAAGAGAATCAGAAATAATTATTTTTTCAGGCCTCGCAATGATTCCAATTTCACTAACAACATGTTTCTTTAATCTCTCAGCTAATTCCAAACTAGTTTTTACATCTTTTTCTAAAGATACAAAAGCGACTATGGCTTCACCTTTTAAATCATCTTTTTTACCAACAACAGCTGCTTCCGCAACTGATTCATGACTTACTAAAGCAGACTCTATCTCCATTGTGCCCAATCTATGACCTGAAACACTTATAACATCATCAACTCTTCCCATAATCCAGATATATCCGTCTTTATCAATACGCGCGCCATCTCCGGCGAAATAAACATTCTTTTCCCCTTGGAAGGAAATATGTTCCCAATAACTCTTAATATACCTTTCAGAGTTACCATGAATTGTTCGCATCATTCCAGGCCAAGGTTTTTTTATTATTAAAAAACCTCCCTCATTCTCTTTTACCTTTTTCCCATTTTTGTCTACAACTTCAACCTCAATGCCTGGCAAAGGAAAAGTTGCTGATCCTGGTTTTGTGGCAATAGCCCCCGGTAAAGGACTAATCATCACACCTCCTGTCTCAGTCTGCCACCAGGTATCAACGATAGGACATTTATTTTTTCCAATGACATCCCTGTACCACATCCATGCTTCCGGATTAATCGGTTCTCCAACTGTACCCAATAGTCTAAGACTATCTAGATCATACTTGTCAGGTATTTCACGTCCTGACTTCATGAACGATCTAATCGCAGTAGGGGCCGTGTAGAAAATTGAAACCTTATACTTTTGAATAATTTCCCAAAAAGCTCCTAAATTTGATGGTCTTGGAACTCCCTCATACATTATTGTTGTAGCTCCATTTGATAAAGGGCCATAAACTATGTAGCTATGTCCAGTAATCCAACCAACGTCTGCAGTACACCAATATATGTCATCAATTTTAATATCAAAAATCCATTTGAATGTTAAGTGTGACCAGAGATTATAACCACCTGTAGTATGGACAACTCCTTTTGGTTTTCCAGTTGATCCCGATGTATATAATATGAAAAGCCTATCTTCGCTATTCATAATTTCTGGCTCACACCAATCTTTTTGGTTTTTTACTATTTCGTGCCACCAATAATCCCTATTTTTTAGCATTGAAATATTTTTTTTTGTTCTCTGTACCACAATTACTTTTTCAACAATTTTACTCGCTCCGTTTTCAATTGCAGCATCAACAGCATTTTTAAGCTCAATAACCTTATCTTTTCTAAAGCCGCCATCAGCTGTTATGACAAACTTTGCACTTCCATCAATTAATCTATCTTTTAAAGCTTCTGACGAAAAGCCACCAAAAACCACTGAATGTGGCGCTCCTATTCTCGCACAAGCCAACATAGCAAACATTGCTTCAGGAATCATTGGCATATAGATACAAACTAAATCGCCTTTTTTAACTCCTATTTCTTTTAACGCGTTCGCAGTTTTACAAACTTCTTTGAGGAGCTCATTATAAGTAAATTTTCTGCTATCTCCTGGCTCTCCCTCCCAGATAAGGGCTGTTTTTTTTCCTAGACCATTCTTAATATGTCTATCTATACAATTATATGTAATATTTAATTTACCTTCTTTGAACCATTTAAAAAAAGGGGCATTTTCGCTATCTAAAACTGTTTCAAAAGGCTCAAACCAGTCTATCTCTGACTTTGCAAAAGATTCCCAAAAGTGAGCCGGATTTTTTAAAGCTTGTTTTTTTAAACTATGATATTGTTCAAAAGACCGAATATTAGAGTTATCGGCAAAATTTTTTGAAGGATGAAAGATTCTATTTTCTTCGAGGATATTGTTTATTGAATTTCTTTTATCTAGTGACATTAAAGGGAACTAAAATAAATTTAGGCTAAATCATTATAAATTCCAATAATACTAAAACAAATATAATCAACAAAAATTTATCTATTGAAAATTAATATAGTCTACCAAGAACAAATTCAGGCAGCTCTAAAAGAGCTCTCTTATAAGCAGAATCAGGAATCCATGATATGGCCTCTTTTGAGAGAATTGCAAATTCTTCTGCTAATTTTCTAGATCTTGCTATGGCTTTAGAATTCATTATGATATCAAGAGCATTATTTAAATCTTCCTTTTCAACAAGTTCTCTATTTATTAATACAGATAATTTTGCATCTTCCTCTAAAGCATATAAGACCGGAGCAGTAAGGTAGCCACTTGCTAGATCAGATATTGCTGGTTTTCCCAATTGTTTATCATTACCTGTGAAGTCAAGAATATCATCTACAACTTGGAAAGCTAATCCAATATTTTTCCCAAATTCGTATAATTTTTTTAATTTTTCATCATCCAAATTACTCAAAACTCCTGCAGCTTTACAACTATTCGCAATTAAAGAAGCTGTTTTACAATAACTTTTATTGATGTATTTAGAGAATGTCTGTCCAGAATCAAATCTATTTAAATTTTGTTTTATTTCACCCTCTGCTAAATCCATTATCACCCTGCTTAATAATTTAACAACTTCTACATTCTCTAAGTTTGCTAGATGCCAACTAGCTTGAGCAAATAAAAAATCACCCGCCAAAACTGCTACTCTTGTATTAAATCTACTATGAACTGTATCCACACCTCTTCTTGTGGATGCTTCATCTACAACATCATCATGCACCAAAGATGCTGTATGAATCATTTCAGTAATTTCTGCAAGTCTTCTATGTTTAATTGTCAAAGAAAAATCTTCAGAAATTGCTTTTGATATCAATAAAACAATTCCTGGTCTAAGTCTCTTACCACCAGCGCTGAATAAATGTTCTGCAGCAGCTTGCAATATTGGATGACCGGCACCTATTAAATTTTTTAGTTCAAGAATAAGATCATCAAGATCATTCTCAACTGGTTGTAGAAGTTCTGTTACTGTATTCATGGTTATCCTCTTACATATACTAAAGAATCAATCATTGCTTCGGAGGTTAACTAGCTTAATTTCTTTATTAATTTCCAACCAATATTTCACTTTTCTAGAAAATTCCTCACTTTTTGAGGTTACAAAGAAATTTACATCATCATATAAAATACTATCACAGACATAATACTGATTAATTAAAAATAATTTATTGAATTTGTCTATCAATGATACTGATGGGTCAATAATTCTAATTTTTGAATTAATTTTGTTTTTTAAAATATCGCAAATTAGAGGATAGTGACTACAGCCAAGTATTATTTCCTCCACATTTTCTTTCAATAGGGTGTTGAGATACAAATCTGAAAGATAATTTATTTTTTTTCTGTCAATAACTGTTTTCTCTATTTCTGGCACAAAATCAGGACAAGCTTGTTGAAATACTTTTACATTTTTTATTTTCGACTCAATTACTTTCTTGTAGTAGGAGGATTTAATAGTAGTAGGAGTTGCAAGAATTCCTACATGTTTTTTTGTTACTGCATCCGAAACCGAGTTAATAAGATCAAAACAAGGGAAATTTAGGTTATTTTCTAAAATATCTAATGCACATGCGTTTGTAGTATTGCAAGCTATAAATAACGCATCCAGATTTTTATCTGAAAACCAATCGCAAATTTCGCTTGCAATAGATCTTATCTGATGAAAATTTCTACTGCCATATGGGACCCTTTTAGTATCTGCCAAATACAAAACCTCCACATCGCTGCGTGAGTGTAATAAAGAATTAAGGATCGTAAAACCTCCTATCCCACTATCAAAAATTCCTATTTTAAGTTTCACCCTGCCTTTGAAAAGTATTCAAGTATGCCTCTCGTAATTGCATAGGCTATTCTTTTTCTATGTATAGACTTCTCTAATCTTCTAGCATCTAATCTTCCTGTTAAAAATCCAATTTCTACTAATACTGCAGGCATTCTCGTATTTTTAATGACAAAAAATCTTCCTTGTCTTACTCCTCTATCAGGACTCCCTGGAGAGACTTTAAGAATTTGCTTTTGAATTTTTTTTGCCAGTAACCTACCCCTCCATCCAGAGTAATAAAAAGTCTCAAGGCCGTTTATATCTCTTCTTCTACCTCTTGAAGCATTTGCATGAATACTTACAAAGATATCTGCATCCGTTCTATTGGCTATTGAAACCCTCGGGGGTAGATCTAAGTCAAGTTCTTTATTTCTTGTCAATCTTACTTTTACCCCTTTTTCAGTCAATAACTTTTTGACAAGTTTTGAAACTTCTAATACTACATCTGTTTCTCTTAAGCCTCCTATACCAATTGCTCCAGGATCAGGTCCACCATGACCAGGGTCAATCACAACATAAAAATTATTGCGCTTAATATCCGGTAAATTCAAAAAATCATAATTCCTTTTAATTGTATTTATTTGCTTTTGATTTGAGGTCAATTTCAGGGGTGATTGCTTAACATTACCCTCTCCAATTTTTTTGAATGAATTTCTAGGAGACGAAAAAAGTTTAATTCTCCACCTATTTTGATCTAAACCAACGAGGCTCCATTTAAGAGGCCTTAAATCATTATTTTCTATAAACTCAACAACCAATCTGGTTTTACCTTTAATTGGTTTTCCAAGCCTAATTTCTTTTATTGGACCATTTCCCTCAATTATTCTTGGATTTTTTAGTTCTCCAGGGAAATCTATCCAAAATCTATCTCCAAAAACTTCTCCTCCTTTCTGAAAATATGCTTCTAATTTTGTATCTGATTTTGTTCTTAATTCCAAGACTCCATTTGAGTTTAAAGACCATGCCGCCAATGCACTTGATGATCTCACGAGAGGAATATTTGAATTAAAAACCAATAATATTGATAGACAGCGAAAAAGTTTATTATTAAAAAACTTTGACATTAGTTAGCAAATAATGTTGATTTTCTATGCTTTAAACTTGGCATTTGCTCTCTAATTTTTTTAACTCTCTCCTTATCAGCAGGAGCGATAGCAGCACCTTGTGTTTTTCCTGCATCAGACAAAACGGTTCCCCAAGGGTCTATTACCATTGCATGACCATGACTTTGTCTTCGACCGTAATGAATACCGGTTTGAGCAGGTGCAACTACGTAAGCAGTATTTTCAATTGCTCTTGCTTGTAATAAGATTTGCCAATGATCCTTTCCTGTAAATGCTGTAAATGCTGCAGGGATCATGATTAATTCTGCACCATTTAAAGATAAGTATCTATAGAGTTCTGGAAATCTGACATCGTAACAAATTGATAGCCCTATCTTACACAGACCGGGGACATCAATAACTGGCGGTTTTTCATTACCAGATAATATAGTTGATGATTCTTTATACAAGTTTCCATCAGGCAAATCCACATCGAAAAGATGAATCTTGTCGTATTTTGCTAAAATTTGTCCATCTTTATCAAAAAGAGCTGATCTATTAAGTGTATGTCTATCATCTCCTGCAGGAACAGGATATCCTCCTCCCAGAAGGAAGACTTGATATCGCTGCGACATGGTTTTTAAAAAATTTGTACACTTTATTGATAATTCTGAAGCTAAACTAAGTTTTTCATCATCTTCACCTAAGAAAGCAAAATTTTCAGGTAATCCAATTAGCTCTGCGCCTCTTCTTGAGGCTAATTCTATTTGCTCTTCTGCTTCTGCAAAATTTGCTTCAATATTAGAAGTACTCGTAATTTGTAATGCAGCTACCAAAAAATCAGTCAAGACTTTACTCCTAGTGAAACAATTCGTGAATCATGAGGCACGAATCACACCTCTTTCAACTTGAACAGCAACAATATCTAAGCAATCAAGTTCAGAACAACATTTAAAATCATCCTCATAATCTCCAAGACTTGTCAATCTTTTGCCATGGGTTGCTGTTTTTAAACATTTCAAGATATCATTTTTCCATAATTCCCAAAGTGCCAAAGCAGCCTGTAATTCGTCATTCAGAATTTTTATTTCAAAATCACAGTTCTGTTCCAAGTATGAGGCCAAAGCACCTGCAGCCAAGGAATCCTCAAGTGAATATGAGCCTTCCCAGCCACTACCAAGTATTAAAACATTTTCACATCTTAATGAAATAATTTTTTCTGCAACTGCTTTCCTATTTGGGAGTCCCATTGCAAATAAATGCTTTGCATGTTGAACTTTCTGCAATGATTTAGTACCGTTTGTTGTACTCATAAATAGTCTTTTACCATTGACGACTTCTTTTGTAACTGACAAAGGAGAATTGCCCAGATCAAAGCCATCAATCTTCTTCCCGCCTCTCTCTCCAAGCATTAGTCTCTTATCAGCTTGCCATTTAATTGCAGATTCTTTCAATAAATCTAAATCCGCAAATACTTGTATCGAGTCAGCTCCATTTTTTAAGGCCCAAGAAATTGTGGTTGTAGCTCT